>DATIOK010000165.1:0-17678 GCA_035473255.1 Gaiellales bacterium
ACGTCGCCGATGTAATACCAGCCATCCTCGTAGGTGATGCCCCAGGGCTGGGCCAGGGCCTTGCCATCGCAGCTCGGCTTGATCTGGGTGGCGGTGCCGCCGCCGTTGAAGCTGCCCGGGGCGCCCAAACTGAGCTGCCACTTGGTGATGACACCGTTCCCGGTGTTGGCGACGTACACGATCGAGGGGTTGGTGGGGTCAACCGCGATGCCGCGCGGCGCGCTCATCAACTTGCCGGTGGTGCCGCAGCCGCCGACGACATCCTCGAGCGCGCCGGTGCCGCTGGGCACCGACAGCAGCTGGGCCTCGTTGAACACCTGCAGACGGCAGCCTGCGACGTCGGTCGCGTAGACGCGGCCGCCTTGCACGCGGATGCCCTGCACGCCGCCCGAGAACATGCCGGGCGACTTGCCCTGTGATCCGAAGCGGTGCACGAACCCGCCCTGCTGGGTGAACGCCATCACGTCGTTGTTGTTGTCGCCGACCCAGATGTAGTGGTGGCCGTCCGGCTCGTAGGTGAGTGCGCGCGGGTAGCCGAAGCCCTCGTTGTTGGGGTTGGACGGCGCGCGGCCGCCCCACTGGCGGATCCACGCCGGGCAGCTGCCGGTCGACGAGCAGGTCTGGTTGGTGTCGAACTTCTGCACCCGCTGCTCGAACGTGTCCACCACGTAGAGGCCGTCGGCGCCGCCTGTCGCCTCCGAGTCATTGGGCACGACCGCGATCCCGTTCTGCTGGTTGAACCCGCCTTGCGGCGGTGGCTCCGTGCCGGCCGACCAGCTGAGCGGGGTCGCCCCGGCGCACGTGTTCTGCGCGGTCGCATTGCCCGGGTTGCAGCTGGGCTTGGTCGTCCAGTCGTTGGGCGTGAACTTGAGCACCCGGTAGCCGGGGTCCTGCACCGGCGTCGTGGACACGCACTGGCTGGCATAGGCCGGGCAGCCCCAGGTGTCGGCGGTGTAGACATCGCCGGAGCCGTCCACCGCCACGAACCGGATCGAGTCGAAGACCTGGTGCTTCAGCGCGTAGTTGGTGCCGTCGGTATTCCGCCACTCGTTCACGAACCGCACGACCGTGCTCCCGGGGCCGGTGCCGCTGGCGATGGTGGCGGGGTCGTAGGAGTACTCGTAGACCCGGTTCAGCGCAGCGCCGGCCGCGTAGATCAGGTGGCGAGTGGGATCGAGCGCGATCCCGCGCACGTCGCGCAGGTCGCTCTGGGCGGCGCTCGAGGCGATGATCTTGCGCGTGGTCGAGTTGAACACGAAGATGCGGCGCGAGTTGTACTCGGCCACGTAGATGTTGCCGGCCGCGTCCTCGGCCAGGCCGCGCGGGATCGGCGTGCCCACGCCCGAGCCCGTCCAGTCCAACTGGCCCTGGAACACGCCCTGGTGGTTGAAGATGTAGACGTTCCGGCAGGCCGGGTCTGACACGTACAGGAAGTGGTTGGATGCGACGGTGTCGACCATGATGTGGGTGGGCACGTTCATCTGGCCGTTGCCACAGCCGAAGGGGTAGCTGTGGCCGGGATGAGTGGCGTCGGTGCCGGTGACGGTGGACTGCTGGGCGCCGATCGTCTGTAGCCAGGCGCCGGAGTGCGAGAACTCGGCGAAGTTGGAGCTGCCCTGGTCGGCCGCCCAGAACGAGGAGCCGCCGCCGACCGGATCGGTCGGGTCGGAGGCGATGTCATAGGGGGCGCTGGCGATGCCGCCGTTGGCCTTGGGGCCGGTCAGGTCGGCGTAGGTGGCCAGGTGCGTGCCGGTGGCCGAGAACCGCTGCACGCGGTAGTTCCAGTAGTCGCCGACCAGGATCGTGTTGTCGGAGGCGTCCCACTCCATGCCGTAGGCGTAGATGCCGGCGGGACCGCTGAAGCCGTAGGACTTCTGGAACGTGACGGTGGGCGCGGCACCAGCGGCGGAGGCCAGGGTCAGCCCCATCACGGTCACGGCAAGCGCGGCCAGCGGCGCGCGCCAGCGGCTGCGGAGCACGCGGGTCATGGCCCCTCGTTCAGGTTGAGGATCACGACGCGGTCGTTGTAGACGTCATCCACGTACAGGTAGGCGGTGCCCACGGCGTCCACGTGCACGTCGAGGTGGGCCGGGTGGTTGAAGGCGCCGTTGGGAGCGCTCACCGTCTGGATCGGTGCTCCGCCGGCGGCGGGGAACTCGACCAGCTTGTTGAAGCTGGTGTCCGACACCCAGATGTTGCCATTGGTGGGATCGATCGCCACGCCCTGCGGCGAGTGCAGGTAGCTGGTGCCGACGGTGGTCATGTAGCCGCCGGTGTTGGCGTTCAGCTCGACGATGCGCTTGTTGGCCGCGTCGGCCACGTAGACGACGCCGTTTGCGACCGCCACGTCGTAGGGATTCTTGAAGGCGGTGCCGCCGGCGGTGGTGGTCGACCAGTTCAGCGTTGAGCCGTTCCAGCTCTCGACCTTGTTGGCGAAGGTGTCGGCCACGATCAGGCTGCCGTTGCCACCTCTGGCATCGACCGCGTACGGCCAGGTCAGCGCGCCGCCCACGATCACCGAGTTGCCGGTGGAGGTGCCGTTCATGTCGAACTCGAGCAGGCGGTTGTTCTTGGTGTCCGACACCCACAGCGTGCCGGGGTTGCCGCCGGTGCCGGGGGCGAAGCTGACGTCGCGTGGCCAGTTGAAGCCGCTCAGGTCGCTGGAGCCCCAGCCGCGGGCCCCCCACATCGCGCCGTTCGACCAGGTCTCGCCGTTCGCGCCCGGCCGGAACTGCTGGATGCGCTGGTTGACGCTGTCGGCCACGTACAGGTTGCCGTTGCTGTCGAACGTCATGCCCGAGGGCTCGTTGAACGATCCCTGCGGCGGTGCCCCGAACGTGGCCGGGTAGGTCTGGGTCGGCGTCGGGCCGGGTGCGGTGAAGCGGTCGATGTGCAGGCCCCACAGGTCGGCGCCGTAGACCTGGCCGTTTGCGACCGCGACCCGCCGCAGCTGCTGGAAGTCGCCGGTCGGAGAGCTGGCCCCGAAGCTGGCGATCAGCGTGCTGCCGGTGCTGTTGAACTCCTGGATGCGCTCGTTGTCGGAGTCAGCCACGAACACATGGCCGCTACCGTCGGTGGCCACGCCGTAGGGGCGCTTGAACTGGAGCGGCCCGTTTCCTGACGTGCCCCAGGTCCTGGTCACGGTGGTGGGACAGGTATTTCCGACCACCGGCCCGAACTCGTCCATGCGGTCCTGCTGGTAGGCGGCCACGTAGACGTTGCCGGCTGCGTCGGTGGCTGCGTCACGCGGAAGCGCCTGCTTGACGTTCGGCGCTGTGCCAGTCGACGGCACCGCGATCGTGCACTTGAGCGTGCCCGTCGTCGAGTAGACGGCGATCTTGTTGGACGTGTCCTCGCTGACCAGGATGATGTTGTTGCCGGCCGAGTCCTTGCCGGCGGTGATGCCGAGCGTGGAAGGCAGGCCGGTCCAGGGCGAGCCGATCGTGTTGCCGTTGGAGGCATCCAGCACCTGGATGCGGTTGTTGCCGGTGTCATCGACGTAGAGGTCGCCGTTCAGGTAGGTGAGGTCGCGCGGGTTGGCGAAGTTGCCGGCGGTGCGCACACCGCGGGCGCCCTTGCGCCAGAGCAGCGTGCCGGACTGCGAGTAGGCGGCGACCTGGTCGTTGCCGGTGTCGGCCACGTAGATGGTGCCGTCGGGGCCGACATCGAGGCCGGACGGGTACACGGTGGCGTGGCCGGTGCTGCCGCCGCCCAGCTGGGCGGCGAACGTGGGCACGGTGATGCCCGGGTAGGTGACGCTGCCGGTGAAGTCGGAGCTGCCAGACTTGGCCTTGACCCGGATCTTGTAGGTGCCGGTGACGGTGGCGTTCCAGGTGACCGTCTTGGGATTGGCGTTGGTCGAGTTGATGGCGACCTGGGTGCCGGACGGGTTGACGATGGCGACGGTCAACACGGCTGAAGGCGTCGACCAGGAGATGGTGGCGCTGATCGTGCCGCTGTCGGAGACGGGGATGCTCTTGTTGTAGAGCACGCCGGCCTGAACGTGGCCGGAGAAGTTGGAAATCGCTCCCAGAGCGCTCGTCACCCACAGGCTGGCCGCGAGCACGGCAAGGCCGACCACGACCACGCGCCTGCCCACAACCGGCATTCGACCTTTCATCTGCCCCCCGCCTCGTACGCTGGAACCTTGGACAACTGTACCCGCGTTTTCCCGAGCCGTCGAACCTGACTCGTTGCCTGGACGTCCTACGGTGCGCCGCGCTGTGTGGATGTCTGAGACGGGCAAGTGTCACTCGGTTGCGCGCGATCCCGGCGCGCGGGAAGCTTCACGCGTGCGCACGTTGCCCGACGGTGAGTTGACCCTGCTGTTTACCGACATCGACGGCTCGACCCGGCTGGTGCAGAAGTACGGCGATCGCTATCCGGACGTGCTGGCCGAGCACCGCGGTGTCCTCAGACAGGCGTTCGCGCGCCACGGCGGCGTCGAGGTGGACACCCAGGGCGATGCCTTCTTCGTCGTCTTCCCACGAGCCGGCGACGCGGTGTCGGCGGCCGTGGAGGCGCAACGGGGACTGGCCGGCGGTCCGGTGCGCGTGCGCATGGGGCTGCACACGGGGACACCCCTGCGCACGTCCGAGGGGTACGCGGGCATCCACGTGCACCGCGCCGCCCGTATCGCGGCGGCCGGGCACGGCGGCCAGGTGCTGCTCTCGCGGTCGTCGGCCGACGCGGCCGACGCGCCGTTCGAGCTGCGCGATCTGGGCGAGCACCGGCTCAAGGATCTTCCGGAACCCGAGTGGATCTTCCAGGTTCGGGGGCACGGGCTGGCGTTCGACTTCCCGCCCCTGCGCAGCCTTAGCAACACCAACCTACCCATACCAGGGCGGCGGTTGGTGGGCCGCGAGCGCGAGCTGGCCGAGTTGGCGAGCGCGATCCGGTGGGGCCGAAGCCGGGTGGTCACGTTGACCGGCGCCGGAGGCACGGGGAAGACGAGGCTGGCCGTGCAGGCCGGACTGGAGCTGGTCGAGCACTTCCCCAACGGCGTGTTGTTCGTGGGACTCGCACCGCTCACCGACGCCAGGCTTGTGATTCCGGCAATCGCGCAGACGGTGGGTGTGCGGGAGAGCCCCGGTGAGCCGCTGCTGGAGACGCTGGCGGCGCACCTGGAGATGCGGCGGCTGCTGCTCATACTCGACAACTTCGAGCACGTCGTAGATGCGGCCGCCGACGTGGCCGGGCTGGTCACCCGGGCCGGCGGGCTCACTGTCCTCGCGACCAGTCGCGAGCCGCTGCGCATCGATGCAGAGCAGGAGTTCCCGCTCTCGCCGCTCGAGGCGACCGACGCGATCGAGCTCTTCACCGACAGGGCGAGGCTGGTCGATCCCGATTTCGAGGCGGACCTTCCCACTGCAGAGATCTGCGGGCGGCTGGACGGGCTGCCCCTCGCCATCGAGCTGGCGGCCGCCCGGGTCAGGCTGTTGCCGCCGCCGACCATGCTGGAGCGACTCGAACGGCGCCTACCGATGCTCCGCTCGAGCGCCCGCGACATCCCCGACAGGCAGCGGACGCTCGAGGCCACAATCGACTGGAGCTACGGCTTGCTGTCCCCAGTCGAGCAGGAGCTGTTTCGAAACCTGGCGGTGTTTGCAGGCGGTTGCTCGCTGGAAGCGGCAGAGACCGTGTGCTCCGCCGACCCCGATGTGCTGGAGGCGTTGGTGCAGAAGAATCTGGTGCTTCGACGGCAAGACGTGGAGGGGCATGCGCGGTTCTTGATGCTGGCGACCGTGCGCGAGTTCGCGAATGATCAGCTCGAGGTACGCGACCACGAAACCGTTCGGCGAAGCCATGCGGCCTGGGTGTGCACGCTTGCCGAGGAGGCCGAGCCTCAGCTGCTAGGCCCGGAGCAGGTGCGGTGGATGGGCCGTCTGGACGAGGAGTTCGCCAACATCCGCGCCGCCGTCGGTACATCACTGGCAGCCGGCGATACCGAGGTTGCGCTTCGCATCGCGGCCGCGCTGGTCGACTTCTGGGACGCGCGGGGCAGCTTCGACGAGGCCCGCGGCTGGCTACTACAGGGGCTGGCGGCCTACCACGGCGAGGACGACCGGCTGCGCGCGAAGTCGCTGCTGGCGGCTGCGCTGGCGGCGTTCAACAGCGCCGATGTCCAGGAGGCGCAGGCACTCACCGAGCAGAGCCTCGAGATCAGCCGGTCGGCCGGCAGCGACCGCGTGCACACGCGAGGGCTGACCCAGATGGCGGCACTGGCGATGCTGCGAGGCGACTTCGCGCGCACTGTGGCATTGGCGGAACGCGCGGCCGCGGTGGCCGAGGCAGCCGGTGACGACATCATGCGTGCCTTCGCGTTCAATCTGCTGGCGGTGGGACGCTACGAGCTGGGCGAGCCCGATGCCGGAGAGCGGCTGTTCGACGAGGCCGCCCGGCTGCTCCGCGCGGCCGGCGATCGCCGCGACCTGGCGATCCTCGAGGCCAATCTCGCCGAGGCTGCGCTGATCGCCGGCGACTACGCCGCCGCGCGGCGCCGCTACGAGTCGGCCCTCGCGCTGTCTGAGGAGTTGGGTGACCGCGGCCGTGAGCCGTCCTACCACCTGGGTCTGGCCGTCGCCGCGTTGTTCGAGGAATCGCTCGGATCGGCGGCCGAGCATGTCTCGGCGGCGCTGAACGGAGGCCGCGACGTGGGGGACATCGCAACGGTGATCGGCGCCGTGACGTGCGCGGCCGGCGTCCTGACGGCACGTGGCGACCCGGCCGCCGCCTCGGTGTTGCGTGGCGTCGTGGCGCACGCCAGCGCTGAGCGCGGGCTTGAGCTGAGCGGCTCGGATGTGCTGGTCGATGAGCAGCTCCTTGCCCCGGTCGCCGAATCTGACCCAGGCATGTGGGCGGACGGCCTGGCCGAGGGGCGGCGTGTTCGGCTCGAACAGGGAATCGACCGGGCGCTGGCCGCAGTCGGAGGAGTGCGCCCGGAGCTGTAACCCCCCGCGGCAGGGGTGTCGGGTGGCGTGAGCGCGCTCGGAAGATGTCGTGGTAGGCGGCAAGCCGAACGACCACGTTCAGATCGACTGGGTCACGCGCGTCGGCTGATTGAGTGGATGGGCCGTGTAGGGATCGAACCTACGACCTTGGGATTAAGAGTCCCCTGCTCTACCAGCTGAGCTAACGGCCCCGGCGGCGCAGTCTACCAACGGCCCATCGCCCGGCTTTTCACATGCGGCCGGCCTCGATGATGCGCTGCAGGAACTGCTGGGTGCGCTCCTCGCGAGGTGAGCTGAAGATCTGCTCGGGTGGCCCCTGCTCCAGCAGCACGCCCTCGTCCAGGAAGCAGACGCGGCGCGCGATGTCGCGCGCGAAGCCCATCTCGTGGGTCGCGATCAGCATCGTCATCCCGCCCTCCGCCAGTTCCCGGATCACGTTCAGCACCTCCGCGACCAGCTCCGGGTCGAGTGCGCTGGTGACCTCGTCCAGCAGCATCAGCTGCGGATGCGTCGCCAGCGCCCGCACGATCGCCACCCGCTGCTGCTGCCCGCCTGACAGCCGGTCGGGGGACTCGTCCCGCTTGTCGGCGAGCCCGAAACGGTCGAGCAGCTCCACCGCCTCCGCCTCGGCCTGCGACCGCGACAGCCCCATCACCTTGCGCGGTGCCAGCGTGACGTTGCCCATCACCGACATGTGCGGGAACAGGTTGAACGCCTGGAACACGATCCCGATCCCGCGCCGCACCTGGTTCACGTCCACGTTCGGCGCCGTGATGTCCTGGCCGCCCACCTCGATGCTGCCGCTGTTGATCCGCTCCAGCAGGTTGATGCAGCGAAGCAGCGTCGACTTCCCCGAGCCGGACGCCCCGATCAGGCAGATCACCTCGTGCTCGTCCACCGACAGGTCGATGCCCTTCAGCACCTCCAGCTTGCCGAACGACTTGTGCACGTCGGTGCAGACCAGCGCCGGGGTCGGGGTGCTCACACCCGCCCGCCCGCCATCTGGCGCTTGCGGTCGCGCTCGATCAGCAGGTCCGTCAGCCGCGCCTGGGGCACCGTGATCAGCACGAAGAAGAAGGCCGCCACCACGTAGGGCGTGTAGTTGAACTCGCTGCTCGCGCCCAGTGTCGCCCGCTGCAGTGCCTCGACCGGTCCCAGCACCGAGATCAGCGCCGTGTCCTTCTGCAGCCCGATGAAGTCATTCAGAAGCGGTGGGATCACGCGCCGTACCGCCTGCGGCAGGATCACCGTCCGCATCGTCTGTCCGCGAGTCAGGCCCAGCGACCTGGCCGCCGCTTCCTGGCTGGGGTGCACCGACTCGATGCCGGCGCGGTACACCTCCGACACGTACGCCGTGTACACGACCACCAGTGCCGCTGCACCCAGGTAGACGGGATCGTTGGTGACATGGGCCAGCTGCAACGTGGGGATGCCGAACCCGAACAGGTAAACCAGCAGGATGGTGGGGATGCCGCGGAACAGATCCGTATAGCCGATCGCCAGCAGCCGGATCGGGAAGAACACCGGCCCCGGCAGCTGGCGCAGCACCGCAAGCACCAGCGCCAGGATGAGGATCAGCACCTCGGCCACCAGGAAGATCTTGATGTTCAGCACGAAGGCGTGGCCGACGGTTGCGAAGTAGGCCCGGAACTCGGCCGGGTCGAAGAAGGCGTGTTTGACCTTCGGCCATCCCGACGAGTTGACGACGATCAGCGTCAGCCCGGCAAACACGACCACCGTGCTCGCCAGCGCCACCCACACGTTCCCGGCCGACGCCGGGAGCAACAGGGAACCGCGTCGGGGTCGGTTGCTGCCCCGCAGCATCTCGTTACTGAAGGACCGGGGTGCTGATCTTCGCGGACAGCCAGGTCTGCTGCAGCTTGGCGAGTGTCCCGTCGGCCGTGAGTGCGGCCACGGCCTTGTCGACGCACGGCTTGAGGCTGCTGCCCTTCTGCATTACCAGCCCCCACTGATCGCCGCCGGGCGACGTCGGGAACTGCCCGACCACCGTGCCGTGGGCGACCTGCCCGCTGCCCGTCATGTAGAACGCGGTGGGCAGATCGACCACGATGCCGTCGATCTGGCCGGCCTCGAGCGCATGGATGGCGTCGTTTGTGCTGGTGTACGCGGTCGGCTGCTGGCTCGGCTGGATTGTCTGCGTGATGAAGTCGTAGCTGGTGGTGCCGACCTGGGTGCCGAGCTTGTACTGCTTGAGGCCGGCCAGCGAGGTGACATTGGTGATCGGAGTGCCCTTGAGCGCCACCACGGCCTGGTTGGCGTGGTAATAGGGCAGGCTGAAGTCAACGTTCTCGGCGCGCTTGGGCCGGATCGAGACCTGCGCCAGGTAGACGTCGAAGTTCTTCGGCCCGGGCGCGAAGCTCTGGTCGAAGTGCGTCACCGCCCACTTCACATGCTCCCTTGTGTAGCCGAGCTTGGCGGCCACGGCGTAGGCGACGGCGTTCTCGAAGCCCTTGCCGGTGTAGGGATTGTTGTTGTACGAGCCGGTCCACTGGCCACCAGGGCCGCCCTGGAAGTAGGGATAGTACGCAGGGTTGTCGGTGCCGATCGTGAGCGTCCCGGAGGTCAGAGTCTTCAGGCTGGCAGGCGTGCACGTCAGTGCGACGGCGGAGCTGACCGGCGGCGCCGAGCTTGACGACGAGCTGGAGCTGCCGCACCCGGATGCGGCCACCGCGAGGGCAACGAAGGCGACTGCCAGGAGCTTGTTGATCATGTCGTGCACCTCTCGAAAAGCGTGGCCGCGGAAGCGCCGCAGCCTACCATGGACGGGTGCCCGGCCCGTGGTTGACCGGACACCCGCACCATGCCTACCTCATCCGACGGGCCACTGCGAGAACGCCGTCAGTGGCAGCTTCCACACCTGCTGGTAGGGAGGCGAGATCGGCGAGGTTTGGAACACCTGGGTGCCGATCGGAGGCGGAGCGTGGAACACCTGATTCTCGCCCCAAGTCCCCGCGAACCGGATCCAGGCGGGTCGCCTGGAGCCCACCCTGCGGATCGCGGTGGCATCCACCCCGGCGACCGACGCGGGGCCGAACGACTGTCCGGCGCCGGAGCGGTCGACGGGTGCCGGTAGACCGTTCGCCGCAAGGATCTGCAGCGCGGCTGCCGGGATGCACTGCGTGGCGACCGGATGGCTGCCGGCCTCGAACAGGTTCGCGTGTGACCCGATCGCGACGTGATCGACCGGGTGGCTGCCCGACCGCTCAACATCGTCCCAGGCCCGCCGCTCTCCCGTGCAGTGCTGGCTGTACGCCGCGTACAGCGGCTGCAGTGTGCCGCGGTCGAGCACCACGCTGACGACCTCCCAGTCACCCTCGTGCGCCTGCCAGAACAGATCGTCCGGCGGGTAGTTGTACGAGTAGAAGTCGTCGTAGTAGAAGTACCAGTACTCGAGCACGGTCTTGTGCGGCTTGCGGACGACCCGCGCGTACACAGCGCTGCGCGGATCACCCGCCTGCTGCGCGTTGTTGTAGCAGGCAACACCGGCGGTGCCATCTGCCGGCGAGCAGGCCGCCTGGTTCAGGCGGTAGCAGTCGCCTCCCAGGCCGGCATCGATGCAGCTCTGTGCCGGCTGTGTTGCCAGCGTCGCCAACGACGGGTTCGCCTGTGCCACGCTCCATACACCCGGTGACGTCTGGATCTCCAGCACCGAGTCGTTCACGAACCCGTTCACCGCCGTCGGCGCGAACTGCTCCAACGGATCGAGCACCGTCACCGGCTGGTAGCGATGCAGCAGCTGCCGGGGCGTCGCAGCCTCGGCCGTTCCCGCCCACACCACGAGGTAGGCGAGCGCACAGGCGGCGACCAGCGCCGTTCGTACCCATCTGACGTTCATGGCGTACCTCCCTGTCTGAGACGGCCGGCGGCCGCCGTCTCGATCATGTGCCGCCGGCGGATACGCCGGCGTCGGGGAGATCCCTACGTCAGATGCGCCAGCAGATGGTCCAGCGCTGCCGAGCACGCGTCCAGCTGCTCCAGCGCGACCGACTCGTCGGCGCGGTGGGCGTCGCCGATGTCGCCCGGCCCGCAGACGCCGGTGGCGATCCCCAGCTGCGCGTACAGCCCGGCCTCCGTGCCGAAGTCGATCGCATCACCCGCGGGCACGCCGAGCAGGTCTCGCAGAGCGCCGGCCTCGCCGTCCAGGGCCGGGTAGGCCGCCAGCCGTTCGATCTCGGCTACGCCGGTGCCGTGAAGCAGCGAGGCCGGATCCTCGCCGGGCAGGTTGCGCACCTCGAACTCGACCGTGCAGTGGTCGGGCACCACGTTCAGCGCGCGGCCGCCGTGGATGGGACCGACCGAGATGGTGGAGTGGGGGATCGCGAAGCGCCGGTCGCGGCGGCCGTCGGCCAGCTCGCGGCCACGGTCGCGCAGCGCCAGCACCAGCTCGGCGGCGTGCTCGACCGCGTTGTCTGCGAGCGGCGCCTCGCTCGAGTGGCGGGCGCTGCCGTGCAGGATCGCGCGCAGCGCCAGCTTGCCCTTGTGCGCCGTCACCATGCGCATCCCGGTCGGCTCGCCGACCAGGCAGGCGCGTGGCCGTTGCGGCAGCGCCGCGACCGCCGGCAGCAGGTCGCGCACCCCCACGCAGCCGATCTCCTCGTCGGTGGACACCGCCAGCCGCAGCGGCTCTCGCAGCTCGAGTGCCGTCGCGCCCGCCATCGCCCGCATCGCGCAGGCGAGGAAGCCCTTCATGTCGGCGCTGCCGCGTCCCACCAGGCGGTCGCCGTCGCGGCGCAGGCGCCAGGGGTCGCCGCTCCACGGCTGGCCCTCGACCTCGACCACGTCCATGTGCGCCGCCAGCAGCACGCCGCCTCCGGCAGGGCCGGTCGACGCCAGCAGGTTCACCCGGCCGCTCTCGCCTCGTACCTCCGCGCACTCGATCCCATGCCCGCGCAGCCAGCCGGCCACGAACCCGGCGATCTCGTCGTTCGGCCGCCCGGCCACGCTCGGGAACGCGACCAGCTGCTCCAGCAGCTCGTGCGCTTCCCTCAACGGTGGTTGCAGTCCACGCCGTGCGGGGGCGGCACGTCCAGGGCCGGGCTGCGGTCGAAGAATCCGACCGGCCTCAGGTGGAACCCGCAGTAGGCCACGGGCATCACCGGCCAGTCCTCCAGCCGAGGGATGTGGTGTGCGCCGAACGAGTACCACAGCACCACGTCCTCGTTCTCGAGCGCGCGGTCGGCCGCCGTCCAGCGCGGCAGCCCGTCGCCGCCCGCGTGCTGGTTCGGGTACTCGCCGGCCGGGAACCGCTCGTCACGGCGGTAGGGCGTCACCCACAGGTGGTGGTCGAGGAACCCGGCCCGCCGCCGGAACTGCGAGCCGGGCAGCGCCATCGGCGCCACGTTGTCGCCCGGCACCAGCTCGTAGGCGACGGCCTCGCCCATACGGTTCCTGCGGGCCGGATTCTCGACCCGCCAGCGGCGGGCCTGCAGCGGCGCCACGTCGCGCTTGGCCTGCGATTCCCGCTGGAAGGTGCGCCGGTGCGTGGTGAAGGCCGATCCCTCCGGGTTGTCGGGGCCGGCCGGCTCGGGCGCGGACTCGACCTCGAAGGCCACGTTGCGCTCGCCGTCCACGTCCATGTCCAGCCGGGCGGTGAAGAAGTGCTGGTGGTAGCCGGCTGCCACGCCCGGCGCGATCTCGGTCGCGTGGCGCTGCGGCTCGCCGGCCGGCACACCGGCCGTCAGCACGATCCCGGTCAGCTTGCCCTCGAACTGGATGCCGCCGTCCTGGTACAGGTACCAGAAGAACCCGTACTCGTAGTTGCCGACGGTGGTGATGCACGAGATCACCAGGCGCCGCGATCGCGCCACGTCGGTGCTGCCCGTGTTGTCGTCGTGGTGCTTCCAGAGGATCCCGTAGTCCTCCTCGTGGATGCAGATCGCGTTTGGCAGCACGTCCACCTCTCCGCGGCTGTTGACGCAGGCGGCGTCCAGATAGGTGATGTCGCCGACGCAGTCGCAGCCCAGCTCGAGCGCGTTCACCAGCGGGCCGACGCCGTACTCGCCGATGTCGAACACGTTCTTGAAGTGCACGGTCGGGTTGGGATCGCCGTAGGGGATGACCAGCTCCGCGATCGACGCGCGGTGGCAGATCGGCCGCACCTCGCCGTCCTGCTCGTAGCAGATCTCGTGCAGCACAAGGCTCTCACGGTGCGAGAAGGCGACCCGCAGGCGCCACTTCTGCCACCGCAGCTCACGGCCGCGCAGCGTGAAGCTGGGGCCGTCGGGCTGCGTGATCTCGATCGGGCGCTGGTCGTCGCGGTAGCCGTCGCCCCCGCCGTCGCGGTAGTCCCAGTCGCCGTCGGGCACGGGCAGCGTCCCGTGGTCGTCGATCCGCACTACCCGCATCTCGGCCAGGTCGACCAGCGCCACCAGCCCGCCCAGCGGCCGGCCGTAGGGGTTCACGTCGTCGAGCGAGGAGCGCAGCCACGACAGGCAGCGCGCCATCCGTCGCGGCCCCTGCTCGAAGCTGCCCACCGTCCACGGCTCGATGTGCACCAGCTCGACCTGGTCGCCCTCGATCCCGCGCCGGGCCAGCGCCTCCCGGTAGCCAGCATCCCGCCGGCAGGCGGCGCCGGCCTCGAAGTACTCGTCCATGCTGACCGCGGGCTGCATGCCGGCCAACGAGCGGGTATTCGTGATCGTGTCGCCGTCGAGGGCGATCGTGCACTCGCGGGCCTCGCCGCCGATGTCGAGCACCACCGCCAGCGCCTCCCGCTTTGGCACTGCGCCGCCTTCGCGCCAGGCGCGCAGCGCCGCCTTGTCCGGCTCCAGCAAATCGACACTGATCACCCGCGACCCCAGCTCGGCCAGGCCGGCGCGGCGCAGCGCCACCACCGAGCGCTCCAGCTCGTCGGGGCTGAGCGGGTCGAGCGGATGCGTGCTGGTGGCTGTGTGGTCGATCGGCGTCACCCCTGGGGCTGCGGCATGCCGGGCACGCCGGCCGGCGTGATCGAGTCGCGGCAGTGCTGTTTGAAGGCGTTCACGGTGCGAGTCTCGCGGATCCCCCGCGTCGCTGCCAGGCCAAGGCGCATCGGGCGCGGGTCGCCGCGCAGGGGCACCGCCACCACCGGGCTGCCGTCAAGGGCCGTGCCGGTGCGCGGCAGCGCGTTCACGATCGCGTAGCCGAAGCCGTTTGCCACCAGCGTGCGGATCGTCTCGGGGTGCTCCGACCGCATCGCCACGTTCGGCTCCAGGCCGGCGTCGCCGAACAGCTGCATGAAGTACTCGCGGCTGAGCGGCAGGTCGAGCAGGATGTGCGGCTCGCGCGCCAGCTCCGACAGGGCGATGCTCTTGCGCAGCGCCAGCCGGTGGCTCGTGGCCAGCAGCGCGTGGGGCGGCAGCTGCGCCATCGGCTCGAAGTCGACCTCGGATGGCAGCTGCAGGTCGTAGGTCAAGGCCACGCTCGAGAGCCCCGTGCGCAGCCGCTCCAGGAGGCCGTCCTGGTGCGACTCGACCAGCTCCACCTGCACACGCGGATTCGCCGACTGGAACCCGCGCACGAGGCTGGGCGCGACCAGCGGCGCCAGCGTCACCAGGCAGCCCAGGTCGAGCGTTCCGCCCACCTCGTCGCTGAGCGCGGTCGCGAACCGCTCCACGTCGGACGCGTGGCGCAGCAGCGCCTTTGCCTCGCCCAGGAAGCGGCGTCCCTCTGGCGTCAGCGACAGGCCCTGGGCGTGGTGGCGCACGAACAGCTGCACGCCCAGCGACGCCTCCAGCTTGGCGATGGCGGCCGACACCGTCGGCTGCGAGCTGTGCGAGCCCTGGGCCGCCCGGGTGACGCTGCCGGACTCGCCGGCCGCCACGAAGTACTCGAGCTGGCGGAACGAGAACCTCATCGGCCGGGGTCCCCGGGCACGCCGTAGCCGGGTGCCGTGCCCGGATCCAGCGCCCGCGTCACGTATGCGTCGGCCTGCGGCTTCCAGACCAGCCAGAGGCCGTGCAGCCGGTCGACCGGAAGATCGTCCCAGTCGACCCGCAGGTCGGTCACCGGCCAGGCCTGGGCGTCGCAGATCAGCATGCCGGCCGACCGCACCGGGCCCTCCTCGCCGCCCGCCTGAAGGCCGGCCGTGAGGCTCGCCATCAGCCGGTCGCCGATGTGCGCCGCCGGGTCGGCGGCAAACGCGGCCAGCATCGCGGCCGGCACCTCGTCGGCGGCCAGCAGGTTGCCGGCCGCCACGGCACCCGTGTCCTGCGCCGTCGCGTGGCGGCCCAGCGTGTGCTCTCCCGAGTAGGCGCCGGTGACGCCGTCTGTGTCGACCGCCGTCAGCTGGCGGTAGCTCGCATGCGGGGCGGCCGCGGCCACCCGCGCCACCGCCTGGTCGGCCGGCGTGCCCGCCTCGATCAGGTCGAGCAGCTCGGTGCCCAGCCGCGGGTCGGTGATGTTCTGCGAGACGGCCGCGCCGACCCCCGCCCGGGCGTGTGCGCAGCGGGCGGCGACGGCCGGGCTGGACGAGGACACGACGATGCCGACCATGCCGGTGCGCTGGCAGCGCCCGGCCAGCGAGAAGGTCACTCGGCGGCTCCCGAGACGACGGCCGTGGCGTCGATCTCGACCACCCACTCGGGCCGGGCCAGGGCGGTCACCACGAGGCCCGTCGAGACCGGGAAGACCCCCGTGAGCCAGCGTCCCATCACGCGGTAGACCGGCTCGCGGTAGCGCACGTCGGTCAGGTAGACGACCACCTTGACGATGTCCGCGAGCTCGCCGCCGGCCTCGTCCAGCAGCATCGCGATGTTTGACATCGCCCGCTCGGCCTGGGCCTCGACGTCGCCGATCCCGACCGACGCGCGCGTGTCCAGATCCTGACCGATCTGGCCGCGCAGGTAGATGGTGTCGCCGGCGCGGACGGCCTGGCAGAGATCGTTGTCGAGGTTCTGCTCGGGGTAGGTGTCCCGCGTGTTGAACGGCCGGATCCGGGTGTGCTTCATGCCGCGCCCACCTCCTCTGCCAGCACCCGCTCTGACAGCCCCGCCGAGCGCTGCACGAACTCGAGCGGCCCGTCGAAGTCGAATGCCCGGTAGACCGCGGCCAGGTGGGCGAACGGCGGTGACTGGGCGAACAGCTGGAACGTCAGCCGGTGCCCCGCGTAGTCGGAGTTCAGCAGGTCGCGGGCGAAGGCAAGCAGCCGGCGGCGGTCCTCCGCCTGCCAGCGCTCGTTGATGGAGTAGAACTTCTCCATCCACGGCCCGGTGTCGGGGCTCTGGAAGGCGGCCGCGTCGGGCGTCACGCAGATCTGGCCGCCGACCAGCTCGCGGGCGATGTGCATCATGGCCGGCAGCTGCGTGCACGCGTAGACGCGGCCCGCCATCAGCAGCGACTGGTTGGGCATCAGCAGGCCGCCCGGCGACGGCTGCGCGGAGGCGATGGCCGCGGTCAGGTGGGCGTTGATGCCCTCCCGGTAGCAGGCCAGCGCGGCCAGCTTCTCCTGCACCGCCTGCTGCCGCTCGAGGCCGGTCTGGCGCACGTTGAACAGGGCGGCGCCGATCAGCATGTCCGCGACCCGCTGGATCCGCTGCACGAACGGAAAGGCGCTGTAGCGATGCAGCGTCGCCCGGATGAAGGCGGCTGCGCGCGTATGCCGGTAGAACAGCACGTTCTCCCAGGGGATCTCGACGTCGTCGAAGATGACGAGCGTGTCCACCTCGTCGAAGCGGTTGGACAGCGGGTAGTCCTCGGCCGGCGCGCGGCCGGCGAACCCGGTGCGGCAGATGTGCTTGACGCCGGGGGCGCCCATGTCGCAGATGAAGCCGAGCGCGTAGTCGGACAGCTCGCTGTCGCCCCAGTTGGCGATGGTCGGCTTGACGAACGCCTGGTTGGCATAGGCGGCTGCGGTCTCGTACTTTGCTCCGCGCACGACGATGCCGTTGTCGGTCTCGCGGACGAGGTGCAGCAGCATGTCGGGGTCCTGGTCCTGCGGGCGCTTGGAGCGGTCACCCTTGGGGTCGGTGTTGGCGGAGACGTGGAAGGGATCGCCGTGCAGCACCTGCTGGATGTGGCGCTCGATGTTGGCCGAGAACTGCGGGTCGACCTCGTTCAGCACGTCCTGGCCGTCGTACAGTGACCACATCTCGCCCACCGTCTCGTCGCCGACCCGGATCACGACCCCGCCCAGGTCGTCCATCACGGCGTCCACGGCGCGGCGTTTCTGCTCCCAGTCCTCGCGGGTGTGCGGCAGCTTCAGCCCGACCGCGTTTCGCTCGCCGCTGTCGACGTCCTGGTAGCTCATCAGCTCGCTGGTGGCCGGGTCGTGGGCCATGTCGTAGATACGCGCGCGGGCGTCGACCAGCGGCTTGAAGGCTGGATGGGCCGTCACGTCGGTGATCCGCTCGCCGTTCATCCAGACCTCGCGGCCGTCTCGTATCGACGCTCGGTACTCGTCTCCGTTGCGGATCATCAAGCCCTCCTCGGTTTGCTCGTGGGAGTATGCGGAATCGCGGTGCATTTGGAAAGGAGATTCTTACGCTTCGCTGCAGAGTCTCCCACTATGCAGTCGCGGCGGCCGTGGTACGGCGTATCACCCCGGCGGGGGAGGGCGATTGACGCATTTGCGCCGACCATGAGAGCAGACCGGCGCTTTTGGCCGGATCGGTTTCTTGCACCCGCAACACCAGGAGCCTCCGGTTAATGAAGCGTCATGCTCGCACTCTCCCGCTGTTCATCACCATGGTCGCGATGCTGGCCTTCGCCGCGCCCGGCTATGGAGCGCTC
>DATIOK010000166.1:0-22539 GCA_035473255.1 Gaiellales bacterium
AGGGAGCGTCAATATCGGGAATATTGGCGCGACCGAGGACGCCGCGAGGCGACGGTTCGCAGCCGTAGCCACCCCTGCCGTTTCCTTAAACCGACCTCTCGCAGCGGCCAGGCTCGCGAGAGATACCGATCAATCATCTAGCTCCGCTCGCCCGCGGGCATGGACTACCCTGTCATGCGGATGGAAGAGCCTCCTCTCCTGATCGTGTCCAACCGCGGCCCGATGCGGTTCGAAACGCTCCCCGACGGCTCGCACACCGCCAAGCGCGGCGGCGGCGGGCTTGTCACCGCGCTTTCGGCGCTGACGACGCAGCGGCCGCTGACCTGGGTGGCGAGCGCGCTCTCCGATGACGATGCCGAGGTGGCGGCCGAGGGCGTCTACGAGGACGGCAACCTGCGGCTGAGCCTGGTCGCGCATGACCGCGAGGAATACGACCGGTACTACAACGTCTTCGCCAACCCGACGCTGTGGTTCATCCACCACTACCTGTGGGGGTTGGCGATGGAGCCGGACGTGGATCGAAACATCCGGCTGGCCTGGGATGCCGGCTACCTGCCGGTCAACGAGCGCTTTGCCGAGGCGGTGGCCGCCGAGATCGAGGAGTCGCCCGACGACTCGCCAGTGGTGATGGTGCACGACTACCAGCTGTTCATGGTGCCGCGTGGCGTGCGCGAGCGGGCGCCGCGTGCCCGCATCCAGCACTTCACGCACATCCCGTGGCCGATGCCCGACTACTGGCGGATCCTGCCCGATGACATCCGCAGGGCGATCCATGAGTCGCTGCTGAACTGCGACATCGTGGGGCTGCACACCGATCGCTACGTGCGGGCTTTCCTGCAGTGCTGCGACGAGCTGACCGAGGGCGAGGTGGACTTCGCAACCCGCAGCGTCCGCTTCCAGGGGCGCGACGTGCAGGTGCGCGCCTACCCGATCTCGGTCGACCCTGCCGAGTTCGAGCGGCTGGCGGCCTCGGACGAGGTGCGCGAGGAGGAAGCGACGGTGGTGCTGGCACGGCCCGAGAAGATGATCCTGCGAGTGGATCGCACCGACCCCTCCAAGAACGTCGTGCGCGGCCTGCGCGCCTACGACCTGTTCCTGTCCCAGCACCCCGAATGGCGCGGCCGCGTGACCATGCTGGCGCTGCTCGACCCGTCCCGGCCGGAGATCCCCGAGTACGCCGAGTACGTCGGCGCCATCCAGCGGGCCGTGCGCGAGGTGAACGACCGTTGGTACATGACCGGCATGTGGACGCCGGTCGACATGCGCATCTCGGACAACTTCCCGCAGGCTGTGGCCGCGTACAAGCACTACGACGTGCTGCTGGTGAACGCGATCTTCGACGGCATGAACCTGGTGGCCAAGGAGGCGCCGCTGGTGAACCAGCGCGACGGCGTGCTGATCCTGTCCGAGAACGCGGGGGCGCACCAGGAGCTGTCCCCGTGGGCGCTGTGCGTCAACCCGTTCGACATCCAGGCCCAGGCCGACGCCATCTACCAGGCGCTGACCATGCACGCCACCGAGCGGCACGAGCGGATCGAGGGCCTGCGCGGGCAGGTGCGCGAGCACGACATCTCGCGCTGGATCGGCACGCAGTTGGAGGATCTGGTTGCGCTGCGCCCCGTCAAAGCGTGATCACGGGCATCGACCACGTGCAGGTGGCGGCGCCGCCCGGCTGCGAGCAGGCCGCCCGCGGCTTCTACGGCGGCCTGCTGGAGCTGGCCGAGGTGGACAAGCCGGAGGTGCTGGCGGCGCGCGGCGGCTGCTGGTTCGCGGTCGGCGGCCAGCAGCTGCACGTGGGCGTGGCGCAGCCGTTCACTCCGTCCGCCAAGGCCCATCCCGCCCTGCACCTGGGCGACAGGGCTGCGCTGGAGGCGCTGGCGGCGCGGCTTCAGGCTGGCGGGCACCCGGTGGAGTGGGACGACGTGATCCCCGGCACCGCCCGCTTCTACGTGCACGACCCGTTCGGCAACCGTCTGGAGCTCGTGGCTCCGGGTAGGCCCTGACGACCGGACGCGGAGCCAGGTGCGTTACGGCCGGGCGATGCTGCTGGGTTTGATCGCAACCGATCCTGGATCAGCGCGATGCTCGTCACAGGCGCACTCTGCCCGGAACCGTTCGCGCGGCACGCGGTCGGGCAGCTTCCGCCGCCAGGCGTGGTCTGGGATGTCGGGGCCGTGATGGGGGTGCCGTGGCCGCGTGCTTCGTCGTCGCTACCCTGGCCCACCGTCGTGGCTATCAGCCGCCCAGTGCGCCGGTGGCCCAGCTGCTGGCAATCTCGGCGTGATCAGCCCGTAGACTTCGCGCGATGTCGGAGATCCGCATGATCGACGTGGGCGACAAGCCCATGAGCAGGCGGCGCGCGGTTGCGGTCGCGCACGTGACCATCGGCGACGAGGTGCGTGACCGGATCGTGGCCGGCAGCCTGCCCAAGGGCGACGTGCTGGCGGTGGCGCGTGTGGCCGGGATCATGGCCGCAAAGCGCACGCCCGACATCGTGCCGCTGTGCCATCCGCTGCCGCTGACGCGCGTTGACGTGACCCCGGTGGTCGTCGAGGACGGCGTCACGATCACGGCCGCGGCCGAGACCACCGCCCAGACCGGCGTTGAGATGGAGGCGCTGACCGCGGTGCTGGCGGCGGCGCTGACCGTCTACGACATGACCAAGGGCCTCGACCCGGCCATCACGATCGATCACGCCTGCCTGCTCGAGAAGGACGGCGGCAAGTCGGGTCACTGGCGGAGACCGGAGTGAGGGCGGCGGTGCTGACGGTGTCAGACGGCGTCGCGTCCGGTTCGCGAGAGGACACGAGCGGCGAGGTGCTGGCAGAACTGGCCGCGTCGGCCGGGTTCGAGGTGGTCGAGCGGCGTACCGTCGCCGACGACCGCGACCAGATCGCGGGCGCGCTCGAGCAGCTGGCCGGCCTGGCCGAGCTGGTGCTGACCACCGGCGGCACCGGGTTCGCCCCGCGCGACGTGACGCCTGAGGCGACCGCCGCGGTCGTCGAGCGGCCCACGCCGGGCCTCGACGAGGCGATGCGCGAGGTGTCCCGCCGGGCGTCGCCGCACGGCCTGCTGTCGCGGGGCTCGAGCGGCATCCGCGGCACCGCGCTGATCGTCAACTTCCCCGGCAGCCCCCGCGCCTGCGCCGAGTGCTTCGACGCGATCGCACCGGCGCTCGGTCACGGCATCGAGCTGCTCACATCGCGACCCACGGAGCACCCGTGACCACGGCCGTGACCGCTCGCCGGTTCGTGTCGCTGGTCAAGTTCGAGCACACCATCTTCGCCCTGCCCTTCGCCTTCGTGGGCGCGATCCTGTCGATCGGCGAGGTGCCGTCGGCGGCCACGCTGGGCTGGGTGACGCTGGCGATGGTGGGCGCGCGCAGCCTGGCCATGGCGCTGAATCGCCTGATCGACGCCGAGATCGACGCCCGCAACCCCCGCACCGCCGCCCGCGAGATCCCCAGCGGGCTTCTGTCCAACATCCAGGTGCTGGCCTTCTGCGGGCTGGCGCTGGCCGTGTTCCTGTTCGCCACTTGGCAGCTCGACCCGATCGTGCGGTGGCTGTGGCCGATCCCGGTGCTGGCATTCGTGCTCTATCCCTACACCAAGCGCTTCACCTGGCTCTGCCACCTTGCGCTGGGCCTATCCACCGGGCTCGCTCCGATCGGGGCCTGGCTGGCCGTCAGCGGAGACGCCGACCTAGCGCCCTTCCTGCTCTGGTTCGCAGTGGCGCTCTGGATCGGCGGGTTCGACGTGATCTACGCCACCGGCGATGTCGACTTCGACCGCCGCGAGGGCCTGTACTCCCTGCCGGCACGGTTCGGGATCGGCCCCGCCCTGATTGTCACCCGGGTCTGTCACCTGCTGGCCGTCTGCCTGCTGATCGCTGTGGGCGTATCGCTGGGCCTGGGCCCGTTCTACTACCTGGGGCTGGCCGCGGTGGCGGCGCTGCTCGGCTACGAGAACTCGATCGTCCACCCCGACGACCTGTCTCGCGTCAACGTCGCCTTCTTCACGCTGAACGGCGTCATCTCGGTCGTCTTTCTGGCCGGGGTGCTGGCCGATGTCCTCGCCTGAGCGCACGCCGGCCGTCCGCTGCGACGGCCTCACCCGCCGCTATGGCGAGCGGGTGGCGCTGGACGCGGTCAGCCTGACGGTTGCGCCGGGCGAGCGGCTGCTCCTGACCGGGGGCAACGGAGCCGGCAAGACGACGCTGTTGCGCGTACTGGCAACGGTGCTGCGGCCCCATGCCGGCGAGGTGGCGATCGACGGCCACGTGCTGCCGCATGACGCTCGCAAGGTGCGCCCCGCCATCGGCTACGTCGGGCACGAGCCGCTGGTCTATCCCGTGCTGACCGCGCGCGAGAACCTGGAGCTGTACGCGGCGCTGTACGGCGTGGGCCGCGAGCGGATCGAGCAGGTGCTCGACCTGGCCGGGCTGAACGGCCGCGGCGGGGACCCGGCCGGCGAGCTGTCGCGCGGCCTGCGCCAGCGGCTGGGCCTGGCGCGGGCGATGCTGCACTCGCCCTCGCTGCTGCTGCTGGACGAGCCCACCACCGGGCTCGACGAGGATGGTCGTGAGCGCCTGCGCGGCGTTCTGGCCGCCCACAGCGGCGCGGCCGTGATCGCCACGCACGAGCCGGACTGGTTCGCCGGCCTGGAGCACGGCCGGCTGCGGCTGGCGGCGGGGAGGGCGGCGTGAGGGCCTACCGGGCGCTGCTTCGCAAGGACCTGCTGCTGGAGCTGCGCGGCCGTGAGCTGGTGCCCGCCATGGTGGTGTTCGTGGTGGGCGCGCTGGTGCTGGTGCGGCTGGGGCTGGGCGGCGAGCGTCTGGCCGGCGGCACCCGCGCCGCCACCGGCCTGTTGTGGGTGGTGGTGGTGTTCACGTCGATGCTTGCGTTGGTGCGCAGCTTCGCCCAGGAGCGCGAGCACGGCATCTGGGACGGCCTGCTGTCGGCCCCCGCCGACCGCTCCGCGATCTGGGCCGCGCGGGCCAGTGCCACCTTCCTGTTCCTGGGCGTGACGCAGGCGGTGGCGCTGCCGCTGTTCTGGCTGTTCTTCCTCCAGGACGGCCGGTCGCCGTCGCTGGCCGTGCTGGCCGCGGCGCTGGCGCTGGCAGACCTGGGCGTCGCCATGCTGGGCGCGCTGCTGGCCGGGCTGGTCTCCAACGTGCGCGCCCGCGAGGTGCTGCTGCCGGTGCTGTTCTTGCCCTTCGCGCTGCCGCTTGTAAGCGTGGCGGTGCGCATGTCGGTGGACTCAATTCCCCCGCAAAATGGCGGTTTGGACGCACTTCAGGGGCTCGGGTTTCTGGCTCTCTATGATACGATCTTTGCGCTCTTGGGCTGGGCGCTTTTCGAGTACGTCGTGGAGGACTGAACGCTGGTGAACGGCTCGCACAGGGCCCGCCCGGACCGGGCCACTGCCGCCGCCACGGCGGCCGCGCTGCTGATGGCGCTGGCCCTGGCGATGATCTTTTTCTACGTCCCCACCGACGTCAGCGAGGGCTACTCGCAGCGCATCTTCTACTTCCACGTGCCGATCGCGCTGACCACGTACTTCCTGTTCACGTGGGGGGCCGTGAACGGCGCCCGCTTCCTCCTGAAGCGCGACATATCGCTCGACCTGAAGAGCTACGTGCCCATGCACCTGGGCGTGATCTTCGGTTCGCTGACGCTCGTCACCGGCTCGATCTGGGCCAACATCGCGTGGGGCACCTGGTGGTTCTGGGGTGACACCCAGCTGACCACGTTCCTGATCATCTTCCTGTTCAACTGCGCCTACTTCATGCTGCGCTTCTCGGTCGAGGCGGGTGAGCGCCGGGCCACCTTCTCGGCCGTCTACGCGGTGCTCGGCGTGGGCCTGATCCCGCTGTCGGTGATCGGTGTCCACGTCGCCCAGACCAACGACCTGATCCATCCAATCACCTTCAACGAGAACGGTGCCAACATGGACTCCAGCATGTTCCTGACGTTCCTCGTGGCGCTGGCGGCGATGATCACGCTGTCGGTGACCATGTACCTGATCGAGCTGCGCGGCAAGCGGATCGACGACCGCCTGCGCGCCATCCGCCGGCTGGCCGGGGGCGAGGCGTGATCGACGAGTTCGCGGTCAAGTCGGTGGCCGCCGTGTACGGGCTGGCCTGGGTCGTGACGCTGGCCTACATCGGCATCCTCAACGCCAAGCTGGGGCGGATGGAGCGGCAGCTGGACGAGATCGCGGCGCTGATGGAGCGCAGGGCGGCCAGCGATGCCTGACCAGGTGCACCTGCTGCTGGTCGGCACCAGCCACCGGCATGCCCCGATCGCGGTGCGCGAGCAGCTGGCAGCGCAGGCTCACGGGCAGCGGCTGATCGAGGCGGTGATCGCCGAGGACGCGGTGATCGAGGCGGTGGGGCTTTCCACCTGCAACCGCTGCGAGCTGTACATGGTGGGGTCGGATCCCGATGCGATGCGCGAGGCCGCGCTGCGGCGGCTGGCCGACTACGCGCACCGCAGCGAGAGCGCGCTCGAGCCGCTGCTGTACGTGCGCGAGGGCGGCGACGCGGCCGAGCACCTGTTCGAGGTAGCCGGTGGCCTCGACTCGCTGGTGCCGGGCGAGGCCCAGATCCTGGCCCAGATCCGCGAGTCCTACCAGCACGCGCTGGAGATGGGATCGACCGGCACGGTCTCCAACCGGCTGTTCCACGAGGCGCTCGAGGCGGGCAAGCGCGTTCGCAACGAGACCGCGATCGGCCGCTCGAACGCGTCGGTTGCATCCGTCGCCGCTGAGCTGGTGCGCGAGCGGCTGGGCGCCCTGCGCGGCGCTCGCGTGCTGATCGTGGGGGCGGGCAAGGTGGCCGAGCTGGTCGCCCAGAACCTGGCCTCGCGGGGAGGCGTCGCGATCGTGGTGGCCAACCGCAGCCGCGAGCGCGGTGCCGCGCTGGCCGAGCGGTTCAACGGCGCCAGCGTCCCGCTCGACCGGCTGGCGGAGGCGGTGGCGGAGGCCGATGTCGTGGTCAGCTCGACGGTGTCGGATTCCTACCTGATCGGTCCCGGCGACGTCCCTCCCGGCCGCCGCGTGCTGGTCGACCTGGCGCTGCCCCGGGACATCGATCCGGCCGTCGCGGAGATCGATGGTGTCACGCTGGTCAACATCGACGACCTCGAGGAGACGGTGCTGCACAACATCGGCCTGCGGCAGGTCGAGGCCGCGCAGGCCTACGCGATCGTGGCCGTCCAGGCCAACGAGTTTCGAAGATGGATGGCGGCGCTTGAGGTGGTGCCTGCGATCACGCAGCTGCGGGCGCTGGCCGAGCAGATCCGCCGCGACGAGTTGGAGCGCATGGACGGCCGCTGGGAGTCGCTTTCCGAGGTTGATCGCGAGCGCGTCGACCAGCTGACGCGCAGCATACTGAACAAGCTGCTGCACCGGCCCACCGTGCGGCTCAAGGAGCTTGCCGCCGAGCGCGGCGACGCCGCGCACGTGGCCGCCATGAACGAGCTGTTCGGCCTCAGCTCACGGTCGTGATCCGGCTGGGCACGCGCGGAAGCGCGCTGGCTCGGGCCC
Organism: Gaiellales bacterium; assembly: GCA_035473255.1. GTDB lineage: Bacteria > Actinomycetota > Thermoleophilia > Gaiellales > JAICJC01 > JAICYJ01. The sequence goes on from DATIOK010000166.1 coordinate 7,548, forward strand.
AGGCAGGGTGGGTGGCTGACCGGCTGGGCGATGCCGACCTGGTCGTGATCGAGACGGCCGGCGACCGCGATCGCGAACGCCGCTACGACCAGATCGGAGACGGGCGGGCGGTGTTCACTCGCGAGATCGAGCAGGCGCTGCTGGACGGCCGCATCGACGTGGCGGTGCACAGCGCCAAGGATCTGACCGGCGACATGCCGGCCGGTCTCGAGATCGCCGCCATACCCGAGCGGGAGGACCCGCGGGATGCCTGCTGCGGCCCGTACGGCTCGCTGGCCGAGATCCCCGCAGGCGCCCGCATCGGCACGTCGTCGGCGCGGCGGGCGGGGCTGCTGGGCATGCTGCGGCCCGACCTCGAGGTGGTGCCGCTGCGCGGCAACGTGGACACGCGCCTGCGAAAGCTGGACGCGGGCGAGGCCGACGCGATCGTGCTGGCCGCCGCCGGGCTGGTGCGGCTGGGTCTGCTCAGCCGCATCGGCTTCCTGTTCGATCCGTCCGTGTTCGTGCCCGAGGCCGGCCAGGGAGCGCTGGCGCTGCAGGTGCGAAGCGGCGAGGCGGAGCTGGTGTCGTCGCTCGACCACTCGCCGTCGCACCGGCGCGTGGACGCCGAGCGTGCCCGGGTCGCGGAGCTGGGCGGCGGCTGCACGGTGCCGGTAGCGGCACACGCATGGTTCGAGCGGGGCGAGCTGCAGGTGCAGTCGTGGGCGGCGCCGTGACCGTGTACCTGGTGGGTGCCGGGCCGGGCGACCCCGGGCTGCTGACGGTGCGCGGGCGGGAGCTGCTGGGCCGTTGCGACGCGCTGGTCTACGACCGGCTGGCCGACCCCCGGATCGTGGCGCTCGCGCCGGCATCCGCCAGGCGGGTCTACGCCGGCAAGCAGCCGGACCGCCACGCGCTCTCCCAGGATCAGATCAACGCGCTGCTGGTGGAGCTGGCCGGCCGGCATTCCTGCGTCGTGCGGCTGAAGGGCGGAGACCCGTTCGTCTTCGGCCGCGGCGGCGAGGAGGCGCAGGTGCTGGCGCAGGCGGGCATCGACTGGGAGGTGGTGCCCGGCATCTCCTCGGCCTACGCGGTGCCGGCCTACGCAGGCATCCCGGTCACCCAGCGTGGGGTTGCCGCCCAGTTCACGGTCGTCACCGGCCACGAGGATCCCACCAAGCCGGAGAGCGACCTGGACTGGGCCTCGCTCGCGTCCACGCCGGGGACGCTGGTGTTCCTGATGGGCGTGCGTGCGCTTCGGGCGAACGCGGCCCGGCTGATCGAGCGGGGCATGCCGGGGGATACGCCGGCCGCGGTGATCTCCCACGGCACCCGCCCCGGGCAGCGGACGGTGGTGGCGCCGCTGTCCGAGATCGCCGAGGCGGCGGCCGACCTCCCGGCGCCCGCGATCACGCTGGTCGGCGCGGTCGCGTCGCTCCGCGAGCAGCTCGCCTGGTATGAGCGGCGGCCGCTGTTTGGGCTGCGGGTGGTGGTGACGCGGGCGCGGGCACAGGCCAGCGGGCTGTCCGCGCGCCTGTTCGAGCTGGGGGCGCAGGTGGTGGAAGCTCCTGGGATATCGATCGAGCCGCTCGAGTTCCAGCCGCCCGACCTGGCGTCGTACGACATCGTCTGTCTGACCAGCGCCAACGGGGTGGGGCGGCTGCTGGCCGGTGACGTGCGGTCGCTGCACGGGGTGACGGTGGCCGCGGTCGGCCGCGCCACGGCGGATGCGCTGGCGGCGCATGGCATCGTCGCCGACGTGGTGCCGCAGCAGGCCGTCTCGGACGCGCTGCCCGACGCGCTGGGCGAGGTCGAAGGCAAGCGGGTGTTGGTGGCGACGGCTGAGGGCGCGCGCACGGCGTTGCCCGACGAGCTGGAGGCGCGCGGCGCTACGGTCGACGTGCTGCACCTCTACCGGACGCTGCGCGAGCCGGTCGACCGCGAGGCGGTGGTCGCGTCAGACCTGGTCACGTTCACGTCGTCATCGACCGTGGAGAACGTGCTGGGAGCGCTGGCGCCGGCCGACCTGACGGCGATCCGGGCGGTCTCGATCGGGCCTGTCACGAGCGGGTCGCTGCGAGCGCATGGCGTCGAGCCGCTGGTCGAGGCCGACCCGCATGACGTGGAAGGCCTGGTCGCGGCGGTGCTGCGGGCGGCGGCGGTAGAGTCAGACCCCAGATGAGCCGGCCGATCGTCACGTTTCTGTCCGACTTCGGATCGTCGGATCCGTTCGTCGGCGTCTGCCAGGGCGTGATCGTCCGCACCTGCCCGGAGGCCGAGGTGATCCACCTGGCGCACGGGATCGAGCCGCAGTCGGTCGGGCAGGGGTCGCGGGTGCTGGCGGCGTCGGTGCCCTACCTGCCCGTGGGTGTGCACATGGCGGTGGTCGACCCCGGCGTGGGATCCGAGCGGCGGGCGATCTGCCTGCGCAGCGCCGACGGACGGTTGTTCGTCGGGCCCGACAACGGCCTGCTGATCGCGGCCGCAGAGGCCAGCGGCGGCATCGAGCTGGCGATCGAGATCACCGGCGCCGAGTACATGCTGGATTCGGTGTCGCGGACGTTCCACGGCCGCGACGTGTTCGCCCCCGTGAGCGGGCACCTGGCGGCCGGACTCGACCCCGAGCGGCTGGGCCACGCGGTCGACCCGGGCACGCTGGTGCGTGCGCGCGAGCTGGCGACGAGCGTGGAGGGGACGCTGCTGAGGGCCACGGTTCAGCAGCTCGACCGGTTCGGGAACATCCAGCTGTCGGCGGCGCTGGCCGACCTCGGCGAGCGGTTCGAGAGCGGCCGCAAGGTCGAGGTGACGCTCGGCGACGACAGCTATTTCGCGACCTGCGCGCGCACGTTCGCCGACGTCGGACGGGGCGATCTCGTCCTCTACGAGGACTCGGAACAGCGGCTGTCGATCGCGATCAACCGGGGCAACGCCGGCGAGCTGATGGACGCCGCCACGCTGGACACGGTGCTGGTCGAGTTCGAGCCCGTGCTCAGCTGAACGAATCGGGCGACCCCCCTTGACGCGGCCGGCCGCGAGTGGTGGGATGGGTGGCACAGAGCGGTCTTCGCGGAGCGGTATCACCGTCCCGGAGGCCGCTCATCTGTGTTGCCGTTCGCCGCGGTGCCCGCGGTAGACTGACGCCCGCGGCGAGGTAGCTCAGTTGGTAGAGCACGCGACTGAAAATCGCGGTGTCGGCAGTTCGACTCTGCCCCTCGCCATCGACCGAAGTACCCGTAGATTTCACATCAACGCTGCTGCCGACGAAGCCGAGCGTCAGGCGGTCTGCGCCATTAGTGCCTCGGCGATGTCCAGGTACCGCCTCGCCCGTACGCCGACCCAGAACTCCACTGCGCGCTGCAGCTCGACCTCGCCCGCAGCCCGGTTGCAGTCGCGGAGATGTGCTCGTGCGGCCAGCAGCCTGGCCAGCGCCTGCTCGGGCTTGCTGCCAATCTCGCCCAGCTCGTCGCCGGCGTCGGCGTACCGGCCCTCGACGATCAGCTGCGTGACCGTCGCCCATCGCGACGGACCCTTGATGTGGTGCACGGCAAGCCGCTCCGGCTGGTCGGTCAACGCCAGCGCCAGCGCGAACACCGTCGACCAAGAACTCCACAGCACCTCGCGGGGCCCGGCAACGGCCAGCTCGTCGCACAGGTCGGCGACTCGCCGATCGGCGTCGCAGTCTCCGCTGGTGGCGGTGATCAGGGCCGCGTCGGCCAACGTCGGGAGCAGCACCTGCGCCTCCCCCGAACGCCGGCAGAAATCGAGCGCCTGAGCGGAAAGGGCCTGGGCGTTCCCCTCGCCGCGGGCTGCCGCGATCCTCGCGCGGGTGATGTCCGCAGCCGCCTCCATATAGTGCGGGCCTACCTGTGCAACCCACCGGTCGAGACGCGTGAACGCCTCGTCGGCGGCATCCCAGTCGCCGTTCAGAAACGCGAGTATCCCCAGCTCGGTCTCGAACCACACCAGCTGGTAGTCGATCCCGAAGCGCCGCGCCACGTCGGCTCCGCGCTGCTCCAGTTCGCTCGCTCGAAGGAGGTCGCCGAGCTCCGCCAGCGTGCTGCCCAGGTTCTTGCAGCCGCGGATGATTCCGTCGACAAAGCCGATCCGGTCGGCGATCTCGAGGCTGGCCTCCATGTCGGCCAACCCACCCAGATCGGCCCGGTTTGTCACGCGCACCACGCCGCGGGTGTTCAGCACGTGGCTGCGAATGTCCTCCAGGTCGAACTGCTCGGCGATGCCGAGGGCTCGCTCGCAGAGTGCGATCGTCTCATCGAACTGGGCACGCAGCATGGTGTTCACGGCCAGCCGGCTGGCGACGTGCGCCACGGTCGGGGATGGCTCGGCTTGCTCGATCAGGCTCCGCGACTTGGAGTAAGCGGCCAGAGACTCTTCGCTGTCTCCGACGTTCCAGTGGTGGAACCCATTCAGCATCTCCGCCTTGGCGGCGTTGCCGAGATCGCCGGAGGCTTCGAGACGGTCGCGCGCTTCGATCAGCCACTCGTTGATCTGGGCGCGGTGCATGCCCAGACCGGCGTCGGCGGCGGCCATCACCAGTTCGGGCCAGGCCGGATCATCTTTCGGCCATAGCACGAGCGCCGCGAAGTAGTGCTGCTGGGCGGCCGACAGCGAGTTGAGCGCTCTGGCTCGATCGCCCGCATCGCGCAGCGCCATGCGGGTGCGAAGCTCGAGCTCCTCGGTTGGCTGCCCCGTATCACGGGCGTACTCGAGCGCCCGCGCATAATGGTGAGCGAGCATGTCGGACACGTCGCCCCGGTCGGCCGACAGCGACTCGATCCACGCCGCCGCCCGTTCGTGCTTGTCGGCGCGCTGGACGCGGGGAATCTGCCCGTACGCCACGTCACGCATCAACACGTGGCGAAACGCGTACTCGGTGTCCGCCGCGACCGACGATCGTCGTTCCCGACGCAGCATCTCGCGCCGCTCCAGCGCGTGCATGTGAGTCTCCACCTGGTAGGGATTGGTGCCGCTCATGGAGGCCAGCGCACCCAACCAGACCACTTTCCCCAGCACTGACGCGTCCTGCAGCAGGCTCTTCTGATCCGCCGGCAGGTCATCGAGGCGCGCGGCGATCAGCCCGTGCACGGACTCCGGAACCGGCAGCTCCGTCGTCTCCGACAGCCGCCAGCGGCCCCTGTCGTGCTGGAGGTGGCCGCGGTCGATGAGCATCCGCACGTACTCCTCGGCGTACAAGGGGTTCCCCGCCGCCGTGCCGAGAAGCATGGCCTGGGTTTCGGCCGGCAGTAGTGCCTGCTCCAGCAGGGTGCTGATCAGCCGCGCGATGTCCGAGTCGTTGAGAGGAGACAGCGCCACGGTGAGCGCGTTTCGCTTGCCGCCACCCCAGCCACCGCGCCGGTCGAGCAACTCCGGCCGTGCCGTGCAGACGATCAGCATCGACACGTTGCTCGACCAGTCGGCCAGATGGTCGATGAAATCGAGCAGCGCATCATCGGCCCAATGCAGATCCTCGAATACCAGCACAAGCGGATGACGGTCGGCGAGCGCCTCCAGGAAGCGGCGCCAGGCGGCCGCCGCCTCGCTATGCCGGTTTCCGCTGGCGCTGGTCACCCCCTCCAGCCCCGCCAGCGCTCGCACGTGCTCCTCGACCCAGGACGCCTCCGTCGGGTCGCTGATCATGTCCGCTACCGTCGCGCGCAGCTTCTGCCCTGCGACCTCGGCCGTATCGGTGTCGAGGAGGCCCGCCTGCGCCTTCACCATCTCGCCAAGCGCCCAGAAGGTGACGCCCTCGCCATAGGGCAGCGAGCGTCCCTGACGCCAGGTGATGAAGTCGGGGTCGCGTTCAACAGCCTGCATCAACTCCCACACCAGGCGGCTCTTGCCAATGCCAGGTACGCCGACGAGCGTGACCAGCTGCACGGCTCGCTCCGAGCGGCAACGGCGAAGCGCATCGAGCAACAGGTCGACCTCCTCGCCACGCCCCACCAGTGGCGTCGTGGGCCGCTGGACCACATCGATACCCAGCCGCGCGCGCGCCTCGACCGCCTCCCAGACCTGCAGAGGCTGTGACTTGCCCTTGGCCACGATCGGCTCGGCGCTGCGGTAGGTGATGGCGCGGTCGGTGGCGTGGTACGTGGTCTCGCCGACCAGGATGCCGTCGACCGGTGCAGACGTCTGCAGGCGAGCGGCCGTGTTGACCACGTCACCGGACGCCATGCCCTCGCCACGGGCGGCGTCAGCGCTCAGCACCACCAGCGCCTCGCCGGTGTTCACACCCACGCGGACGTGCAGGTCAAGCTCAGGGTCCTCGTCATTCAGCCGGTCGATCGCGGCCCGGATCGACAGGGCGGCTCGCACCGCCCGTTCCGGGTCATCCTCGTGGGCGACCGGTGCGCCGAACAGCGCCATCACGGCGTCGCCGATGAACTTCTCGACCGTGCCCCCGTAGTGCTCCAACTGCTCGCGCAGCAGGGCGTGGTAGGGAGCGAGAGTGCCGCGCACATCCTCAACGTCCATTCGCTCGCTGCGGCTTGTGAAGCCGACCAGGTCGGCGAACAGCACCGTCACGATCTTGCGCTCCTCACGCTGCGCCACTTCGCCGGTCGCCAGCGGGGCGCCACAGGCCCCGCAGAAGCGGAAGCCGTCTGGGTTCCCCTGACCACACGCGGTGCAGATCGTCACCGGTCGAGTCTAGGGCCTCGCCGTGGGAAGCGGCCAGCGCCGCCTACGTACCGGCGCAGACGTCGCACGGTGCGAAGGTCGCGGACAGCACCAACGGGTGTTCTCGGCCCACCGCCAGGCTGCGCTGGAAGCCAGCGAGCTGTTGAGGTTGACGCCGAGGTGGGCGGCGTGCCCGTTTCCAGCCTAGCTTCCCGCGCTCACCACCACTTCTTGCTCCGTCACCTGGAGCCCGTCCACCTGCCACGGGTAGCACTTGTAGCCGGCCGTCTCGAGCACGGCGGCCGTTGCCCAGCCGTCGGCGACGCCCAACGCCAGTTTCTTGCCGTTCAGCGTGCTGACCTGCGTTTCCCAGCGTTGGTCGTTCGCACGCGTGAACACAGTGGCGTTCTGCCCTGCCGCGAACACGATCTGGCCGTTCCGGCCCATCTGGCCAACCGCCGCGGCGAACGTCGCGCTGGTCTCGTCATCGTCCCAGTTGATCGGGCCGCTGACGGTCGCGTGGTGCCCATCGTTGCTCTTGACGACACTGTCGATCCTCGGATTCATGCGAAGCCCCCAATCTCGTATGTGGGTTGAGATTGTCTCATGTCATACAATCACAGGACGCGAAAGGGCGCTCGCCGCTTCCCTCGCACTGACAACGTTGCCCTTCGCCCGGTATCGGGCGACGCCCCCGGCGAGCACCTCAACCGCCTCGCGCTGCGATCCGCCGGCTGCCAGCACGACTGCCAGGTCGACCATGGCGTCGCCCTGTGAGTTGAGGTGATCCGTGTTCGCGACGATCTGCACCGCCTCCCGCGCGAGCGTGAGCGCTTGGCGGTGCTGGCCTTTGGCGGACAGCAGGCGCGCTCGCACCCGCCTCCACGCGCACTGGGCGCCGGCGTCGGCTGCGGTCGCGAGCCGGGCGCACCGCCGCGCTGCACGGTCGGCTTCGGCCTCGCGGCCCGCGAGCAGCATCACCTGTGCCAGGTAGCCCTCGGTGGACGCGAGCACCGCGCGCTCTCCCAGTCGCTGCAGCTCGCGCTTGCCCTGCCGCAGGTGGCGCTCCGCCCGGCCGAGGTCGCCCGCCATCATCGACACGTAGACCTCGGGGTGCGATACCGCCGCATCCAGGCTGGGCGAGATCGCGGCCAGCGTGGCGTCTGACTCGTCGAGCAGGCCAAACGCGGTGTCGAACTCGCCCCGCATCGCGTGCAGGCTCGCCAGCGGCTGCAGCGCCAGCGCGTGGGCCCAGGGATCGTCGATCAGGATCCGGCAGATCTCCCTGCAGCGGGCGATCCCCCGCGGGACCGGCGTGGGTCCGAGTGCCACGGACGCAGCCTCCCAGCCCACCGCGTCGTGGACGATGCGGGCGTCCGACGCGGTGGCCGCTTCGGCCGCCGCTCGCTGCCAGGCGCGCTCGGCGTCCGCTGAGCGCTCCTGGATCCACCACTGCATTCCGCGCAAATGCCACAGACGGGCGAGGCCGGCATGATCCGCGGCCGCCTCGAGCTGGGGCTCCAGCGCTGGCCCGAGCCGTGTGGTCTGGCGGGCGACCCCGTCGGGGTCGACCTGAAGCCGGGTCAGCAGGCGCTCGACCTGCGCTCTGGCCGCCAGCGAATCGTCTGACCGCGCCTTCGCGCCTCTCCAGGCCTGGCGCAGGTACGACTCCGAGTCGCGGAACCGGCCCTGCTCGCGCAGAACCGTTCCCAGATCGATCAGGATCCGAACACGATCGCCAGCCTCCGGAGACTGCAGAGCGAGCGCCCGCACCAGCAGATTCACGGCTCCGGCGCGGTTTCCCGCCGCCACCGCCCGCCGCCCGGCCTGGCTCAGATGGCGGGACGCCTCTGCGGCGAGCCGCTGGGCGTCGGCGCTGTCCGCCCGGCTCAGCTGCGAGTGGTAGCGGTGCGCCTGCTCGAGGTGGTAGCCGGCGATCTCGTCGGCGGCCGGCCCGCGGTCATACCGGGTGAGAAGCCACCGCACGTAGGCAACGTGGAGGTCTGCCCGGCGGCGCTTGGACAGGAGCTCGTACGCGGCGTCGCGGACCAGGATGTGGCTGAATCGGTAGCCCGCCTCGTCCGCGAACTCGGCGCGGCCGGGCTGGATCAGCTCGCGCTGGACGAGCCCGTCCAGTGCCGCGTCCACCTCGTCACCACCGCCCGACAGCGCCCGCACCGCGCCGCGGTGGAACCCGCGCCCCTCGATCGACGCGGCATCCAGGGCCTGCCGCTCGGCCGGAGGTAGAACGTCGATGCGCGCGGCCAGCAGGGCGTGAATGGTTGGCGGAGCGCGCGAGGCCGGCGCATCCGCACGCATGGCGACGAGCTGCTCCAGGAACAACGGGTTGCCCTCGGCGGCGGACATCAGCTCGCTGCGGCTGACGCGCGCTCTACGGCGAGCCGCGAGGCGTCCCAGCAGCCGCGCCGACTCGGCGTCGGTCAGCGGCCCCAGGCGGATCACGCTGCGGGCGCCGCCGGCCCGCTCCCACCCAGGTCGTCGCTCGAACAGCTCCCCGCGGCTCGAGCACACGATCAGGATCGGAGCGGTGGCACGGGCGGCCACCTGCTCGATCAGGTCGAGCATCGCCCCCTCCGCCCAGTGGATGTCGTCGAACATCACAACCAGTGGCCTCGACTGGGCGACTGCCTCGAACAGCCGGCGGACGGCCCACTGCGGGTCCGGGGCCGCGGCCGTCGCGTCGTGCCAGCCGGCCACCACCCCGATCTGAGCTGCGACCGTGCCGGCGCCTGGGTCATCGCCCAGAAGGCGCGCGATACCCGCGACACCGTCGCCGCCGGCCAGCTCGTTGGCGACCTCGGTGAGCGGCCAGTACGTAATGCCGTCGCCGTACGGCAGGCAGCGCCCGACGACCACCGCGGCCTTACGCTCGGCATCCTCGAGAAACTCGCGAAGCAGCCGGGACTTGCCGATCCCCGCCGGCCCGGTGACCGTGACCAGCACGCACCGGCTTCGCTCGCGGCAGCGCTTGAGGCGGGCTCGGAGCATTCGCAGCTCGGCTCGCCGTCCCACCAGCTGCACGTCGCGCGGGCGCTGGAATCGGCCCTCCGTCTCGGCCAGCTCGACCACCTGCCACACGCGCAGTGGGCGGCGCTTTCCGGGAAGCTGCGCCGGCGGATGCGCGCGAAGGCGAACGGCCCGGCCGACCAGGCTGCGTGTGTGCGGCCCGATCAGGATCTCACCGGGCGTCGCCGCGGATTGCAGTCGCGCCGCGGTGTTGACGGCGTCTCCGGCGACCATGCCGTGTCCCGCGGCGATGTCGCCGGCGGCCACCTCCCCGCTGTTGACACCGATCCGCACCGTCAGTCCGATCCCCAGGTCGGCGCGCAGTCGCGAGTTGAGAGCCGCCATCCCGTCGCGCATCTCGACCGCGGCACGCAGTGCCCGAAGCGCGTCGTCCTCGTGCAGCACGGGCACACCGAACACCGCCATCACGGCGTCGCCGATGTACTTCTCGACGGTCCCGCCGTGTCGCTCCAATGGCCCCCGCATCGCCTCGAAGTAGCGGGTCTGGACGTCCCGCAGGGCTTCCGGGTCGAGCCGCTCTCCGAGACCGGTCGAGCCCGCCAGGTCGGCGAACACGATCGTCACCACCTTGCGCTCCTCCCGCCGTCCCACCTCAGGCGCGACAAGCGGCGCTCCACACCCATCACAGAAGCGGGCGCGCTCCCGGTTCTCGTGACCGCACGCGGCGCAGATCATCACCCGCCGAGTCTATGGCAGCTCTCGGTGGCGGCTCTCGTCGTGGCGGGGCAGCCCGTCGTCAGGGATCGGCTCCCATGGTGCGGCGTAGGCAACAAACTGACGCACGCTGGGACGGATCCCGGGGTCCTCGTCGAACGTGCCCATCCGGATACCGATGGAGTCAGGGTGGCTGAGATTCTGCCCGAACAGCGAGGAGCCGCAGCTGCCGCAGAACCACTTCTCCCCGCCGCCGGGCGGTTGCCACTTCCGCAGCACGTCATCGCCGGCGACGATCCGAAACCCACCCGGCGCGGGATGGGCGTTCGGCGCCGCGGCCGCTCCGCTGCGCCGCTGGCAGCGCTTGCAGTGGCAGTAGCTGGCCGCGACCAGAGGTGCGGTCACTTCGTACCGCACCGCCCCGCAGTTGCAGCCGCCGGTCAGTGGGAGGTCGCTCATCTCAACCCGCCTGCCTTTCCGTGAGTTCTGTCGTTCCCGATATCGTGTCGCCGTGAGGGTCGCCGCCCTGTATGACATCCATGGCAACGCTCCGGCGCTGGAGTCGGTGCTCGCGGACATGCCGGGCTCGGGTGCCGACCTTATCGTGGTGGGTGGCGACGTGGTGGAGGGGCCGCTGCCGGTTGAGACGCTGGAGCTTCTGGACGCCGTCGAGGTGCCGCTGGTCTGGGTGCGCGGGAACTGCGATCGCGATCCCAGCGAATGGGTACGAGAGCGTGTCGGTGAGGAGCGGGTTGCGTGGCTCGCCGGGTTACCCACGACCGTCACGATCGACGTCGACGGCCTGGGCGCGGTGTGCTTCTGCCACGGGTCGCCGCGCAGCGATGACGACATCGTCACGGCCGTCTCGACGGCGGCACGGGTCGAGCCGATGCTGCACGGCGTCGACGAAGCCCTGGTCGTGTCCGGGCATACCCACGTCCAGTTCGACCGTGTCGTGGCAGACCGGCGACTGGTCAACGCCGGCAGTATCGGGATGGCGTATCAGGGAGAGTCCGGCTGGGCCTACTGGACGATGTTCGGGCCGACGGTGGAGCACCGTCGTGGCGCTTTTGACGCTGACACGCTGGCAACGGCGCTCCGCGAGAGCGGGTATCCGAACCCCGAGTGGTTCGAACCCGAAAGCGCCGAAGACGCGGCCGCAGAATACGAGCAGATGGCCCAAGAACACTGACCCACGCGGGGCGCGCCATGGTGCGGTCAGCCTCCCGTGAAGGTGGTGAGATGCGAACACGGGTCGGGGGTTTTCCCCGCCGCGATGCGGCCTCAGGAGGACAAGACTGGTCGCATGTCCAACATCGACCATGTGTGTAGAGATCAGGATCGGGCGGGGTGATCGAGATGCGACGCTTGCGCCGGCTGCTCTGCTCCCACCACCAGACAGTCCACGCGTCAGCCGGCACGCGCTGCGTGTCGTGCGGTCGGCGGGTCTGACCTACGCCGGCCCAAGGATGGCCGTCGTTATCCGCGCGTTCTGTTCGGCGCCGTAGACGGCTCCGCGTCCAACGTCTCCGCGATCGGCAGATCCGCGGTAACGGTGGTTCCGCGGCCGGCCGGGCTGACGACACGAAGGTGTCCGCCAAGTGCGCTGACCCGATCGGCGAGACCGCTCAGGCCGCTTCCCAGGCTGCGATCGGCACCCCCACGGCCGTCGTCGGCGACCTCGACGTGGAGTAGTGCCTCGTTGCGGTGCACGCTCACCCGGACGGTCTGGGCATCCGCATACTTCGCCGTGTTCGTGAGGGATTCCGAGATGACGTAGTAGGACGCCGCCTCGACCTGCGACGGAACGTCCCGCGGCTGGTCGATGGAGAGCTCGACCGGCACCGGACAGCGCTGGGCGAGCGCCTCGACGGCAGCGCGCAGGCCCTGGTCAGTGAGAATGGCGGGATGGATGCCCCGCGCCAGCTCTCGCAGCTCGGCAAGCGCCTGTATCAGTTGATCGCTGGCGGCGTCGAGCAAAGCCGAGGTCTGACTGGTCTCGTCGACGGTTGAGCGCGCCATGCGCAGCGCGAGTGAGAGCGACACGAGCTGTTGCTGGGCTCCGTCATGGAGGTTTCGCTCCAGGCGGCGGCGCTCGGCGTCGCCGGCGGCGACGATGCGAGCTCGTGAGGCGGCAAGCTCCGCGCGTGCCGCGGCGCTTGCCAGCCCCAGCGCAACCAGCTCGGCGAACTCCTCGATGCGCGTTTCGGAGTCGGGGGTGAGTGGCGCGTCGCGGGTGGTCGAGACAACGATCGCGCCCCAGAGCTCCCCGCCCACGCGGATCGGGGCCGCCACCGACGCGTCAATGCCGAGGTTTCGGATCTCTGCCGCGAACTCACCGGCGACGTTCGAGTAGTCGTCGACCCGGGCGGCGCGGTTGTGTCGTCTCACCTGTCCCACCGCGGTGGGACCGTCGAACGTGACCCGGGAGCCGACGGGGAGCGAGCGGAAGCCACGACTCCAGCTGCCCACCATCGTGCCGGCGTTGGCCTCAGGCTCGAACCGGACGACGTTCGCCGAGCGTCCGCCGAGCAGGCAGGCGACCTCCTCGGCCACGATATCGAAGACGCTGGACGAGTCGATTTCCGACGCGACGCAGGTCGCTACCCGGCGCAGGGCCGCCTGCTGCTGGGCCAGCCGTCGCAGATCGGCGGCTGCCTGGTTCCGCTCGGTCACGTCCTGCCCGATCCCGGTGGCACCGGTGATCTGGCCGTCCGCATCGCGGTCGAGGGTCGTGCTCCACGAGATCTCGCGAATCTCTCCCGATCGGGTGCAGAGCGGAGCTTCCTCGTGGTCTGCCACCCTCCCCGCCGCCAGCTGCTGGACGATTGTGCTTTGATCGTTGAACGTCTCTGCCCAGGCGCGGCCAAGGAGCTCCTCCCGCGTCCACCCACTGAGCTCGCACAGGTACCGGTTGCAGAACCTGATTCGTCCGTCGAGGTCAGTGCTCACCGCGACCAGCTGGACACCCTCGAGAACGTCGAGCAGGCGCCGCTCCGAGGCGTTCGCCTCCTGAACCAGCGCGCGCAGCTCGATCTCAAGCTCCGTGTTCTGCGCGATCCGATTCGGGTCGTGCTCCTCTGCCACCCGCGGCGCCGGCTCTCGCAGCGGCGCCCCGCACTCGCCGCAGAACCTGTTCGCCTTCGGGTTCTCATGACCACACGCGGTGCAGATCATTACCAGCCGAGTCTACGACCTGGCTCCATGCAGCGTCTGACGCTGCGGCCATGGCCTACCACGGCATGGCGCACTCCTAGTGCGCGGCCGCAACCATGTCCAGGTTCTCCTGGTGGACGCGCTCGTACGGTTCGAAGTAGCCGATCCATCGGTGGTCGAGCTCCGGCTTCACGAACTCCCGCAGGGTGAGACGCCGAAGCCGCGGATCGGTGGTCGTCTCGAGCAGGCGGGTCAGGTAGTTGCGGGTGGCGAGGATCAGCCCCGCGCCGTATCCGCCGCAGCCGATCGTCTCCATCGAACCATGGCTGGGGAAGATGCGCTCGAACTCGAGGCTGTGCATGCGGTCGAGCTCGGCGACGTTTGCCGGGACGCGGTCTGGTTCTGTGAGGTAGGTGATGGTGTCCTCGACGGTGTCGCCCGCGAGCAGGATGCCGAGGCTGGGTACGCGGATTACCGTGGCATCGTCGCTGTGGATGTCGAACCGCAGCAGCTCGACCTCCAGATCGCCCACCCACAGGGTGCTGTGATCGCCGTCGAACGTCTGCGTCGGCATCACCAGCGGGCGGATCGCGGGCGGCCCCTCGAGCGTGCCTGCCTCGATCGCCTCCCTGCACGCGGCGAGCATCTCCGCCGTGCGGGCGCTGGCGACGATCTCACACCCGCTGAACGCGGCGTTGCCGGCCACGTGATCGAGGTGCCAGTGGCTGAGCGCGACGGTGATTCGCGCCGCTCCACGCGACCTCAGCGTTTCCCGGATCGCGCGCCCGTGGTCGACCGACACGCCGGTGTCGACCACCAGGGCGTCCGCTCCGTCGACCAGCGCGTAGCTGCAGATGCCGAGCGACAGCGCCCCGTCCTCCACCCAGGACGACTCCACCTGATGCCCGCGCTGTGGCGTCCTGCCCTCGTAGAAGCCGATCAGGTGGTGGTTCAAGGACAGGATGCGCATCGCGTGCTCCGGATCACCTCCCGGGCCGGGTTTCGGTGGAGTCCGGCGCACGGGTGCGCCAGTCTGCGGCCGCTTCCAGCTGACCGGCGAGGGCCAGCAGCAGATCGTCGTGTCCGTGGGCGGCGACGAGCTGCACGCCCACCGGTGTGCCCGTGGCGGTGTGGGTGATCGGGAGGCTGATCGCCGGCTGACCAGTGACGTTCCACATGCGCACAAGTGCGCTGAAGCGAGTGGCGTCGTCGGTCACTCCGGCCTGCGATGAGATCCCGCCGACGGCGGCCGGAAGCCGCGTCAGCGTCGGCGTAAGCAGCACCTCATCGGTGTGCCAGTCGCGGAGGATTCGCCGGGCGTACGCCCAGAGATGCTCGGCGGCTTCGAGGTAGTCGATGACGGGGACCGGCGCTGCGGCGGCAAGCCATGCGCGGTTCGCCGGTTCCAGCCTGGCGGGGTCGATCGGCTGGCCATGAAGCCGCTCGATCACACGTATCAGGTGCTGCCCGGTCGCCGTCATGTAGGTCGACCACGTGGATGGGAACACCTCGTCGTCCC
>DATIOK010000167.1:0-4761 GCA_035473255.1 Gaiellales bacterium
GACCACGGCGCCCGGCCGCAGGCGCTGGCCGATCGCCGGTGCCAGCTCGGGCAGGCTGTGGGCCTTCAGGCCGATCACGATCACGTCGGCCTCGGCCAGCGCGTCCACGTCGGCGGTGGCGGCCGGGTGGCTGGTGAAGTCGCCGCGCGGGCTCTGCACCCGCACGCCGTGCTCGATCATCGCCTGCAGGTGCGGGCCGCGGGCGATCAACGTGACGTCGCTTCCCGCATGCGCCAGCGCGGCGCCCAGGTAGGCGCCGATCGCGCCGGCGCCGAGCACCGCGAACCTCACCCCTGCCCCTCCAGGTAGGCCGCCATCCGCGGGCGCTGGACCTTGCCGGTGGGCGTCTTTGGGATCTCGTCCAGCACGTGGATGCGATCCGGCACCTTGAACGGCGCCAGCGAGTGCGCGGCGTGACGCCGCAGCTCCTCGGCGCGCGCGTCGCCTTCCAGGACAACGGCCGCGGCCACGGTCTGGCCGTACTTGTCGTCGTCGACGCCGAAGGCCACCGCTTCGGCCACCTGCGGATGGGAGAGCAGCACCGCTTCGATCTCGTAGGGCGAGATGTTCTCGCCGCCGCGGATGATCATCTCCTTCAGCCGCCCCATCAGCCGCAGGTAGCCGTCATCGACCAGGCCCTGGTCGCCGGTGCGAAACCAGCCGTCGAAGAACGACTCGGCGTTCGCCTGGTCGTTGTTGAGGTAGCCGGGGGTGAGCCCGGCGCCGCGGATCGCGACCTCGCCGGTGGCGCCCGGCTCGACGTCGCTGCCGCCCGGGTCGACGATCCGGAACTCGGCGCCGGCGGCGATACCCACCGATCCCTCGTGCCGCGCCGCCGGCGGCAGCGGGTTGGAGGCGATCTGGTGGGTGGCCTCGGTCATGCCGTAGGCCTCGACCATGGGCGCGCCGTAGCGAGCCTCGGCCTCGCGCATCAGCTGAGGCGAGAGCGCGGAACTGCAGGAGCGCGCAAACCGCAGGCCTACATCCGCGTCGCCGGCGTGATCGAGGATCATCCGGTGCAGCGTGGGACCGGCCGACAGCCAGGTGGCCGAGTCGGCCGCCGCCTGCGCCCAGAACCGGCGCGGGCTGAAGCGGCGTGGCACGATCACCGTGCCGCCCACGGCCAGCTGGGCCAGGGTCGAAGCGATCAGGCCGTGGACGTGGAACAGCGGCATCGCGCAGAACGACACGTCGTCGCAGGTGAGCCCGTAGTGGGCCGCGATCGAGCGCGCCTGGGCGGTCAGGTTGCGCTGCAGCAGCGGCACCTGCTTGGGGCGGGAGGTGGTGCCGCTGGTGTGCAGCAGCAGCGCGATCTGCTCGGGATCGCCGGCCCCGTTCGAGCCGGCCGCGGCCGGCGAGCGGCGGCCGGCGCGCAGGTCGACCGGCCGGCCGGGCGCGGCGGCGACCACCTCGGTGATCGGGATCGGGCCGGCCGCCGCCCGCGCGTTCGGGGCCGCCGACTCGCCGATCAGCAGCAGCTGGGGGACGAGGTCGTCGAGGTAGAAGCGCAACTCAGGCTCGGTGTAGGCCGGGTTGAGCGGGACCGTGGCGGCACCCAGCGAGGCCAGCGCGAACAGGATCGCGACCAGCTCGACGCCGTTCGGCAGCACCACCGCCACGCGGTCTCCGTGGACCACCCCGGCGGCTCGGAGCTTTCCGGCCAGCACGTCCACCAGCTCGGCCAGCTGCGCGTGGCTGAGCCTGACGTCCGCGTCGGGACAGATCAGAGCGGTGCGAGCCGCGTCGGCGTCGAGTAGCCCGATGAGTGGCTCCGGTTGCTGGCTCACAGGGGGAACGTATACGGAGTTCGGGCGCCTGGCGTCAGGAGGCGGAGTGCGCCATACGACCGCGGCGGGCGAACGTGCGGGTGGCGCTCCAGCCGAAGATCGACGCGAGCGCAAGCGCGCCGAACACGATGTCCCACGCGGCCAGGATCAGCTGCTGGCCGAGCGAGAACGCCGCGACGGCGCTCGAAGGAGCCACGTTTCGCAGGGCGGCCGACGCCAGCGCCTGCTGGGTTCCGACGCCGCCGGGGGTGAACGCGAGCGTCGAGGAGACCGAGTTGACGGCCAGGACGAGCAGCACGCTCTGCGGCGACACGGGCAGTCCGTAGGCCCGCATGAAGAGGCCGATCACCGCCGCTCGCACCACGTAGGCGGCCAGCTCGACAGCGAGCACCTGCGCTGCGTAGACGCGCGGCTCCGCCAGAATCGCCACCCCCTCCCTGGCTCCGGCGAGGGCTTTGCACCGGCGGACGACGACCCAGGCCACAACCCCGAGCACGATCGCGCCGACCACGACCAGCACCGCGTGCGCATACAGCGAGCCGAACTGGGGATCGAGCGCGCCCTCCCGCGTGGCGATCAGGGCGATGCCGACAGCCACGCCGATGACCACGTAGAACGCGTTTTGGACGACGCCCGCGCCCACCAGGCCGAGAGCCGTCGAAGCCTGGATCTGAGCTCGGTAGATGCCGAGCATGGCCACCGTCCCGGCCTGCGCCGGCAGAAATGCGTTGAGCGCCACGCCGCCGCCGTACCCGCCCAGGATCACCCGGTAGGACACATCGGAGCGCGGATACGCGCGGCGCAGGATGTTGCGCCACGCCAACGCGTTCAGGAGCATCTCGCAGGTATGCAGTGCCAGTGCGAGCACCAGTATCGGCAGCGAGATCGAACGCATCTGACCTGCCACCTGGTGAATCCAGCCCGCGACGCTGCCTGCATGTTCCATCGCGCCGGCGTTCAGGCTACGCGACCGGTCAGGCGTTCATGCGACGGCGATACATGTAATACGCCACGGCAGCGATAATCAGAATGATGACGATGTAGAGCATCCCGGGCCTCCTTCAGCCACTACGCAATCAACACGGATGGCCGAAGTCTTTGGGCCAGGCGCGCCGTGGCAAGGGTTGGGCCGCGACGCCTCACTCTACCACGCTTTACTGCCAGGTCACCTGGTTGATGGCGCTCCACGGGATCACGATCGTCCGCGCCTGGCCCTCGGCGGACTCGACCAGGATGCCAAGCTGGTCGGATTCCCGCACCATCACCGTCAACTCCTTGCCATCGATAAAGCGAACCGTAACGGCTCGATCGGTTGGTAATTGCATGAAATAGTCCCTCCTGGCTTCAAAATACTGAGTATTGGAGCGGTTCGTATTTGTAATTAACGGCTCGACCTGCAATGATACAAGCAGCGCGACCCCCGGCGAGACGCGGCCGCAGTGTGTTCTGACGGCTCCCGCCTCTTGAGGTTGCGCTTCGGGTTACGGCGCGACCATCTGGTTTCCCAGGGCCGCCGTAACGTATAGCTACCAGCTACCGATGCCCCTGGACCAATACCAAGGAAGGGAGCAGGACTATGTATGCCCTGATCCGCGAGTATAAGAATCTCGATCCCACCATGCGGGAGAATGCAACCCGCAAGGCCAGCAGCGAGCTGCGTCCGATCCTCAGCAAGACCCAGGGGTTCGTGTCGTACGAGCTGTTGACCCCGCAGGATGACCAGAACGCGGTGACGTCGATCAGCGTCTTCAAGACGAAGGCCGACGCCGAGGCTTCGATCACCGTCGCGCAGGATTGGGTTCAGTCGAACCTGCCTGAGATGACCAAGCCGCACAGCGTGGCCGGCGAGCTCGTCGCCCACTAGCTCCGTTCTACGGAGCGAGCTCCGTTCTGCGGAGGGTGCCGAGGGGTGCCCTCCGCAGTTGTACAATGTTGGTTCGTGAACGACGCTCTCGAGCATCAGCACCTTCGCGTCCTGATCGCCAACCAACGCAGCGATCGGCTGGACTACGTGACCAGCGTGGTCGTCGGCCTCGGTCACGAGGTGGTGGCGCGTTCGATCGAGGTGGACGAGGTCGCCGTCGTGACCCAGCGCGAACACCCCGATGTGGCGCTGGTCGGGCTGGGCGACAGCAGCGAGCACGCCCTGGAGCTGATCGGCGAGATCGTCCGCCAGGCCGCCTGCCCGGTGATCGCGCTGCTGGAGACCGATGACCATGTGTTCGTCGGCGAGGCGGCCAAGCGCGGCGTGTTCGCCTACATCACCGACACGAGCCCCGACCAGCTGCAAGACTCGATCGACATCGTGCTGCGCCGGTTCGCCGAGTTCCAGAACCTCGAGGGAGCGTTCGGACGGCGGGCGGTGATCGAACGCGCAAAGGGCATCCTGATGGAGCGCCACGACACGAACGAGTCGCAAGCGTTCGAGATGCTTCGAGCGCATGCTCGCAGTGCGAACCGGAAGCTGGTCGACATCTCGGCAGCGGTGGTTGACGGGCGCGCACTGCTGCCCGGTCCCGACAAGTAATAATTAATATCCCGCTGCTACCATCTTTAACACGTCGGCCCCACTCCTCGGTCGGCGGGAGATTCTGACCCCAACGCCTGGTCAGGCGATTGTGTGGTTCTCTCCCACCGCGGTAAGGAGGACGAAATGATCGAGGCAATTGTCGCCGCCATAGGCGTTCTTGCGCTGTTGATCGTGGTCGCTCGGACGGTGCGTATCGTCCCGCAGGCACGAGCCGGCGTCGTTGAGCGATTGGGCCGCTATTCGCGAACGCTCACCCCCGGGCTCGTGATCCTGGTGCCGGTGGTCGATCGCGTGCGTCAGATGATCGACCTGCGCGAGCAGGTCGTGTCGTTCGCACCGCAGCCGGTGATCACCGAGGACAACCTCGTGCTCAGCATCGACACCGTCATCTACTACCAGGTGACCGACGCGCGGTCGGCCACCTACGAGATCGCCGATTACATC
>DATIOK010000168.1:0-5531 GCA_035473255.1 Gaiellales bacterium
TACATCGTCAAGGAGAACCGCACCTACGACAACCTGTTCGGCCGCTTCCCGGAGGGCGACGGTGCCACGACCGGCAAGGCGCTCGACGGCACCACGATCCCGTTGGGCCGGTTGCCCGACAAGCAGGTCGACCTCCAGCACAACCACTTCTGGGCGGTGAAGGACATCAACGACGGAGCCATGAACGGCTTCTCCGCCACCAAGGACAAGGCCGG
The DNA here is from genome assembly GCA_035473255.1 of Gaiellales bacterium. Taxonomy (GTDB): domain Bacteria; phylum Actinomycetota; class Thermoleophilia; order Gaiellales; family JAICJC01; genus JAICYJ01. The sequence continues at coordinate 216 of DATIOK010000168.1, forward strand.
ACACCAGACGACGCTCGCCTATACCACCGCCGGCCCGGGGCAGCTGCCCGACTACTGGGGCTGGGCGCACCGCTACGGCCTCGGCGACCGCATGTTCACATCGGTGCCAAGCTCGAGCTACCCGAACCACCTGTTCACCGTGGCCGGCCAGTCCGCCGGCGTGATCGACGGGCCTAGCACCGGCACCCGCTGGTGGGGATGCGACGGGCCGCCCGACACCACCGTTCCGATCCCGTCCCTCGACACGAAGTCGATCATCGGGCGAAAGTCGGTCTGCGTGGACATCCCCAGCGTGGCCGGTCAGACCACGCGCCATCCCAACGTCACCTGGAGCACCTACGGGGCGATGCCGGGCCAGCTCGGCTACGGCTGGGTGGCGCTGGACTCGGTCAAGCGGGTGCGCGAGAGCGTCACCTGGGATCAACACTATGCGCCCTGGCAGTGGTTCACGTCGGACGTCAAGCAGGGACACCTGGCCTCGATCACCTGGATAACCCCGCCTTTCAACGAGAGCGACCACCCCGGCGGCCCCTCGCTCTGTCAGGGCGAGAACTGGACGGCTCGCCAGGTGAATGCGATCGAGAGCTCACCGCTTTGGAAGAGCACCGCGATCGTGATCGTGTGGGACGACTTCGGCGGCTTCTACGACCACGTCCCACCGCCGCGGTTCGATCGCTTCGGGCTCGGCCCGCGCTCGCCGCTGCTGGTGATCTCACCGTGGGCGAAGCGCGGAATCGATCACGACACCTACGACTTCACGTCGGTGATCAAGTTCGCGGCCGAGAACTTCGGGCTGCCGCTGCTGACCTCCCGCGAGCGAGAGGTCAACTCGCTGCGCTCGGCCTTCCAGTTCCAGCATCCGCTGAAGCCCTGGATCGCGCCGCCTCACACCTGCCCGAAGGTGAAGTTCACCCAGCCGCAGGCCGCCGGCGTGATCGACTACGAGTGAGCAGTTAACGGGGTTGCCGCGACGACGCCGGCATCGACCGCGCGAACCGGCGGGTGGCGCGGTCATCCACGAACATCACGACCGGCCCATGGGCGATCAGGCCTTCCGGCGCCCGCTCCTTGAGGATGTCCGGCAGGAAGTCGTTGACCAGCCATTCGCGGCCATGGGCGACCGTGGCGCTGATCAGCATCCGCGTCAGCTGCACGTCCAGCGCCTCCAGCTCCACCACGACCGGGCGGCGCACAAACCGGGTGGGGCCGGCCGGCACGATCTGGGCCACGTCCTCGACCAGCCGCCGAGCCTCGTCGCTGTCGGTCACGAACAGCTCGATCTCGACCTCGCGGGCGCCGCTGGGCAAAATCCGGGCACCGAAGATCTGTGAGTTGTTGACCCGGATCGTCTCGCCGGTGACGGCCCGCAGCGTGGTCGAGCGCAGCGACACCTCCTCCACCACTCCCGACAGGTCAAGCGGCTCGATCACGATCGTGTCGCCAACCGAGAACCAGCCCTCGAAGAACATCAGCAGGCCGGCGACGAGGTCGGTCAGGAAGCGCTGGCCGGCGAACCCGATCAGCACCACCAGCAGCGATGCGCCGGCGATTGCGGTGCTCTTGGTCCAGCCCAGCAGCTGGCCGATCGAGATCGCGATCGCGAACCCGTACGCCAGGTAGCGGATGCTGGTGCGGACCAGCGAGATCATGGTCTCGCGGCGGTTCAGGCGCAGCAGCACGCCGGTGTCGGCCGGCGCCGTCTCGTCGCCGAGCTGGCGGCGCTCGTACCTGCGCACCGCGAACTCGGCCACGATCCCCGAGGCGCGCGAAACCAGCCAGGCAGCCACGAACGCCGTCACGATCACGCCGGCGGTCGTCCAGCCGCCGCTCAGATGCATCCCGTGTGTGCCCGCGAGCATCCTGGCATGGTAGGCCGATCCACGCCCGCGTTCGGCGTATGGTGCCTTTCATGGGTGCAGTCGCCGCACCACACAGCAGTCGCCCCGCCGGGCCGGTGTCACTGGCCGCGGCGGCGCTGGTGGCGCTGGCGGCGACCGTGATCCTGCTGGTCTCGCCCGGGCCGGCCGCACCGACAGCCGCGCCGGACACGCCGATTTCCGACCAAACCGCGCCGGTCGCATTCAGGAGCCTCGGCGCGACCTACCTGTCAGCGCCTGCCGACCGCACTCTGCACCTGGCCTTCGCCGACGTCCAGAACGCGGGCGACCATCCCATCACCGTGACCTCGGTGCTGCTGCCGCTGGGCGCGCGCGTCGACGACATTGCGATCAAGCGAATCAGCCGCACCGGCGCCACGTTCGGGCCGCCGCAGCGGCAGTCGACCCAGCCGTTCGACCTGCGCCTGCCGCCTCGCGCAACGCTGCAGGTCGACTTCCACTTCCGGGCCCGCGGCTGCGTGACCCACCGGCCCGTTCAGGTGCCGGTCCTGCGCCAACCGCTCGTGGTCGGCTACAGCGCCGGCGGCAAGGCCTTCGCCGCGACCGTGCGCGGCGGCTTCCTGCCACGCTGTTGGGTCGGCTGATGGTTGATTTCCACGGGATCTGTGGCCATGGGCGCAGGACGAGGCGTTCCAGACGACGGGAAGCTGCAAGCCCTGGCTTGCAGCGGTCGGTAGTGATCTGCGATCCACGCAGATCACGGACGGCGCAGGGCAGGCTGGACGAAGCCTGTTCAAGGGTGATCGTGGCGTCTGGGGCGGCTCGGACCAGCTCCAGAGCCACGCAGCTCGTGGAATCAAGCATCTAGGCCCGCGCCAGCATGACCACGGCGGCAGCCGCGTCATCCACGCTCAGCACATCGGTGCTCAGCACCACGTCGTACTGGCTGGGCAGCTCCTGCTTGACGTTGTGGAACCGGCGCAGGTACTCGGCGCGCGCCTTCCGCCCATGATCGACCAGCTCGCCGGCGCGCCTGGCGTCCACCCCGGCGGTGGCGACCAGCCGTTCGGCGCACGCATCGGGCGATCCGGTCACCCACACCCGCAGCGCCTCCGTTCGCCCGGCCAGCACGTGCGACGCGGCGTGGGCCACGATCACGACGTCGCCGTCGTCGGCCGTCTGACGGACCGCCTCACGGATCAGCTCGCGGACGTCCTCCCCCGGAGCGGCCGGCAGCTGCACGTCGGCCGCGTAGATGTACGGTTCGGGCAGTCCGGCCGCCGACTGCTCGACCGCGTCCAGCAGGCGCGCGACCAGCCCTCGCCGCTCCTCGGCTCCGGCCACCCTGGCGTGGTCGAGCCCCGACTCTTGGGCTACCCGCCGCACGATCTCCTCGTCCACGTACCGGAAGCCCAGCTGGGACGCGACCGCACGGCCGACATCCTCACCACCGGCGCCCACGTCACGCGATACGCACACGACTCGATAGCTCATGGGGCGAGACTATCGGAAACGGGGAGCTACCTGGACGGGTGGCGGTCACGCGGGGGCGTGGCGTAGCGGGGCGGTACCTCCGAGCCTGGCAGCTGGCCCCGCTCCGTCGTGGCGGCACGGCCCGCGTGCCGGAAGCGTCGCTGGCGCACCGGGGCGTCCACCACCTCCACGCTGGGAAGGCCCGCCGCCACCCAGCCGATCACGGTGCCGGCGATGGCCAAAAAGCCGGGCAGGCCGAACACCCAGACGGCCGGGTTGTCGCCGCTGCCGGTGGCTCGCGGCGCGTCCATCAGCAGCACCACCAGACCGCCCACGACGAGGCCGGTCAGCGTGCCGGCGGCGATGATCGCAAGCCGACGATGGCGCCAGGGCGGACTGTCATCCATGATCGGCGCTCCTTGGGCGGCGTCGCGGCCTCGCACCTCAAGCTGGTCTTCCCCATGCATGCCTGGTGCCTACCCCGTTATGGCCCCTCTAAACCGACCTCAGGCGGCCGGATCGATGCGACAGGCATAGCAGCCGGGGCCGGCGAAGTGCACGAACAGGTACGCGGTTCCAGGCACGGCGAGCAGCTGCGGCGCGGCGGTCTCGACATCCTCGCCGGCGACCACGGCCGTGCCGGTGATCATGTGCTCGTCCGTGTACCCCCGAAGCGACAGCGTCCGCCCGCGCAGGATCTGGGGCACGTCTCCCTTGGGGCTGTAGCCGTCACAGCGGTCACGGTGGATGTAGACCGGCCCGGGCGCGGCGTAGGGGCTGTCGCCGCTCCGCGGCTGTATGGACAGCAGCAGCACGCCCTCCTCGGCGGTGGCGTCGTGCAGGCAGCAGCGCACCGGGAACGGGGCATCGTCGTTGCCTGTCACCTCGACGGCGGTGCCGTTGGCGAGCGCGGCGCTGCGAGCCTGGTCGACCAGCGAGGCGGGCAGTGGGCTGATTGTGAAGGCTGGCATGCGGTCCCTCCAAGATGATTGATCGATGGCGAACACCACCTATAACACGGCCTACCCCGGTGTCGTGAGATCGCTCAGCCGCGGTCGGTGCGCCGCCGGCGTTTGTTGACACGCATCGACCGCGCAGCCCGCCGGACCAGCTCCAACGGCCCCTCCCCCGGTTTGGCCTCGATCACGCCCATCGAGACGCCGCCGCTGATCTCGAACACGCGCGGATGCAGCGGCTGCTTGTCGAACCGCCGCGCGATCTTCCTGGCCCGTTTCCGTGCTTGCTTCCGCGTGGTGTCGGGCATGATCACGATGAACTCGTCGCCGCCCATGCGGGCCGCGATGTGACGCGGCGCGATCGACTCCGTGATCGAACGGGCCAGCGTGCTGATCAGATGGTCGCCCTGCGCGTAGCCGATGGCGTCGTTCACCTCTTTCAGCCCGTCCACGTCCAGCAGCAGCATGCACAGGTGCGTGTGCTGGGAGCACATATGCTCCAGAACATGGTCGAGGGCGCGCCGGTTGGCGAGGCCCGTAAGCTGGTCGGTGAGCGCCGCGCGGCGCAGTTCGTCGCGCTCGAGTTGCGCGTACAACAACGGCGCCACCATGTCGGCGAAGAGGCGCAACTGGCCGCGGTGCTGGGCGCCGATCCAGGTTCCACCCTCGCGCACCGCCACCAGGTCGGCGAGGTGCACACCCGAGCTCGACATCGGGATGCGTACGGCCATCTGGCCCGGCCGCAAATCGAGCAGAGCGAAGCTCTCGTCGTCCTCGGGCGGAGCCGTACCTGGCGAATCGAAGATACGCCCGGCCAGACAGCGCACGTCGAACCCCTCAAGACGCAGGCTGACCTCCGGGACGAGCTCCTCGCCACCCTCGCAGATGGCAGTCACGAGCCGGTCCAGCCGGTGCTCGCCGAACACCTCGTCCAGGATCGTCGGCAACGCCTGGTGGAACGCGTCGTCGGCCGCCTGATCCCAGGCAGCATCGTTCGCAGGTACCGCATCGGAGCCATGCACGGTCACACCTCGACTTTACGAGCCTCA
>DATIOK010000169.1:0-30181 GCA_035473255.1 Gaiellales bacterium
CATCGAAGACGGCGGCGAGTCGTATCTCAAATCGAAGCCCTACTATCCCTGGTACGGCCGCGGGCTCGTGCAGCTCACCTGGGAGGACAACTACCAGAAGCAGGACGACAAGCTCGCACTCGGCGGGGCGCTGCTCAGGAATCCCGACATGGCGCTCGATCCCGAGCTCGCCACGGTGATCCTGCTCGAGGGCATGGCCGACGGCGACTTCACCGGCAAGCGCTTGGGGCAGTACTTCACCGCCGAGCTGACCGACTGGTACAACGCCCGGCGGATCGTCAACGGCACCGACAAGGCGCAGGACATCGCCGCCTATGCGGAGAAGTTCCACAACGCCCTCGGGCACATCTGATGGCGTGGGGCTTCACCGATCGCCCGCGCCGCCGCCCACTCGATACCCCCGTGCGGCCGGCAGGCAGCGGCGGCGGGCCACCCGGGCCCGCGGGGCCGACCGGGCCGCAGGGGCCGCCAGGCGACACCGGGGCGACGGGGCCCGCAGGGGCGACCGGGGCGCAGGGGCCGAAGGGCGATCCGGGGGCGCAGGGCATCCAGGGCACCACCGGGGCGCAGGGCCCCCAGGGCGTCAAGGGCGATCCGGGGGCGACGGGGGCGCAGGGCATCCCCGGCACGACGGGGGCGCAGGGACCCAAGGGCGACAAGGGCGACACGGGTGCCACGGGCACGGCGGGGGCGCAGGGACCTCCCGGCACCACCGGGGCGCAGGGTGCCGCGGGATCGACCGGGGCGCAGGGGCCGCCCGGGCAGGGCGTGCCGACCGGGGGCACCACGGGGCAGGTGCTGACGAAGACGTCGGCAACGGACTACGCATCGACCTGGCAGGCGCCGGCCAGTGGCGCCCCGAGCGGCCCCGCCGGCGGCGCGCTCGCGGGCACGTATCCGAACCCGACGCTCGCACCGACCACCGTGGTCGCCGGCACCTACGGCACGCAGTACGTCGTGCCGCAGATCACCGTGGGGGCCGATGGCCGGATCACCGCCGTCGTCACGGTGACGATCAAGGCGCGGTGGGGCTGATGGCTGCGCCGGCGAGACCGCGCCCGGTGCGTGACGATCCGCCACCGGGCTGCGTCTCCGTGCTCGTGCGCTCGCGCCAGCGCGGCCGCTGCTACCGCTATCTCATCCGCGGCGAGCCGCCCCGCGACCGCCGCTACGCCCGGGAGCGTCGATGCCTTTCGTCCCGCTGAGTGGCGAGGGCCGCATCGATCCCCGCGAGCAGGCGACGCAGCCGCTCGAGGGGGTGACGGAGTGGCGTTGCACCCGCAACGGCATCCACGTCGTCGAGGTCCACTACACCGCCGACCCGGCGAAGCGCGACCCGCAATGGAAGCGCGAGGCGCAACGCGGCATGCCTGGCCGCGGCTGGGCGCGCGAGATGGAGATTGCCTGGGACCTGGCTGCCGGCGAGCCGGTATTGCCGGAGTACGTCCCAGCCCTGATGCGTCGCCCGCTGCGCGTCGTGCCGTCGGCCCGGCTGCTGCGTGGCTGGGACTTCGGCCAGGTCTGCCCGGTGACGCTCTTCGCGCAGCAGGATGCGCACGGGCGGCTACTCATCCTGGGCGAGCTGGTACTCGAGCATGCGGCGCTGGTGACGCAGATCGAATGCACCAAGGCGCAGACGCTCGAGCTGCTCGGCACGGCGGGCCCGTGCTTCGATGCCGGCGATCCCGAGGCGGTGCATGAGATGGAGCTCGGCTCGATCCGCCGCGTGCTGCTCGATCACGGCATCGTGCTGCAGACGTTCGGCGGCCGCGGCCCCGGATCGTACGAGAACCTGCGGCAGCGGCTGCTCCGGCGCGTCCGCGTGCCCGGCGAGGACGAGCCGAGCCCCGCCCTGCTCGTGTCGCCGTCGTGTCCGATCCTGCACTCGGCGCTGGCCGGCGGGTTCTCACGCCACCCGCGGACGGGGAAGCCGCAGCAGTCGCATCCCTACAAGGACGTGGTCGACGCACTCCGCTATCTCAACGACAATCTGCTCGGGGCGACCGCCGACTGGATGAAGAAGCTGCAGGCAATCGCCAAGGCGGATTGCGCGTGGTAGACGGCCCGCGCCGAGAGGGAGGGCCCGCACCATGCTGCGCGCGTTGATCCTGCTCGGCATCGCCTCCGCCGCCTGGGGCGCCAACCTGAGCTGCCCGACGGGCATGCTGACGCCCACCGCGCAGACTGCCACCGGGGCGAGTGCCAACACCGTCACCGCCCGTGCCGCGCCGGCCATCGCCTTCCAGGCGCAGAACACCGCCGGCACGGCAACGGTGCAGATTGAAATGTGCTGCTTCGGATCGTGCGATTCGGCGACGGGTGCCTGGGCGGTGGTGGAGAATTCCCCGATGAGCCTGGCGACCAACTCGCTCGCGAAGGGCGTCGCCAACCCGACGTGTCAGTATCGCGCGTACGCCACCGCCTGCGCCGGCTGCGCGGTGACGGTGGGATTCGCGTGCTCCGGGCCGTGATCCTGCTGGCGCTGCTGCCGCTGCTGCTCGCGGGGACGCCGGCACGCGTCACGGCGCCGGGCGAGGGCGCCCCCGGCTGCGCCGGCTGCGGCACCGGGCCGGGGACGCCGACGACGACCACCACCACCATTCCGGGGAACGCGGCGCCGCCCGACTGGACGGTCGACGCGCAGACCGTCGCCTGGTGGCCGTTCGATACCGACGTCCTCAATCACAGCGTGTCGACGGGCTACTGCAATCCGGCGACGGACGGCGACCTGCTCGTCGGCGTCAATGCCAGTGACGTGACGTTTCAGGCGACGCCGCGGATGCAAGGGACCGGCTCGCTCAACTTCGCCGCGGGCCTCGGGCAAGTGAAGGGGAAGGAGCCGGCCCCCGGCCCGCGCGATTGCCTGCGCTCGGCGCAGCCCGCGCAATGGACGCTGACGGGGTGGTTTCGCTCGACGACGGCGCGCAACTTCTACGCGCAGATCTACAACAGCCAGTCGCAGGTCGGCGGCCCGGAGAATTGGAACTACGGATGGATCACGCTGTTCTATCCGATCGCGTCGGGCAACGTCGCCACCTGCGTTGGGCTGAACACCGGCGCGTCCGGGGTCGAGTGCGGGCAGGGCGTGGCCGTGCTGAACAATGTGATCCCGGCGGATAGTAACTGGCACTTCCTCGTCTCTGGCTACAACGGCACGAGTACCTTCCTCGGCGCGGGGGGACGCGCGCAGCAAGTCGTCAGCTCGGCTGTCGTGCCGGCGAACTTCCCGAAAAACAATAACGACGGCCTCGGGAATCCGTTCGAGATCCCGCATCAATCAGGCCCCTATGACAACATGATCGGCAACCAGGACGCGGTCTGGTGGACGGGCCGCGTGCTCACCGACGCGCAGGCGTGCCGCGTCCGCGCCGTACATCCGACCGGGGAGCGCGGCTGGTGTCTCGGCAGTACCTGGGCGACGTGCAATACCGATGCGGATTGCGGCGGCCGTGCCAGCGCGTGCAACACCGCCTTCCCCGGCGGCGGCAAGGCCGGCACCTGCGTCGGCAATCTCGGCGTCGTCGTCGCCGGCGAGACGGCGCCGACGCAGTGTGACGGCGTCGCCGACCTGCCGCCCTGCGACGCCCTGCTCGGGGCGACCACCAGCACGACGACGACGACCAGCGGCCCGAGCACCTCGAGCACGACGACGACGACACTCGCCGGCACCGCGGCAGGGAATTGGGTCGACGATATGGTCGCCGTCTGGTACCTCGACGAGGCGAGCGGGACGCGCGTCAATGCGCAGGGAAATACCGCCTACGACCTGAGTGCCATCGTCGGCACGGCAGCGAACGACCCGACGAACAAGGTGCAGGGGGCGGCGTCGTTCCTGGCCGACAATAACAGCAAGGTCCGCCGGGCCCCGGCCAATGCCATCGCGGCGCCGAGCCCGCCGTTCACCGTCGGGTGCTGGGCGCGGCCGACCGATCCGAGCGGCACGTTTGATAGCGCCGAGGTGATCGGGTCGCACGACTTCTCCGTCGGCGGGTACGTGCTCGATTGGACCGACGCGACCAACCGATACGGGTTCCTCGTCTGCAATGGTACCGGCTGCACGACGGCGACGTCGGGCGTTGCCACCGGCGCCGACAATGCATGGCGCCACGTCGTCGGCGTGTTCGCGAATGCGACGACGATTCGCGCCTATGTGAGCGGCGCGCCGGTCGGGGCCGACACCACCGTGCCCGGTGGCGGCTACGTGCCGAACACCGACGACTGGTTCGAGATCGGGGGCGTCTCCGCGGGGACGTCATTCACCGGGCAGATCGACGAATGCTTCGTCGATAACGCCGCGCTGAGTGCCGCGGCCGTCTGCCGTATCTGCTCGTGCGGGCTCGACGGCGCACTGTGTACCTGCAGCGGCGCCGCCTACGTCGGCACGGGCCGCAACGCCTCGGCGTGTGGGAGCTGCACGCTGTCGGCCGTCGCCTGCACCGCCACCGCGCCGCCGTGAGCCGGGGGGCATTCGCCAGCCTTGACGCCGCGTGGTAGACGGCCCGCCCCCGAGGGAGGATCGGCACCATGCGGCAGTGGCTGATCGGGCTCGGGATGCTTGGCGTGGCGACCGCGACGCAGGCGGCGACTTGGACGTGTAGCGATCAGGTCGAGGCGCTCGCCGGGAGCTTCTATCTCGTCGTGTCGCGCTGCGAGGCGGCAGGTGCCTACACCACCGCCGGCGATACCATGGGCGACGGCTCCGCCGGCGCCGTCGGCGCGCAGCTCTGCAACTCGGCGCAGCGCCACCCGCAAGGCGTCATGGTCGGCAACACGGCAGACAACAAGGGCGCGAAGACGTTCGCCGCCACCTGGGATCAGTCGAGTCTGCGGATCATGCTGGCGACGGCGCCGGCGACGGGTGCCCCGGGCACGCCGCTCGCGCAGGTGGCCAGCGGCACGGCACTCGACGGCTTCACGCTCCGCATGCTCGCGGTCTGCAAGTAAGAGCCGATGGCACGCGACGGCAACGCGGCTCGCAAGGTGACGCCGCTCGCGCCGGCACGCGGGCAGCCGATCAAGAACCTGGCGCGCAATCCCGAGATCGCCGCCCGGGTCAAGCAGGAGCTCTGCCCGCTCCTGAAGCGCGTCCGCGACGACCGGCAGCGGCTCCGCGACAAGTGGCTGCGCTACTACCGCATCTGGTCGGTGCAGCACGATCAGCAGGGCTACCGCGGCCGGACAAACACCTACATCCCGGTCGGCCGGCGATGGATCGAGCAGTGGGTGGCGCGGCTCAAACGCGACCTCTTCCCCGACACGGACTGGTTCCGCTGCCGAGCGTTGCGCGAGGAATTCGAGCAGCGCGTGCCGGCCAAGCAGGCGCTCGTCAACTACTGGATGCGGCGGCACATGCGGCTGCGGCGCAACTCGCTCCCCTGGCTCCGCCAGCTCGTCATGTTCGGCACGTCGCCCGTGCGGAACGTCTGGCGGCTCGAGGAACGCGAGCAGACGGCGCTCCGTGACGTGCTCGACGAGGCAGGCGAGCCGACCGGACGGACCATCACACAGACGGAGAAGGTCGCCGACTTCCTCGGCCCGACGTTCGAGCCCGTCGATCTCTTCGCCTTCTACGTCTGGCCGCCCACCGCCGCCCGGCTGGATGATGCCATCCTGCAATTCGAGGATCGCTGCATCCCCCGCGCCGAGGTGCTCCGCTTCGCCCGCCGGCCACTCGATCCCCGCGCCCCCGACGGCGACATGGTCTACGAGGGCGTCGGGGCGTTGATCCAGCAGTATGACGAGGCAGTCACCAACCGGCTGAGCACACGCGACAGCGGCAAGTACGAGGCGCTCGCGCAGCGGCTGGCTGACAAGGGCTTCACCACCCCACTCGATCAGAACCTGCCGCCGTCGCTCCGCCCACTCGACATCACCCGCTGCCGCTGGGTGGCGGATCTCGAGGACGACGGCGCGGCATCGTATCTGGTCGAGATCGGCGCCGACGAGATCCCGCTGCGCGTGCAACGCACGCCCTGGTGGCATGGCGGCGGCGACTGGCTCTGCGGACGCTTCACCCCCGTCGTCGAGGAATTCTACGGCCGCGGGCTGCCCGAGGTATTCGATCACCTGCAGTACTTCGCGAACGATCTCGGGAATCAGTCGGGTGACGCCTTCGTCTGGGCGACCAATCCGATTGCCGTCGTCGACATCGGCGCGGTGCAGGATCCGACGTCGCTCCGCATGTCGCCCGGAGCGAAGTGGCTCGCGAACCCGGCGGGGGTGACGTTCACGACGCCGCCGCAGGGAGCGGCGCAAGCAGGCTTCGCGGCGGTGCAGAGCTACCTGTCCCTCGGCGATACCCTGGTGGCGCCGACCCCGGCGCGGCCGCTCGGCCCCGCCGGAGACACGGGCCCCAAGGGCGATCTCCAAGCGGCGATTGCCGACAGCGCCGTCGACCTCCGCGCCGTCGTCGAGCTGCTCGAGGACGAGGTGATGGTGCCGCTGCTCGAGCGCTCCGACATCCTGAGCCAGCAGTGCCTTGACCGGGACATCATCCTGAAAGTCGCCGGCGCGGACGGCGTCGAGCTGCTCGAGCATCCGATCTCCGTCGCCGATCTCGTCGGCGAGTACGAGTGGGAATGGCTCGGCACCACGGCGGCGCTGAACCAGCAGGTACGGGCGCAGCAGATGGTGCAGGGGATCGCGCTGCTCGCGCAGATCCCCCCCGAGCAGTTGCAGGCGCAGTCGCTCGAGGTCGACTGGGGCTACGTCGTCCGGACGTTCTGGTCGGTCGGCTTGGCGCTGCCCGATGCCGACCGCGTGCTGACGAAGACGGGGCCGCAGCCGGCGAGCGACTGGCGCTACGAGAACGCCCTCGTGCGTGTGCAGCGGGCGGGAGAGATCCAGGTATCGCCCGCCGACGATCACACGGCGCACATCCAGGGACATACCGAGCTGCTCGATCATCCGGCACTCGCCGCCGATGCGCGGGCGGCGTTGCAGGCACACATCCAGGATCACATCGGGCTCGCCATCGCCGCGGAGGTCCGCGCGCTGACCGAGGCGCTCGGCACGCTCGGGGGCCCGCCGGGACCTGGGGACATGGCCCCCGGGCTCCCCGGCCCTCCCGGGCCGCTCGGCCTGCCGCCGCCCGGCGGCCCGCCACTCGGCGGACCACCACCGGGACCGCCGCCGATGGGGCCGCCACCCGTGATCGGGCCGCCGCCACGGCGCGCAGGTGGTGGCGGTGGCAAGGGGCTCGCCGCCGCGCTCGGCATGCGGCCGCCGGCCCCGCTCGGGCAGGGCCGTGTCGGGAAGACGCGGGACATGGGCGATCTCTTCCGCCGCCTGCCGCGGCTGCCGGGGACATGATGAGCGCGCTCGAGTGGATTGCGATCTGGATCGCACTCGTCCTCGTGCTCGGCGGCGGTGCCTGGTTCTGGGTCCGGCGGACGCATGAGCGGCCCCCGGATCCGCCACTCAACGGCCCGCCGGCAGCAGGTGGCACTTGACGACGGCCGTTCTCTCCGGCAGACGGCCCCCCCCAACAATGCTGACCCCGGTCGATCCGCAGGCACTCGCGCGGCTCACCGCCGAGCTCGCGGCGACCAGCTATCACCAGTTGCTCGTCGAGTACGTGCAGGCGCGGATCGCCGAGCTGCAGGCAGACGACGTGACGAAGCCGTACGTCGCGATGAAACGCCGCGGCCAGGTCGAGGAGCTGCAGCGGCTGATCCTGCCCGCCACCGTGCAACATTTAGCGTTGCACGGGCTGAGTCTCCGCGCCCTCGCCGAGGCGGAGCCCCCTGCCGCCGAGACGCTCGCGCAGGTCCGTCGCGACTGGTGGGAAGAGGAACGAGTGTAAGCGATGGCAGACGACGAGCTGAACGCCCCCGCCCAGGACGAGACCCCGCAGCCGGACTACTCCGCCCGCATCGCCGAGCTCGAGCGCGACCGCGACCGGGAGAAGGCGCAGCGCGAGGCGCTCGAGGGCACGCTGCGTGTGCTGGCACCGCAGCAGCCGCAGCAGGGTGGCGCCCCCGTCGGGCTGGTCCGCCTGCCGGCGGAGAGTGCCCGCCGCATCGGCCAGACACTCGGTGGCGATTGGGCGAAGGAAGAGGTCGTGCAGGCACATGTCCCGATCTTCGCCGCCTTCCTGCAGGAGCTGGCCGGGCCGCTGCTGCAGGGCATCGAAGGGATGGCGGATACCGTCGACCTGATCCAGGCGCGGCAGGAAGTGCCGCAGTACGAGACGGTCTCCGAGGAAGCCGACCGGATGCGGTCGAGCTACCGGCAGCGCGGCCAGGTCATCAGCCGGAAGGAAGCCGTGGCGCTCGTCAAGTCGCGCCGGCTCGAGGATCCGAAATACATGGATGAGCTCGTCGACAAGCGCGCGGCGCAACGGGCCGCCGAGCAAGCAGACCGCGGTGCAGCCGCCGCGGCGGCGGTGTCGCCAGGGGGCGCTCCCGCCGAGAAGGTCGGGCCGGCGCCCACCAAGGGCAGCCGCGGCCCACTCACCCGCGAGGACTTCGCACGCCTCTCCCTCGAAGAGAAGCGGGCGGCACTCGCGGACGTCCGGATCTAGCGGAGGGGATGAGTCATGCCAGGCAGCGCATATAACTACAACGACCCCGGTCTCAGCACCACCACCGGCAGCCTCGCCGGCGATCTCGCGCCGCTCTGGCTGAAAGACGAGGTGCTGGCCATCGCGGAGAAGACGACGGTCTTTGCCGACCTGGCGGACGACGTCTCCATGCCGGAAGCCGAGGGGAAGACGTTCAGCGCGCAGCGCTACGAACGCCTCGCCCTGCCGATGGCGCCGCTGACGGAAGGCGTCACGCCGGACTCCACACCGCTCAACGTGACCAGCGTCTCGGGCGTGCTCGAGCAGTGGGGCCTGGTCGTGTCGCTGACGGATGTCGCGCAGATGACTACCAAGCATCCGGCGATGACCATGGCGCGTGAGCGGCTCGGCACCGCCGGTGCGGAGCTGATCGACCGCGAGGTGCAGCGGGTGCTCGCCGGCGGCGGCACGCTGACCATCGCCGGCGGCAAGGCGTCGGTGTCGCTGCTGACCGCAGGCGACGTCGTCAACACGGATCTGCTGTCAAAGGCGATTGCCGATCTCCGCCAGCTCGGGGCGCCGTCGTATCAAGGCGGTCTCTATGCCGGCGTGGTCGATCCGTACGTCGAGCAGGACATCGCCAAGGATCCGACGTTCGTCTCGTCGCATACCTACGCCGAGACCGAGGCGCTGATGAACGCCGAGATCGGCCGCTGGCGTGGGGTCAAGTGGAAGCGGTCGAACATGATTCCCATCGTCACGCAGTTGACGACGGCGAACGTGACGCAGGCGGCGGCCGATGCCGGCGCCGCGCAGGCCGGCGAGACGAACTTCGCCGCCGGCTCGACCGTCAACGTGCAGGCGACGCTGCAGGACTCGGCGTCTGGCTTCACCAGTGCCGTCTCGACGTCGCGGCCGGTGACGAATGCCGGCACGTTCTCCGTCGCCGTCACGATCGCGTCTGGGGCCCCGACCGGCGTCTACGGCATCTACGTCAGCGGCGAGGGGACGACGGCGCTCCCGAGCTATCAGCTCGCCGTCAACCACGTCACCGGCACCGCCGATACGCGGACCTTCGTCAAGGCCGGCATCCCGAACGGCGCCAACCGCTTCGTCGCCAGCGCCACCGGCTCGCTCGCTCCCGCGGCCCCGCCGGCGGCGGGGACGGTCCACTACTCCTACATCTTCGGCAAGTCGGCGTTCGCCGTCCCCAAGCTCGGCCCCAAGCTCGAGGCGACGATCACGCCCGCCACCGCCACCGATTCCGATCCGTTGAAGCAGCGCCGGAAGGCCGGCGTGAAGGCGTTCTTCAAGGCGGTGATTCAGAACCGGGACTTCTACCGCGTCATCGCGTCCATGTCGGCATTCAACTAGCCATGGCGACGACACCGAAAGCTCCCGCTCCCCCGCCGGAGTCGCCGGCGGCAGCAGAGCCCGTCGATGCCGCCGCCACCACGGCGGCGGTGCTCGAGGGTCGGAACCGACTCACCCGCGCGCAGATCGATGCGTTGCACGAGACCTGGCGGGATGTCGTCCTCGCCGACGACGAGGATGCGAAGGCGACGACCCGGCGGATCGTCGCCCGGCTCCGGCGGGCGACCCATGCCGAGTTGCATCCCGACTGCCCGCGGGTCGTCGTCGATGTGCCGCCGATCCGGGCGGGCGATCTGAAGGTGCCGGTGCTGCTGAACGGCAAGCAGTACATCGGCCGCATGGAGATGTGGCGCTGCGAGGCGCAGACGGTGCTCTGTCTCGTGCAGCAGGCCGAGGCGGTCGAGACCGCCCGGCTGCGCGAGGACGGGCAGGCACGCCCCGAGAACAGCTACAACGTCGACCAGGGCCTGGCAGCCCGGGCACGAGCGATCCAGTCGGCATGATGGAGAAGATCAGCATGGCCCGGCCGCCGACGTTCTCCGGGCGGCTCAGCAAGGTGACGGGCGAGGGCGAGCAGGTGGAGCTGGCATTCATCGCCGACACGCCCGAGGAACTGACCGCCCGGCTCGCCGCCGCCGGCGCCGCCGCGACGGCCCGACTCACCACCAATAACGATGCGATCGTGAAGGCGGGAGCGACGTTCGAGGAACGGCAGCGCCAGGTTTACGACGCCGCCGTGTCGACGCTTCGCGAAGAGGTACGGACGATGACCGAGCGCCGCGAAGAGCACGAGCCGCCCGCCGACGAACCCGCAGACGACGACGTGCCGGTCGGGCCGCCCGCACCGGGGGACGTACCGGCGGAGGGAGACGAGGAGCCCGATGCCGACGCTTCCGCCGGGGCGCTACACCCGCCAGCGCATCCGTGATCTCGCGCTCAATCGCGCGGGCAACCGCGCGCTCGACGCCGAGGCAAAGGACTGGCTTGCGCAACACCTCTTCGAGCTCTACACGCTCGCCGACTGGCCGTTTCTCTACGTCTCCGCCGGCGTGACGATCTCCGGGCCGACGTTCGCCCTGCCCGACGATTTCGTCACCCCGCAGGACGATCACGCCCTCGAGATCGTCAGCGTCGATGGCGCGGCGACCGGCGGCAACTTCGTCGCCGAGGTATCGCCGGAGCATCTGACGGCACTCGGGCAGGGTGGCGGGCAGGGGACGCCGCCCTATGCGTGGAGTGTCAGCCGCAGCGATCGCATGGGCCACGTCTTCCCCGATCCCGTCGGACACGTCGTCGTCGGGACGCTGCGGTATCGCCGCCTGCCGCCCGATCCGCTGCCTGCCGACGAGCCGACCGACGTGCCCGTGTTCCCGTTCCACAACTATCTCGTGCAGGCGGTCTACGTCTTCGCACTCGAGCACGAGCGCGACGCCCGCGCCACGGCGGCGGCGGCGGTGCGCGACAACCTCATGCAGATGATCCGCCGCGGCACGGCGCCGCTGCACAGTCAGCGCGGCGATATCCCGCTCGACCCGCAAGTCTTCGGCACGCCGTTTCGAGGGGACTGATGCCAGGCGCCCCCGACCGCGAGATCCCGATCCCCGTCCGCCGCTTCCAGGGCACGATGCTCGCCATCGATCCCGCCTTCGCGCCGCTCGGCTGGCTGACGCATTGCGAGAATTGGGTTCCCGACTTGAGCATGGTGGTGAGCAAGCGGCGGGGGAGTGCATCGTGGCAGCGGCTGCCGCAAACCGGCCGGGTCGATCCGCTCTACTACTGCTCGAGCGTCGCCGGCGACCGCTACCTGTACGCCATCGTCAACGACCAGCTCTACGTGTCGGTGAACGACGCGCCGATGGCGCCGGTGACGAATGGCATCTTCTCCGCCGGGCCGACGGAGGATCTGCGCTACGGCGTCTCCGTCGTCGCTGACACGCTCTACATCGGGAACGATGTCGACCCGATCAAGCAGGTGCCACTCGGCGGCGTCGCCACCGACCTCGTGCCGCTCGCCTTGCTCGACGATACCGGGCAGGCGGCGACGGCGATCAGCGACGAGCTCGCCCGCGTGCTGGCCGGGAGCTACAGCTACCGCTGGGCGGTGTTCCACCACCCGACGAGCCGCTGGAAGAAACTCGGCCCCGTGCGGACGGTGACGACGGGCGGGTCGGGTCGGCAACGCATCGGCTTTCGCGCGCCCAGCGTCGCGCTCGGCTCGGGCGAGCGCTATCACCTCTTCCTCGCCGGTGTCGATCAGGAGATCGAGGGCGCCCACGATCAGACGCCCGACGGGCTCCCCGCGTCGGGCGGCGCGGATCAGTTCGCATTGTGGGACGACCCGGCCATCGAGTCGGCGGGCGTGCCGACCCCGTCAACCGTCGTCCGGCGCGGCGCGCATCTGGTCGCGCATCGCGGGCGGCTCTGGGGTGCCGGCGGACTCGATGCCACCTGCCGGCGCGTCTGGGCGACGAACGTCCTCGTCCCCGGGCTCGAGCAGACGCTCTACGAGCAAGGGTTGTTCTTCCCTGCCGGCGCGGTCACGCCCGACCTCGGCGGCCCGGTGACGGCGCTTGCGGTCGCCACGTTGACCTCGACGAATCGCAGCCCGACATCGCCGCTCGGGCTCTTCACGGCGACGAGTACCTGGCTCTATTTCGGCGACCCGATCGACGATCCGTCGTCGTCACTGGTGCAGGTCTCCGACGACATTGGCTGCCCGGGCGATCGCACCGTCGTCGCCACGCCGCATGGGATCGTCTTCTGCGGCAAGCGGAGCGTCTACCTGCTGACGCCGCAGCAGGCCGAGCCGCAGGATATCGGCTGGCCGATCGAGCCGGCGGTGCGTGCGGTGCCGGTGACGCAGCGGGCGCGCTGCTGGGCGATCTATCACCGCGGCTTCTACAAGCTCAGCCTCGTGCCCGCCGGAGGCGTCGAGCCGACGACGCAATGGTGGCTCGATCTCCGCCGCGGCGTCGGCGACCCGCCGTCGTGGTGGGGGCCGCACACGGTGCCCGGCTACACGGCGGCGGCGCGGGCAACGAATCATCCGGCGGAGGAAGATCGCGCCTGGGCGGCGCAGCAGAGCTCGAGCGCGTTTCTCGTGCTGCTCGATCAGCCCGACCGCTACGTCGATCTCGTCGAGCCGCGATTCGGGGGGAAGTGGAACGTCGCGCACTGGAACGAAGACAAGTGGGCGACGGAGACGGCGGTGCCGATCGTGTCGCGGCTCATCACCGCGCAGCTCGACGCGCAGGCCCCGCTCACGCCGAAGATCGCCAAGCGCGTGCGGATCGTCGCCCGCGTCTTCGAGACCACGTCGCTCGGCATCACGGTGTCGGCGGACTACGGCTACGGGGCCGCGGGCACGCTGCCCGTGCCGATCCCGCTCGGCGACCTCTGGGAGCAGAGCGACTGGGACGTCGCCGAGTGGGCGATGCAATACTGGATGCTCAGCGAGTGGGAGTGCCCGGTGCCGGAGCCGCGCGGCCGGCTCTTCTCCGCCACGCTGACGCATGTCGATCCGCTGCCGTGCGATCTGCGCGACTTCGAGCTGCGCGTGCAGCCCTCGGGTCGCGAGACGCAGTGAGGGGCTGAACGAATGGCGCAGATCCCCCGCCCGCCCAAGCAAGGCAACGTGACGACCTACGTTGCCAAGGTCGCCGCCGGCTACGGGCGGATCCTCGCCGGCGAGGTCGACGCGGACCTCGACACGATCTACGGGGCTTGGAACGCCGGCGCGGATACGGTGAACCTGCGTGACGGCGCGGTGACGAGTGCCAAGCTGGCCGCGGACTCAGTCGGCCCGCGCGAGATGCAGGACGGCGGGATCGGCAGCGCGAACCTCGGCGATGCGTCGGTGACGACGCCGAAGATCGCCGACGGCGCGGTGACGGACCCGAAGATCGTCAGCGTCGCGTATGCGAAAGTCACCGGCACGCCCGCCACGTTCCCCGCCGGCGGTGCGGCCGGGGGCGATCTCACCGGCAGCTATCCGAACCCGACGATCCGGGACGGCGCGGTGACGAGTACGAAGCTGGCCCCGGGCACGCTGACGGGTGCCAATCTCGTCGCCGGGTCGATCACCACGCGCGAGATCGCTGACGGGGGCATCGCGCCGGTTGACCTCGCCGACGCGGCGGTGACGCGGCCGAAGCTGGCCCCCGGAGCGGTCCCGGGGGCGTTCAACTTCGCGCCGCTGACGTCGTTCAACACGAGCGTGCCGAGCACCTGGATCCCCGTGCTCGCGGTGGCGATCACGACGCGCGGCGCGAGTGCCGTGCTGCTCTCCGCAAATCACGGGCTCGGGGGTGTCTCCACGGGGGGGCCGGGCACGGTGATGGTGCGGTGGGCCCGTAACGGCGTGAATCTCTGTCTCAACTCCTACAGCCCGAACGGCGCGACCGTGGCCTTTCCCGTCCCGCCGCTCTCGTGGTGCGACGTGGTTGCAGGGGCAGGCACCTACACCTACGAGTTGCAGGTGTTTCTCGGGACGGGCGCGGCCGCGGTGCAATTCATCCCGGGTGGCGGCTGCGGCCTCGCGGCGCTCGAGATCGGGTAAGGGGGGCGACGGATGTATACCTGTGCAGTGTGCGGCGTTACCGCGGACGAGCCGGCGGGCTGGACGCGGCTCCTCGTGCAGGACGCCGACTATGTCGCCGATGCGCCGGGCGTGCCGTTCGTCGCGTCGGCACCGGCCGTCGAGTTCTTCTTTCACGTCGCGGCGTGCCGCACGAGTTGGGGCGCGGAGCACGACCTGCCCGCGGCGGGGTCGCGGTAAATGGCGACGCTCGAGCGGCCAGTCAAAGAAGGCAACGCCCGCACCTACCAGGCGAAGGTCGCGCTCGGGTACGTCGACATTCTCGCCAGCGAGGTCGACGCCGATCTCGACGTCATCTACGCCGCATGGAACGGCGGCGTTAGCACGGCGAATCTCGTCGATGGCTCCGTCACATACGCGAAGCTCGCGCCTGACGCGCAGCTCTGGCGCGACACGGGTAGCACGATCACGCCGGGGACAAATTTCGCGACCCGGCTCATTCAATGGGGCGCCACCGGCACCGTCAAGTATTGTCTCGCCGACGCGGCGGGGTCCCTGCAAATCCAGGCGAACATGCTCACCGGCAGCACCCCCACGGACACGGCGAAGTCGCAATGGATCCTCGCGATCAGTCCCGCCGCGGATGCCCTGTCAATCTTCCGCTCACCGCCGGGGGCCACGGCGGCGTTTGTCGAAAAGCTAAAGGTCGACGGATTCGGCAACCTGCTCGTCGACGCGGGCGCGCTCCTTTTGAATAGTGGGGGCCGCGTGACCACGATTCCGAATCTCCATCAGGAATCGCTGAATGAAGTGGGCGTGCCGGGGCAGGATACGACAAAGGCCGCGTGGAAATGGGGCGCGAACGCGACCAATGATAACTTTTTTGTGCAGCGGGCGCCCGCAAATACGACCGCGTTCGCGAACGACCTTGCGCTTGACGCGAGCGGTAACCTCTCCGTGCTCGCCAGTATCTCGACCGGCGGCGCGACTTCCGCGCCGTCCATGCCCGGCGTACGGGTGGCGGGCACGACCGCCGGGATCCGCGCCGCATTCGGCAACCTCTATCCCGATGGCTACGGCTCCGCCATCGCACTTGGTTGGACGGGCGCGCTCAAGGCCCGCGTCGATGGGACGGATATCGGCACGATCACGGTAACGGCTTCCGATGCGCGGGTGAAGCAAGACGTGCGCGAGGACGTGCCGGGCCTCGCCGCCGTCGCGGCGCTGCGACCCGTATCCTTCGAGTATGACCAGGAGGCCCGCCCGATCGGGTTCGAGTCGGGCCGGCACTACGGATTGATTGCACAGGAAGTACTCCCGCACGCCCCGTTGAGTGTGACGGGCGATGAGACGACGTTGTTCGGGATCGAGTATGGACGGCTCGTGCCGATCCTGATTCGTGCCATTCAGGAACTAGCGCAGAAGGTCGAGGTACTCGCGGCATGATCCGCCGCGCCACCTACGGGGACGTGCCGGGCCTGCGGCGGCTCTTCGCGCTGCTCATCACGGAGCTCGAGGCGACGCGGCCGGTCGCGTACCCGACGCACAATCTGGACGACCTCGACGCCTTCACGCTGCTGACGGCGCGGCGGATCGCGAACGATCCGACCATGCTCTGCTACGTCGCCATCGACGACGCCACCGGCGAGTGCGTCGCGTTCCTCGGCGGCGAGATCGGGCAGCGGGCGCTCGGGCAGCCGCGCGTCTTCGGCGCGGCGCACTGGCTCTACGTCATGCCCCACGCGCGCAAGTTGGGGCTCGCGCGCGCCTTGGTCCGCCTCGCGTGTGAGGATCTCGTCGCGATCGGGATTACGCACGTCGAACTCGCCGCACTCCGTGGGGACCTGCAATGGGCAACCCGCGGCTGGATTCCCTACCTGATCCACCATGTGCTGCCGATCGAGGCGGTCGTCGCCGGCGCGACCGAGCAGCGGCCCGCCGCCGCGCCGCCGCCCCCACCGCCGCCGGCGCCCGAGCCGGAGCCGCCCCCCGTCGCCGCCGTCGCGCCCGCCCCACCGTCTCCACCGCGCCGCAAGCACCGCCGGCGCACGCCACCGCCACCGCCCCGGATCGTGCAAGGGGGCCGCGCATGAGTCTCGCGATTCGCGCCGCTGGCCCGCTCGACCGCCACGCGCTCGAGGGGCTCTGCGCGCAGCTCCTGCGCGAGCATCAGGACCGCTTTGCCGACGTCTATCCCACGCTGCCGCCGGATGCCGCCGCCGCCCTGTACGCGGCGGAGTGGGCCCGGCGGCTCGACGCAGACCCGACTTGTCTCGTGTGGCTGGCGGTGGATCGCGCCCCGGTGGGGTTTCTCGCGGCGGAGGTGTGGACGCGACCCATCGGCCAGCCCACGGCGATTGCGTTCGGCGAATGGCTCTATGTATCGCCGGAGCAGCGCGGGCAAGGGGTGGCGCTCGCCCTCGTCCGCCAGCTCGTCACCGCGTGTCGCGAGCGCGGTCTCACGCACGTCGAGTTGCAGACCGTCGCCGGCGACCGGCAGTGGCAGCGGCGCGGCTGGGCGGAGGTCTCACGCCGCTACATGCGCCCCGTCGATGCGCTCGCGGACGATGTCGAGCAGGCGGCGCACCGCTTCACCTGGCTCCGCGTCAACGCCGAGGGCAAGCCATGATCGACGACACCCGCCGCCTGCATCGCCGCCGCGATCCCGAGCGCGTCCGCCACTACGGCAAGCAGGAGTCGTCGACCGCGATCAAGTCGCCGTTCGGCGAGATGCCCTTTCGCACTGCCGGCACCATCGGCCGCCAGCAGGTGCAGCCGCTGCTCCTGGGGCTCGGCGCCGGCACCGGCAAGCGGGCGGAGCGGTTTCAGCAGCAACTCGAAAGCGGCGAAGCCAAGGGCCCGCTCGCCGATGCGATCCGCTCGATCCAGCAGTTTGCCCCGAACGTGCTGCCGTCGGCGCAGTCACTCGGCACGCGACTCGCCGGCGAGGGGGAGACGGCGGCGCAGGCGTTGCAGCGCTCGATCACGCAGGCGCAGGGGATGATGCCGCAGTACCAGCAGGCCGGCGTCGAGGGGCTTGATGCGGCCCGGCAGCAACTCGGCGGTGCCCGGTCGCTCTACGAGCAGGCGCGGGCGGCGCTGCCGGGGCTGCAGGCGACGGGGCAGCAGGGTGTCAGCGGCGCGCAGCAGGCACTCGATCTCGCCCGGGGCTACACCACCGGCCCGGCGATCGGCGGCGCAGAGGCGCAGCTTGCCCGCGCCCGCGCGCTGCTCGGGGGCGGCGCGGCAGAGGCGGGGGCGGGCCGGGGGCTCGAGCTCGCGCAGCGCTACGCCAACCAGGCGGCGTCGCCGATCGGGCAGGAGGATCTGTATCAGGTGGCTGCCAAGCGCGTGCTGGCGCAGGTGCGCCCGGGGCTCGCCGGGCGCGGGCTCGAGGCGGGCGGCGCGGGGGCGCAGGCGGAGACGGACGCGCTCCGCGACCTGACGATGCAGCTCGCGGCGCAGCGCGGCCAGGAGCGGCAGCAGACGCTGCAGGGGCTCCAGGGGGCGGCGCAGGGGCTCGGCGGCCTGCAGGCGCAGGCGCAGCAGAATGTCGGCGCGGCGGCGCAGGGCCTCGGCGGCTTGCAGCAGGCCGGGCTCGCCGGGCTCGGGCAGGCGGCGACGGGCGTGCAGCAGGCGGCGGCGAATCAGAGTGCCCTCGGGGCGACGCTGCTTCCGTACCTGCAAGGGCTCGGGCAGGCGGGGCAAGGGATCGGGCAGGCGGCGCAGCAGGGGGCCGGGCTCGCGATGATGGGCCCCCAACTCGCGCAGCAGCAGTCGAGTGCGGTGCAGCAGCTCGGCCAGGCGCTGTCGCAGCAGTACGGCATCCCGATGCAGCAAGCGGGGCAGCTTTTGAACTTGCTGACCGCCGGCACGCAGCCCGGCCTTTCGCTCCTCGGCGAGACCAAGCCCATCGGTGCCCCGTCGTCCAAGGGGACGCAGATCCTGTAGGGGGACTGACTGATGGCGTGGATTGCTCCAATTCTGGCGGGTGCCGGTGAGACGGCGGGCACCGTCGGCTCGGCGCTTGGCTCTGCGGCCGGCGCCGTCGGCTCGGCACTTGGCACGGCGGGTGGTGCCCTCGGTTCGCTCGCGGGCGAGGCGGCGGGTGCCATCCCGGGGATCGGCTCGCTCGGCGAGGGCCTGCAATCGCTCTTCGGTGGTGGCGAGGCGGGGCACCTGGCCGCGCTTGGGCAGGCGGTGCCGGAAGGTGTGGAGCTTGTCGGCCCCTCGGCGACCTTCGCCGGCCCGGGCTTTATCCCCTCGGCCATCCAAGGCTACATGGGGACGCTCGGGCAATACGCCTCGCCGAGCGCCGGGACGCAGGTCGGCGGGGGCCTCGGGCAAATCTTCGCCGCGCTCCAGGCAATCCAAGGGTCGCCGTCGGGGATGGGCAAGCTCGGGCAGATTGTGCGGCTCGGGGATCGCGCGATGTCAAACCCCGGGGTCTCCGTGCTGCCGTTGCCGCAAGTCCCGACCGCGCCGCAAGGGCCGATTATGAAAATGATCGGCGGACTCTTCCAGGGCTTCTGATGGGCGGCGACGCGAGCAGCATGCTCGGCAACGTCGCGGGCCGCGTGCTCGGCGTGCTCAGCGCCTTGCCGTCCCGCGGCAGCGGCTTCGGCAACCTCGCCAACTACCTCGCGGCTCGGCAGCGGGCCATGTCCGACCCCAATGCCCGCGCTGCCCTGACGCCGTTCAGCGCCGGCTTCTACCAGATCGGCGGCGGCATGCAGCCGGGCCCGGCGGGCCCGCCGACGCTGGGCGGCGTCGCGGCACCGGCGGATTTCATGGGACCGACCATCCCGACCCCGGCCGGGCCGGCGCAGAGTCTCTTCGTGCGGCCGGGGCAGCCCGGGCCGTCCATGTGGCGACCTGATCTGCCGGCGCTCGCGCCCGAAGCGGCACTGGAGCAAGCGGCGCATCAGCGGACGCTCACCGATCTGCAGAGCCCTGACCTCGCCACGCGCGCCCGCGCAAAGCAGCTCGCCAAGATTCCGTTGACGCCGGAAGAGCAAGGGGCGCTGGTCTCCGGGGCGGGCGAATTCATGCGGAACGCGCCGCCGGGCTCGACGGTCTCGGTCGGCCCGGGCGGGATCACCTACACGCTCGGCAGCCAGTACCCGCAGGGCACCTATCAAGCGCCGGTCCAGGTGCCAGGCCACACGCCGCCCGTGGAGCAGCCCGGCGGTGGCTACCGGCCGGGGGATCCGCTGCGCGCCAACGAATTCCTTTCCGAGGCCGACGCAGCGGGGCGGCGGCAGCCAAGCGAGATCACGCAGCGGACGAATCGCAACACCTTCGAGAACGTGAAGCAGGAGCCGACGGGCGTGGCGCCGATCGCCCCGGCCCCGCCGCCGCCCGCACCCCCGCCCGTGGTCGTGACGCCGCCAGCGCCACCACCTCCGCCCGTTGCCGCCGCGCCGGCCGCACCGCCACCCGCACCACCCCCGGCAGCTCCACCGCCAGCCGCCGCAGCGCCGCCGATGGGGCCGCCCGCGCCCCCGCCGCATGAGGTGGTGCGCCGACTCCCCGATGGCACATTCGTGCCGGTGACGCCGCCGGCCCCGCCACCCGGGACGGTCGGCTATCCGTCGCCCGCGTTCGCGCTCAGTGCCGAACCACCGACCGGGGCGGTCCCGATCGGGTTACCCGCGGCCCCCCTGCCGCAGATCACCCCGACGACGCAGGGGATGGTGCAGCCGGTGGCGCAGATCACGCCGACCACGGGCGGGCCCCCGGCAAGCGGCCAGCAGGCTGCGCTGCCGGTCTACCCCGCGTCAGGCTTCGTCTTTCATCACTCGGGCGGCTCGACGCTCGAAGGGCTCCGCGACACGCTCAAGAAGCGCGGCCTCGGCTCGCAGTATCTGATGGATCGCGACGGCACGATCTACAGCTTTGCCGGCGCCGGCTCGCCGCATATCCGCCCGAACGATCAATTCGGCGGCGCGGCCCCGGGACTCACCAACAGGAACGCCGTCGGTATGGAGATCGTCGCCACGGACGACAAGGATATCACGCCGGCACAGGTCGCCTCGGCCCGCCAGTTCATCGCCGCTAACTATTCCGGCGTGCCGGTCTACGGGCATGGCGAGGTGAACCCCGGCCACAAGCAGGCGGCCGAGGGCATGACCGTCGTCAACGCGATTCGCGGCGACCGTGGCGCGCCCGTGGTGGTGCCCGCGGCGGCAGCCTCGCCGGGCACGGTCAATCTCAACGCGCCCGTCTTCCGCCAGATCGAGGCATCGCGCGGCCTGCCCGCCGGCACGCTCTCGGGCATGGCCGAGCAGGAGAGTGGCGGCGATCCGAATGCCGCGAGCAAGAGCTCGTCGGCGCGCGGGCTCTTCCAGATCACCAAGGACACGGCGCGATCGTGGGGTATCTCCGCGAACGATCGCTATGATCCGATCAAGTCGGCGCTCGCGACCGCCGACCAGCTCGCCAAGCGCGCACAGAGTGTCGGGCTGCCGCGCGCCGTCGGCATGCACTATGGCGGCCCCGGTGCCGACTTCACGAAGCCCATCAACGGTCTGTCGCCGGCGCAGTATGCGTCGTCCGTCTACCAGAAGTCGCAGAAGTATGCGGCCAGCCCGGACGAGCTCGGGCTCGTCGCCTTCCCGTCGCCCGCCTTCGGAGGCGAGCAGCCCGGAGCTGCGCCCGTTGCGGTCGCGCCCGCCGTCGTGGCGCCGGTGCCGGTCACGCCGAAGCGGCCGAGCCCGGAGTTTCCGCCGTATGGTTTCTTAGGCGAGCAGCAGAATCTCGGCGGCAGCTCTACCGAATGGTCCATCACCATCCCCCATCCGACGAAGCCGGGTTACTGGACGAATGTACCGATGCTCACGCCGAATCAGGAAGCCACCGCCACGCTGCCGACGGCCGAGGGCATGCCCGCCGCCACCGCCGAGCAGTATCGCCGGGCCGAAGAATTCGGCAAGTATCTGGCGACCGAAGGCGGCTATGCGCTGCCCGCGTTCAAGTCGGCTGACGAGGCAGCCTTTCAGGCCGGGCACCGGCACAAGGCGTTGGAAGCGACGCCGCCGGCGGTGCCGCTGCTCGGCGGCATGCCCCCGGCCGCAGGTGTCGCCATGCCCGTCGCCGCCATGCCGGCAGAGAATCTCGTCGGCTTCCCGTCGGGCGCCCCGCGCGAAGGGCTGCCGCCGGTGCCAGCCGTCGCGCCCGCCGCTGCCGTGCCGTGGGCGTCGGCCGTGCCCGGGGCGCCGGGCCCCGCGATCCCCGTCCCCAAGCAGCCACCCCCGGCCGCCGCCGTCGTGGTGGCCCCGCCGCTCGGCATGCCCCCCGGGGCGAAGGGTTATACGCAGACGCAGCCGATCAAGCCCGAGGCGGGCGGCGGCACGGTAACGATCACGGGCGATGTGCCCGGGGCGGAGAAGGAGCCGACGGCGCCGAAGGGCGGATTCAACCAATCAATTTTCCTGCGGGAGAACGGGATTGATCCCGCCAAGCCGCCGAAGGGGACGACGGAAGCGCTCACGCAGTACCAGACGGATTACGAGCGGCGGATCGAAGAGGCGAAGCAGGACGTGCAGCGGCGCTACGGGAAGGTCGGCGAGGCGCAGACCGACACGCTGGTACGGCTCCGAACCTTCCGGTCATACGTGAATACGCTACTCGACGAATTCACCCCCGAGGAACGCGCCCGCTACGTCGGCATGGGTGGGCTGACGCCGATCCTCAAGGGCGGCGCCTACTCGCAGGATCCGCGCTTTCTGCGTTTCCGCTCGCTCAACGCCGCGCTCCGCACGAGCGTGTTTGCCGAGGCGGGCAAAGCCGTCACTGCACCTGAGCTGGCGCTGCTCGCACCAACCCTGCCGTCGGGCGGTGAGCCGACCGATGCGAGCTACGAAGCAGCGCTGCAGCTCACCACCGACAAGCTCGATCGGCTGATTACCGGCTATGACGCGCAGGCAAACACGAAGGTGGAGGATCTGACGCCGGCGAAGCAGCGGCTGCTGGTCGAGCAGTATCTCTCGGCACCCGATGCGCCGCGCTATGGCCCGTATCAGTGGCAGCGGGGTGGGGGCGTGCTGCCCCCCGAGCAGCGCCCGCAGATGGTGACCCCGCCCGGTGTGGTGATCCAAGGCGGGCAGGCCGCGCCGCCGCCGTCGCCCTTCGTGGTTGACCGGCTCTACACCCTCCCACCGCCCGCACGCTGATGGCCGAAGAAGAGCCACAATTCTACCGCCAGTTCCTCCGAAGCCGCACGGAGAACGGGCAGGAGATCGTGCGCGAGGTGGTGAGCCCGAACCTCCTCGACGCCGACGCGGCGGCGGCTGCCGAGACACAGGCCGGGCGCAGCTTCCAGGGCTTCGTCGCCCCGGGCGATATGAACGCACTCGGCGCGCAGCCGGCCGCACCGTCACCGCAAGCAGCACCGCCACCGACGCCGGGTTTCGTCCGGCAGACGCTGCTTCCCGAGCGCACGTTGACGAGCGAGGTGCCGAGTATCGCTCTCGGCACCGCCGGCGGTATCGCGGGCGGTCTGACGGGGCCCTTCGCGTCGATCGCCGCGCCCGCCCTGGCCGCCGCTGGCTCGGGCCTCGGAGAGGCCGGGCAGGTGGGGCTTGAACACGTCATGGGCTGGCCGCCTGCGGAGCCGGGCACCTTGGGTGAGCGCGTGCAGCGTGCAGCCATCCGCGGCGGGGCCTTCGAGGCCGCGACGATCCCGTTTCGTATGGGCGCAAAGATCATCGGGCACACCGCCGGGCCGACGCTCAAAGCCGCCGAAGAGGTGGCCCCGGTGCTCAAGCAGAACCTCCCCGAAGGCGCGGCGCTGCTGGAACGCGGCATCGCGGAGATCGCGCCCGCGGGCGCCGATCAGCCGACGCTGCTCCGGGCGTGGTGGCAAGAGCAGGCCCCGAAAGGGGCCGCTGCAGTGACGGCGGCGTGGGATGCCATGACGCCGGCCCAGCAAGCCTTCCTTGCCGGCGGCCAGCGCGAGGCGATGCAAACCGTCGTCAACACCATACGGACGGGCGCAGAGAAGATCCCCTTTTCAGAGTGGGCGCGGCTCGGCGGTCGGGGCACCGTCATGGGTGGCCTGCCGGCGTACCTCGGCCATCCCGAGCTCGCCGCGACGCTGGCCACGGTGCCGCAGGTGATGTCGGTCGCGCGCACCGTCGCCCCGAAGGTGGCGGGGCCGATGCTTCTGAATCCGACCGGGAGCCAGGTGCTTGGCTGGTTGCCGCAGGCCGCGCGGGCCGCCGGGCCGTGGGCGAGCGGGCTGCTCAGCGGCGGGGCGCAGCTCGGGGGCGCCTACGTGGACGAGGGGCCCGTGGCGTTCGCGCCTCCCTACGCGCCGCCCGGCTGACCGCGTCGAGCGTCACGCTCAGCCTTGGTCCGTTCCTCATCCTCGCGGCAGTACGCCTCGATCGCACGCCAGAAGAGGAACACGAGGAAGAAGAACGCGAACGCGGGGAAACCGAGAATCATCGGGGTAACCGTGTCGCGGGTAGTGACGCATTTTCAGAGAACGTACCCGAGTGGATGCCGCCGGGGCCGCCACCCCCACCGGGGAGCACCGGCCCGTCTCCAGAAAGGCCAAGGAACGTACGCAAGCTATCACGAGCCTGCGTCAGGGCATGGATCTTCGCGTCCAAGACGGTGACCATGGCCTCAATATCGTTCTCTGTGCTCATCGCTTCCTCCGGCTCTCGTCGGATTCAAAATGCGTCACTACCGTGTCGCGAGATTGAAGAGCACGACGTAGAGGCCCGCGACGAGCGCGATCAGGAGCGGGCCCATCGTGCCGAGCATCCACTTGAGAAGCCGCACGTCGGCGCGGAGGTCGGCGAGCGCCGGCTCGTAGACGGCCATTGCCTCGGCCGCCTTGCGCGCGGCCTCCTCCGGCACGTTGATGGCCCGCAAGGCGTCGTAGACCTCGGCGATCAGCAGGCTCATCGCTGGGCTTCCAGTGCCGCCACGCGCTTTTCGAGCGCGTCGAGTCGCGTCGCCTCGGTCAACGCCCGGATAATTCCCTCGTTCATGTGGCGGAGCTGATCCACGATGGCCGCGAGGTGCGACGTCTGGCGGTCCGCCTTCTCGTTCAGCGCGGTCAGGAGCTCGGTATGTGTGCCGAGCAGTTCGTCGGTCGTCATGGCTCAGTCGTCCCCGTAGACGCGCGCCCCGCCCGTGGCGTAGGGGTTCGTCACGCTGTCGGGGCTGTACGGGTTGCCGTAGCGCCCATAGGGGTTGTTCGGCGAATCGGGGCTGTAGGGATTCCCGAGCCGGCTATAGGGGTTCGCCACGGAATCGGCACCGTAGGGGTTGCCGTTGAGCCGGCCGAGATAGGCCCCATCGGGGGCGACGAGGATGCCGCCGGCGAGGGCGGCGACGGGGGCGGCGGCGAGCAGGAGCGCGAGTACAAGCGTCTTCATGGTGTCAGAGACGATACCCTGGCACGGGATGGGTCGGCAAGGCCCCTGGTGGCGGCGGCTGTGGGGGCGCCAGGGCCTCGGCGCCCCCCGCGGCACCCCGTCAGCCCGAGCCGACGCGGACGCTGTGCAGCGGCAGGAGCCCGACCAGGGCCAGCAGCCAGAGCACGACGGCCAGCAGGATCACGACGCGGATGATCTGTTTGATCGTCGCGTCGATCGGCAGCAGCGTCTCGACGACGTAGAGCAGCACGCCGATCACGATTAGGACGATTACGAGCTGGATGAGGTCCATCGTTCCTCCCTGCGCGGCGGAGTGCCGCGCGCATGGCAGCGAGCGCAGAGCCGCGGGCGCCCCGGGCGATTGAGCCGCCTGACTATATGGCCGCGGATGCGCCCGCAGCGCTCGCAGGGCTTACGGTCGTCACTCATGGGCCGCCTCGACGGCGAGGATCGCCCGGCCGATCACTTCGACCACCTGCGGGAGAACGGCATTGCCTAGGGCTCGCAATTCTTGCCACATGCGGGCTCGAGCCAGTCGGCCGGAAATCCCATGAGCCAGCGGAAGATTTCCGATCGGCGGCGGCGGCCAAACCTGTCCTGAAACAGCGAGTAGGCGCGATGTTTCCGCATTGACGGCGAGCAGTGATTCGCAGTCCGCGTCGGCGTGGGCAACCACGAACCCCCGCGGGCGGGAGTGCGGGGCACCCACCGCACCGGCCGACACCACCACTGGCAAGGAGGCATATCCAAGCCGGGCGAGATCGGCCCGCACCTCGGGCACCCAACGCCGCCACTCGGGCGAATTCTCGAGCAGGAGCCAACGCGGCTCGAGCTCGCCGACGAGGCGCCGACACTCGGACCAGAGTCCGCTGGATCTGCCGGCGAGCCCGACCCGCCGCGTGCGCGTGCGGGCGCTCGAGATATCCTGGCAAGGGAATCCGCCGGCGATGCAGTCAACGCGCTCAAGGGTGGCGGCTCCCGCGAAGCGGACGTCGCGGCGGCGGTGAACAAGGGGCCAATGTCGGGCGAGCACGTTTTCACAGTAGGGCTCCACCTCGACCTGCCAGCGCACCGTGAAGCCCGCCCGCTCGAGCCCGAGCGACATGCCCCCGATGCCGGCGAAGAGGTCGCCGCATGTCATCGAACCCGATTTGCCCGTACAGCCCCGCCGGGCGGCGGGGTGGCATCGCGCATAGGGTTTCGCACAGCGGAAGGCACAGCGGGCGCCCTAGACCCCTTCCCGGGGCATTCCTGCGGCCAGCCGTGCCCGCTTCGTACCCCGGCAGCGCTCGAGGTGCTCGGTCAGGGCCTCGGTCATGATCTCCTGCAGGGGCCGATCCTCCGTCACGGCGAGGATCATGGCCTCGCGGTGCAGCGCCTTCGGGATGCGTGTGGCAAGCTGGATGGTCTCCCCGATCCCGAGTTTTCTCTTCATGGCTCTTCCCCTTCCGGCGCCCCGCTGAGCGGGCGGCAGTGGATGACGACCCCGGGCCGCGCCCCGTAGCGCTTCGCGGCGGACTGCGTGACGATCTGCGCGTCGTCCGCCCAGAGCAGCCCCGTCGCCGCGTCCTCGACGGCGCGCAGCAGCTTGGTGATATCCGGGCGGGTCGTCGGGTAGCTCGGGGCGCTCGGCAGGAGCCCCCGCTTGCCCGAGTGCCCCCGCGGCCGCGCAACCGTGAAGTAGCAGGACAGCTCGAGCGGGCCCGTCAGCGGGGGCCCCTGGAAGACGGCCGCGATGGCGTGCTGGATCGACGCCCGCCAGTCGCGACCCTTGGCGCCGCTGTCGTCGGTGACGACCGGCCGGGGCGCGGCGCCTGCCTTGGCGACCATGAACACGCGCTTCGAGCCGGCGGGTTTCGGGTGGCCCGGGACGAAGACGACGACCACGCCCGGCAGCGGGGCGTCGAGGTCGACGAGCCCGGTCATCGGAGACACCGCGGGTGGAACGGCAACCCGGTGCGGACGCGCATCCGCCGGGTGGTGACGACGGTGCCGACGAGGATGCCGAGCCCGATCAGCCCGAAGGCCAGGGCGAGCTCCCAGAGCGTCACGGGACCATGCATTGGCTCAACCTTCCTCGCCCACCTCTCGGGGCGGCCGGGCGACCTGGGCGGCGATGTGGCGCAGCACCTGGGCGAAGAGCGGCGCGCACCGGGGGGCGACCTCGCGGCGCGTCCGCGCCATCTCGAGCGGGGTGATCGGCGGCTCGCGCTGCTCCCCTCGCGCGTACGCGACGTGTTCCTCGGGTGTCACCGGCAGCCCGCAGGCGCGGCGGCGGCGGGCGATGTCGGGCGGGTAGATGCCGTGGCGCCGCCCCTCGGGCAGCTCGACCGCGCCCTCGTCGACCCAGCCCCGCGCCTTCATGCGCGCCTCTGCTGGAATTCCCAGGCGTTCCGCACCCAGTACTCCCAGGCCCGCACCCAGTTGACGTGCCGGATGTCGTCCCGCAGCGCGTGGGCCTTGAACTTGCCCCATTGGTAGCGGGCGTCGAGCCCCTGGCGGGTGGCGTACGCCGCGAGCGACTCGGTCAACTCGAAGCCCTCAGGCCACGGCGTCTTCCGGCCCGTGCGGCACGGATTTGGCTTCGCGGGCGCGCGTGTCAGATCCGGATCTACTAGGGATCCGGATCCGGAATGAGCAGGCTGCCCTATTTGTATAGGGGAGGGTGATAGGGGGTTTGGGGGGAAGAGGGAACCCGAAAGTTGTTCGTCGCGCGGCGGCTGGCGGCGTCGGCGTGGCGCCGCGGCGGGCGACTGAATCCAACCCACGCGACGCAGCGTCGTCGCGACCGTATCGAGCACGTCGACCACCGTGCGGGCTTCCTCCGTCGTCACGCCGAGCGCCCGTGCCAGCAGGACCGTGCGCAGCCGGACCGGATCCCCTGCCATGCCCTACCCCTCCCCAAAACGGTGTCAATCCTGACACCCCCGTGCCACCATCGTGCCACCATCAGCCGCCCAACCCGCTCCGCATCGCCTCACCGCATACGGTACGCAATGCAGGAACGACGCGGGGTTGCGGGGGGCGCATGGGGGGCGTGGAGCCCCCGGAGCCAACTCTTAATCAGCGGGTCGCAGGTTCGATCCCTGCGCGGCCCATTCACAAAATCAGGCACTTGCATCATGCCCGCCGCCTTCCTCGCCGCATTTTCGCACCTTGTGCCACCATCGTGCCACCACCAGCCTCGCGCGCGGGTGGCACGAGGACATCGACGCCGTGCCGCTCGTCGAGCGGCAGGCCGGAGCCGTAGAGGTCGATTGTCGTCTGCACGCTCGCATGGCCCATCTGCCGCTGCACGTAGACCGGCGACTTGCCGGCGGCGACGAGCTGGCTGCCGAACGTGTGCCGCAGATCGTGGGGCTTCAGCGTCCGGCCGAGCTTCGCGCCCTCGGCGAGCCGGGCGCAGGCCCGCCGGAGGTTGCGGCCGTCGAGCATCGTCCCCACCTGCGACGGGAAGAGCCACGGCACCACCGGGGTGCCGTCGAGCCCGACGACCTTCCCGAGCGGCGCGACGTGCGCGTCGAGGATCGCCGCCAGGTCTGATGCCACGTCGACGGTGCGGGCCCCGTGCTTCGGATCCTCTTCCCGTTTGAGCCGCGCGTTCCAGGCCCGCTCGATCCTGAGCACCCGCGCCTCGGGATTCCAGTCCGTCAGCCGGAGCATCAGGCACTCGCCGAGCCGGATGCCGGTGCGGGCGAGCGTCAACACGATCGGATACCAGTCCGCCTCGACCGTGCGCGTATGCTCGAGCAGGGTCTGCGTCTGCTCGCGGTCGAGGGCGCGGGCACGGATCGCCGCGAGCCGGGCCGCCTTTGTCGGGTGCAGGTGCAGGATCTTGCCGAGCTTCGCCGCCGGATTGTCCCGCCGCACGCCGTCCTCGATCGCGGCGTTCAGCATCGCCCGCAGCGTGGCGTAGATCGCATAGACCGAGCCGGTCCTCAGGGGGGTGCCTGACACCCCCTGCTTGCGGCAGTCGATCAGGAACGCGCGGAGCTCGGGCCGGCCGAGATCGATCACCGCCCGGTGCCCGATCCGAGGGACGAGGTAGAGCCCGACCTGGCTCGCGTAGCTGGCGTGCGTGCGGGACTTGACCCCTGCCTCGATCGCCGCGAGCCAGTGCGTGGCGTAGGTCGCCACGGTGCTGTCGGACGAGACGACGGGCTCGAGCCCCCGGGCGGCGCGGATCTCCCGCTCATGCGCGACGATCCAGTCGTCCGCCTCGCGCTTGCTCGCAAAGCCGGGGCTGCGCTGCTTCCCGTCCGGGAGCCGGTACTGCACATACCAGGGCTTCTCCCGCTGGCGGCTGCCGGTGCGTTTGCGGGCCTGCACTAGCTAGCTCTCCGGCGGCTCGTCACGGGGCGGGGGCGGCGCCGGGCCACTCCATGCCGCAGCGCCAGGTGCGTAAGGCTCGTCGCGGCGAGGGGCGTCACGGCACGGGCGCCTTGCTCCCACCGGGCGACCGTCGTCGACGTCACCCCGAGGGCGTTCGCGAGCTGCTGTTGCGTCCACCCGAGGGCGTCCCGAATGGCGCGCACCTCGGGCGGACGCAGGGTGGGGGTGGGCGGGACTGGTTCCAGGGGTTTCGGCATGCGGGGAACTATACCGCGGGTCGATACCGGCAGCAAAGCCCCCGCGGGAATGCTCGCGCTTGTAGCGGGCGATCTCGGCGCGCTCGAACTTCCACCGGCCGTTGCGGGCATTCTGCTCCCCGACGAGCACGCCGCGGCGGACGCGGGCGAGGACTTCCCACGGGGAGCAGCCGAGGGCGCGGGCCGCCTGCTTCGTCGAGAGCGGCGGCGTCTCGTCGACCGGGGCGGGCGGCGGGAACGGATCGCTCCGGTCGGCGAGCACGTCGCGCCAGCACCGCGCCTGCAGGAAGCCGAGCAGCACCGGCACCTGCTCGGCGGGCAACTCGGCCGCGAATTGGCGGAGGTCCTCGACGAACCCGAGCCGGTTGCCCTGGCGGGCGGCGGGGCTGCTGTCCCCCGATGCACCCCTGAGCCCCCGTGCGGTCCACATCCAGCGCGCCCCCGGTGGTCGTGCCACTCGCCTGCGATTCGCGCCGCCGCCCCCGCATCCACCGCCGCCACCTCGTGGCGCCGTTCACTTGGGTTCTAGATTGGTACTAAAAAGATGAGTCCAACCGAGCGCCCCCTGTACTCCCGTCGTCGCGAAGTTGTCAAGAACTCTCCGCGAGTGGTGAGGGGTGCAGAGTGATGCACCAGTAGTCGTAGATGCCGGGCGACTAGGCGGGCCGCGGCGGTCGCGCGCTACGAGCGAGTCGGTTTCTCTCGCAGCCCGCGCTTGATGAACTGGCGGATCACGTACGAGATGCTCCGATCATCCGCCTGCGCGCGGCGCACCAGCTCGGCG
>DATIOK010000170.1:0-15812 GCA_035473255.1 Gaiellales bacterium
ACACGCACAAGCACCGCCTCGCCGCTGACCGGATCCTCGAGCTGGAACGCCCACGAGGTCGAGAGGTTCGAGACGTACGGGAACGGGTGAGCGGCATCCAGGCTGAGCGGCGTCAGCACCGGCGAGATGTCGCGCTCAAACACTGCGGAGGCCTCGTCACGCTGGGCCGCGTCAAGGTCGTCCCAGCCGACCAGGCGGATCCCGTGCTCGGCCAGCCGCGGGCGCAGCACCTGCGTGTAGCAGGCGGCCTGCTCGTCCAGCATCGAGGTCACCATCGCGCGGATCTGCGCAGCGAGCTCGCGTTGAGCTGGCGCGGCCAGGCCGGTGGGGTCCGCCAGCCGTGACATGCGCTTCATGAAGAACTCGTCGAGGTTCGCGCTGAAGATGGCCAGGAACTTCACGCGCTCGAGCAGCGGCGTACGCTCGTCCAGCGCCTCGTGCAGCACTCGCCGGTTGAACTCGAGCCAGCTGATGTCGCGATCGATCCAGGCGCCGCTCAGATCGACGACCTCGCCGGCGGTGGGGGACGACTCACCGACCGCCATGACCACCTCCCGGTCTGGCCGAGCACCACATGGGCGAGAACCACCGGTACATCGATTGGCAATCTAGTGGAATCCCGGGCGGCGATCCGGTCTAGATGATTGATCGATATCTCCGTGATGTTCTGGACGGCGAGATCCGAGTCTCGCGCAGGTGCAAGTCTCATGCGACTTGCACCGGTCATGAGCGATCTGCGATCACGCAGATCGCGAATGGCAGGGAGCGTCAATACCGGGTCGTATTGGCGCGACCGAGGACACAGCGAGGCGACGGTTCGCAGCCGTAGCCACCCCGACCGTCTCGTATCCCCAACCTCTCGCTGCGACCAGGCTCGCGAGAGATATCGATCAATCATCTAGAGGTTGTCGCTGGCGATGCTGCTGTCCCAGATTGCGCCCAGGGGTTGCGGCAGCCGGCAGACGGCGATGATCCTGCCCCGCTCCTCGTTGTCCAGGTTGTAGCGGTTCTCGATCGTTGCCAGCCGGCGATAGCTGGTGCACATCCCGCGCAGCGTGCCGGGGTCGTACCCGACGGTCAGCACCGTCCGCTGGGGGAGCCGGGCGGGCCGCCAGTACTGCCAGCTGAGGTGGCCCGAGAGCGGTTGCGGCAGGCCCAGCGACGGGCCGAACCGGGCCAGGGCGCCGGCCTCGCCGTAGTTCTGGGCCAGGATCGCGGCGTGCGCGCGCTCGGCCGCGGGTAGCGACCGCCAAGCTCGCGCGGTCTGCGCGACCATCTCCGGCCAGCCGATCTCATCCTTGAAAAAGGACACGTTCCAGATGCCGGAGTCGATCATGCCCGTCGTCGAGCGGATCGGCACCACCACCTGCGCGGCGACGGCGATCACCAGCAGCTGGAAGGCGACCAGAGAGCCCAGCACCGCGCGGCGCCGCCAGCGAGCCGCCGGCCGCCACCGCTCCAGCGCCACCGCGCCGGCCGCGACGCACACGATCATCGCCGGCAACGGGTAGTAGCCACGACCCTGCTCGAGCCCGAACCCGACCACCACGAACACCGCCGCCCAGGTGAACGCGCGCAACGACGGGCGCCGCCACATCCAGACGCCGCCGATCACCGCCAGCGCCGTGCACGCCGCCAGGAACACGACGGCATCGGCCACGTACGCCGGCGGCGGCGTGTCGGCGGCCGTCTTCGCGCGCTGGCTGTGAGCGAAGGCGGCGCTGGGCCAGCCGTGGTGGATCTCCCAGGCGATGTTCGGCAGCAGCAGAACGAACGCGATCCCGGCGGCGATCCATGGGCCGCGCGTCCTCAGCACACGCCGCTGCGGCGTCAGCGCAAGCCCGGCCACCAGCGCCAGCAGCAGCGTCGCGATCGTGTACTTGGCCTCGAGGCCGAGGCCGGCCATTACGCCCACCGCCGGCCACAGCCCCGGCATCGGCCGGGTGACCGCGACCAGCACCAGGTAGAGCGTCGCGGTCTCGGCCCCCAGATCGAGCCAGGTGGGATGGAAGAGGCTGGCGGCTCCCAGCGCGATCGGCGCCGTCGCCCAGGCCAGAGCCGCAACCGCCTGTGCCCGCAGGCCACCGCCCAGCTCGCGCGCGCTCAGGGCCACGAACGCCACGCTGGTAAGCCCGATCACCATCGTCGTCAGCCGAAGCGCGTCCAGCGACGTCCCGAACACGACCACGACCGCCCGCCCGACCACGGCGGTCAGCGGTGGGAAGTCGACGTATCCGAACGCCAGGTGATGCGACGCCTCCAGGAAGTAGAGCTCGTCGCGATCCCATCCGTAGCGGCCCAGGAAGGCCAGCCCGACCAGGGCCGGCACCAGCGCCGCCAGCACCGATACCGCCAGGGTCGAGCGCACGGTCGTGCGCGGCCCGGCGGCCTCGGTCGACTCGGCGGCGATCGCGGTCATGAGCGAGGCGGAGACTATCGCCGCTCGCGCACTACGCTGCGGTGGTTCCACAACGCAGGAGGCATCGAATTGGCTGGTTACACGATCGTCAACATGAACGACCTCGAGGACTCCGCCGCAGGGCGCGACGGCGTCGAGGCGCGCTTCGGCCGCAAGCACCTCGACTCCGAGCACCTCGGGGTCAGCGTGTTTCGCTACGGGCCGGGTCACCGCAACACCCTGGGCCACAGGCACCGCGAGCAGGAGGAGGCATACCTCGTCACGGCCGGCTCCGGCCGGATCAAGCTCGGCGACGACATCATCGACCTCAAGCCCTGGGATCTGGTGCGGATCGCGCCGTCCACGGTGCGCGCGTTGGAGGCCGGCCCGGACGGGCTGGAGGTGGTCGCGATCGGATCCGACCGTCCTGAGGGCGGCGACGGCGAGACCGTCGAGGACTGGTGGACGGACTGATGCGATGACCGCCGGCGACCTGGTGCTGCCCTCCGGCAGGCAGTTCGAGATCGCGCTGGGCGACCAGCGCCTGGTCGTGGTCGAGGTCGGCGGCGGCCTTCGTTCCTACACCGTCGGCGACGCGGACGTGCTGGACGGCTATCCGGTCGACGGCACGTGCACGTCCGGCCGCGGCCAGGTGCTGATCCCGTGGCCGAACCGGATCGAGGACGGGCGCTACGACTTCGACGGGGTCAGCCACTCGTTGCCTCTGGACGAGGTGCCGAACCGCAATGCAATCCACGGGCTCGTCCGCTGGGCAGCCTGGACGGCGGCGGAGCATGAGCCGCACCGGGTCGTGATGGCGCACGTCGTGCATCCGCAGCCGGGCTACCCGTTCTCGCTGTCGCTGTCGATCGAGTACTCGCTCTCGAACGCGGGTCTGACGGTGCGCACGACCGCGACCAACGCCGGCGATCGCGACTGTCCGTACGGCTGCGGCGCCCATCCGTACCTGACGGCAGGTACGGAAACCGTGGACACGCTGGACCTGCGGATTCCCGCGGGCACGGTGCTGCGGTCCGACGAGCGCAGCCTGCCGATCGGCTCGGCGCCGGTCTCGAACACCGAGTACGACTTCCGCACGCGGCGGGCGATCGGCGGTCTCGTGCTCGACAACGCCTTCACCGATCTGGAACGGGACGCCGACGGAGCGGCACGCGTCGAGCTGTGGCACCCGGCGTCGGACGCCGTGCGAACGCTGTGGATGGACGAGGGCTACCCCTACGTGATGGTGTTCAGCGGCGACCCGCTGCCGGACGTCGCCCGCCGGGCGCTCGCGGTCGAGCCGATGTCGTGCCCGCCCAACGCGTTTCGCAGCGGCGAGAGCCTGGTGCGGCTGGCGCCCGGGGAGTCGCACACCGCGACGTGGGGCATCTCGATCTAGCCCGCGTGACCCGGATGCGATACGCCCGTGACGCCTGTCACGGCGCCCGCGCGACCGCGTGACGTCCCGGCCGCCCGATCAGGGGTTTGACTCCCACTCGGCCTGCGTGAAAGGTTCGGCGCGAAGCCGTGACGGGTCGCCACCGGGTCGTGATGCGCGGTCGCGTGGTTGGGCGAGGGCGGGACGGGAGTCGTGATGGTTGTCGCCGGCCGGTGGTGGGAATCGTTGCGGTCGGGGCTGAGATCGTTACGTGGCAGTATGGATCGTTGCGGCTTTGCGTGAAACGGAACCGTCACGGCCTGCCTCGTCCGATCGGGGTGAGATCAGGGCGGCGGGTGGCCGGTAGCGTGCCGCCATGCCGGTGCCGACGACAGTGAGGCCGCGGCGGATCGACCCCCGGCTGCTGCGGCGTACGCGAGGCTCACGCCTCGCGCTGGCGGTCGATGCCGCGCTCGGGATCGTCGCGGCGCTGCTGGTGCTGGCCCAGGCGGTGCTGATCGCGCACATCGCCGCGCGCTCGTTCGACGGCGCCGGACTGCGGGCACTGTCCGTCCCGCTGGCGGCGCTGTGCATCGTGGTGACCGCGCGTGCGGCCGCCGCCTGGGGCTTCGACGTGGTCGGCCGGCTGGCCGCGGCCGACGTGCTGAGCGCGCTTCGCGGCGACCTGGTCAGGAGCCGGCTGAGCGACACCCAGGCCGGACTCGATGCGCAGGACGATGCCGAGCTGGCCGTGGCGGCGGTAGCCGGCATCGACGCCCTCGAGACGGTGTTCGCGCGCCTGCTTCCGCAGCTGGTGCTGGCCGCGGCGGTGCCGGCGGCGGTGCTGGCACTGGTGGCCGCGATCGACCCGCTGTCGGCGCTGCTGATGCTGATCACCCTGCCCCTGGTGCCGGTCTTCATGTGGCTGATCGGCCGCACAACCGAGCGCCGGGCGCTGGCGCGCTGGCAGGAGCTGTCGCTGCTGTCGTCGCACTTCCTCGACGTCGTGCGAGGCCTGCCGACGCTGCGCGCCTTCAACCGCGGCGAGGCCCAAGCGGAACGGATCGACCAGGTCGGCGAGCGCTACCGAAAGGCGACCATGGAGACGCTGAGACTGGCCTTCCTGTCAGGCGCCGTGCTCGATCTGGCGGCCACGCTTGGGGTGGCGTTGATCGCGGTCACCGTGGGAGTGCGGCTCGTGGAGGGTGACATCGGATTCGAGGCGGCGCTGACGGTGCTGCTGCTGGCGCCCGAGCTGTACCTGCCGCTGCGCAACCTGGCGTCCCAGTTCCACGCCGGCGCCGACGGGATGGCGGTGGCCGGTCGGCTGCTGGACGCGGCCGCGGTGACGGCCGCGCCCGTGGCCGCGCCGTCACCGATTCCCGCCGCCGCCACCGTCCGCTTCGACCGGGTCAGCTTCCGCTATCCGCGGGCCGGCCGGGCGGCACTCGAGCAGGTCGGGCTCGAGCTGGGGCCGGGAGAGACGGTGGCGCTGGTCGGCCCCAGCGGCAGCGGCAAGAGCACCATCGCGCGCCTGTTGCTGCGCTTGGCGGAGCCCAGCGACGGGCGGATCCTGGCCGGCGGCACCGACATCGCCTCCTGCGACCCGGATCAATGGCGGCGAGGGATCGCGTGGCTGCCGCAGCATCCGACGCTGCTTCACGGCTCGATCGCCGACAACATCCGGCTGGGCGCCCCGGACGCCGCGGACGAGCTCGTGCGTGACGCCGCCGAGGCGGCCGGCGCCGCCGAGTTCATCTCGGAGCTGCCGGCCGGATACGAGACGACGGTGGGAGACGGCGGCCGCCCGCTGTCCGCTGGGGAGACGCAGCGGATCGCACTGGCCCGAGCCCTGCTGCGCGACGCGCCGCTGCTGATCCTGGACGAGCCGACCGCCAACCTCGATCCGGCCAGCGCCGATCTCGTACGCGCGGCCGTCGACCGCTGCCGGCCGGGCCGGACTGTGCTGGTGATCGCACACGACGACGACCTCGCGTCACGAGCCGACCGCATCGTGCGGCTGCAGGCGGCCGCCTCATGATCGGCCGGCTGGTCGACCTGTCGGGCGTGTCGCGGCCACGCCTGGCGGTGGTGGTCGGCCTGGGTGCGGTGGCCACCTCCCTCGGCGTCGCGCTGATCGCGGCCTCCGGCTACCTGATCTCGCGCGCGGCGCAAAGGCCGCCGGTGCTGGCGCTGACCGTGACGATCGTGGTCGTGCGGTTCCTGGGCCTGACCCGTCCGCTGGCGCGCTACATCGACCGGCTGGTGTCACACGATCTGGCGCTGCGGTCGCTGGGCACGATCAGGTCGCGCTTCTTCGCGCGGATCGAGCCGCTCGCCCCCGGCCAGCTGGACGGCTTCCGCCGAGGCGACCTGGTCGCTCGCATGGTCGGCGACGTCGACCGGCTGGACGGGCTCTACGTACGCGGACTGTGCCCACCGCTGAGCGGCCTCGCCGTGGCCGTGCTGTGCGTCGTCGCGGCGGCCGTGATGCTGCCGGCGGCCGGCGTGATGCTCGCGGCCGGCCTGGCGATCGCCGGCCTGGCGGTGCCTGCGCTGGCCGCACGCTGGAGCCGCGAGCCGGCCGCCCGCATGGCGGCAGCTCGTGCGCACCTGTCGTCACAGCTGGTCGAGCTGCTGCGGGCGGCACCGGAGATCGTCGCCTTCGGTGCGGCCGGGTCACGCGCCGAGGCGGTCACGGAGCTCGACCGCGAGCTGGCCGCGCTGACCCGGCGCGATGTGTTCCGGGCAGGCCTGGCAGACGCGCTGGTGTTGCTCGCGGCCGGCCTCACGACAGCGGCCGTGCTGGCCGCGGCGGTGCAGGCACGGGCGGGCGGATCGCTCGACCCGGTGCTGGTCGCGACCGTCACGCTGCTGGGCCTGGCGGCCTTCGAGGCGGCGACGCCGATCCCCCGCGCGGCACGCGAGCTGGCCGTCATCACCGCCGCCGGGCGACGCGTGCTCGACCTCACCTCCCGGCGGCCCGTGATCACCGATCCCGGCACCCCGCTGCCGCCACCGCCGCGCGACGCGACGATCGAGCTGGCGGGCGTGACGGCCCGCTACCCCGGATCGCCACGCCCGGTGCTGGAGCAGGTCGACCTGCGGCTGGAACCGGGTGGCCGTGTGGCACTGGTGGGCCCGAGCGGATCAGGGAAGACGACCGTCACCAACGTGTTGCTGCGGTTCCTCGATCCGGAGGAGGGTGCGCTCCTGTTCGACGGCTACGACGCGCGCGACCACCGCCAGTCGGACGTGCGCGCGATGTTCTCGTTGGCCGGCCAGGGAGCCCACCTGTTCAACTCGACGATCCGCCAGAA
Organism: Gaiellales bacterium; assembly: GCA_035473255.1. Classification (GTDB taxonomy): domain Bacteria; phylum Actinomycetota; class Thermoleophilia; order Gaiellales; family JAICJC01; genus JAICYJ01. The sequence continues at coordinate 7,097 of DATIOK010000170.1, forward strand.
CCTGCTGCTCGCCCGACCGGAGGCCACCGAGGACGAGCTGCGCGCCGTCCTGGTACGAGCACGGCTGGCGGCCTGGGTGGAGGGGTTGCCGGACGGGATCGACACCCTGGTGGGCGAAGAGGGGCGCCGGCTCTCGGGCGGCCAGCGCCAGCGGTTGGTGCTGGCGAGGGCGCTGCTGCGGGACGCTCCCGTGCTGGTGTTGGACGAGCCGAACGCCCACCTCGACGCGACCACCGCCCAAGCGCTGATGGCCGACGTGTTCGCCGCCGCCGGGGACGCCGCGGTGCTGTTGATCACGCACCGCAGCGAGGGCCTGGACGCCGTCGACCAGGTGGTGGCGTTGGATGCCGGCCGGGTGACGTCAGCGGCGGCTATCTAGGCCGGTGCGGACGTCCACCACCGCCGCAGTCTCACCAGGCGCGGCGGGCTCGCCCCGGCCGGGCATCCGCTGCTCGTCGATCACCTGCTGCGGGCGGCTGTGACCGAGGAAGGCGAAGCTCCAGGACATGAGCGCGGCGAACCGGTTCTTGAAGCCGGTCATGAACGTGATGTGCACCATCAGCCAGGCCAGCCAGCCCAGGTAGCCGTGCAGCCTGATGCCGCGGAAGCTGACGATCGCCCGGCGGCGGGAGATGGTCGCCATGCTGCCCAGGTCGCGGTACTTGAACGGCTTTGCCTGCTCGCCCTTGAGCCGGCCGCTGATGGTGCGAGCGGCGTGGATGCCCGTCTGCATGGCCACCTCCGCCACCCCCGGCAGTCCGTTCAGCGCCATCATGTCGCCGACCGCGAACACCTCCGGATGCCCGGGCAGCGAGCAGTCCGGCTGCACCGCGATGCGGCCGGCCCGGTCGCACTCCGCGCCGGACGCGTCGGCCAGCATCCGGGCCAGCGGTGAGGCCGCCACGCCCGCCGCCCAGATCACCGTCCTGGAGGCGATCCGCGTGGTCGACCCGTCGGCGGAGCGCACCTCGACGCCCGTCGCGTCCACGTTCTGGACGATCGTCTCGGTGCGGATCTCGACCCCAGTACGCTCCAGCCCCTGGGTCGCGTGCTGCGACAGGCGGTCGCCGAAGGTGGCCAGGATCTCCTTGCCGCCGTCGCACAGGATCACCCGCACGTCGTTCGGCCCGAACCGTGTGTAGCTGTCGCCGATGGCTCGGCGGCCCAGCTCCGCGATCTGCCCGGCGATCTCGACCCCGGTGGGGCCGCCGCCGACGATCACGAAGGTGAGCCAGGCGGCGCGGGCGTCGTCATCCTCCTCCAGCTCGGCCATCTCCAGCGCGCCCAGGATCCGCGTGCGTTGCCGCACCGCGTCGTCCAGCGTCTTCATGCCCGGCGCCCACTGGGCGAACTCGTCGTGCCCGAAGTAGGAGCCTCCGGCGCCGGCGGCGACCACCAGGCTGTCGTAGGGCAGCGTCAGCGGGCGTCCGTCTGGCTGGCGGCAGTGAACCTCCCGGGCATCCAGGTCGAACCCGGTCACCTCGGCCATCAGCACCGAGACGTTGCGGTGGCGGCGCAGCACGTCGCGCGTGGCGGGGGCGATCGCGCCCTCCGACAGGATCCCGGTCGCGACCTGGTAGAGCAGAGGCTGGAACAGGTGGTGGTTGGTCTTGTCGACCAGCGTCACGTCGACCGGAGCGCGCCGCAGGAAACGCGCGGCGAACAGCCCACCGAAGCCGGCGCCGACGATGACGACTCGCGAACGTTGTGGTGCGTTGGCGGCGATGCGCTGATGGTGAACCGGGTTGGGCGATACCGCTTCATCCCGGTTGGATGACGCGGCCCGATCGGCCGGGTGGCACGGTGCCCGCGTGACCACTACACAGACACTCACCACACGCACGGCCCACGACAGCACGGCACCAGCCGGGGCGCTCGTGGTGTTCGGCATCACCGGCGACCTTGCCCGGGTGATGACGCTGCACTCGCTCTACCGCCTCGAGGCTCGGGGCCTGCTGGACTGCCCGATCATCGGCATCGCCGCCGACGACTGGAGCATCGAACGCCTCCGAAAGCACGCCCACGAGTGCATCGAGGCGACCGGAGAGATCATCGACGAGGCTGTGTTCGACCGGTTTGCCGCACGGCTCTCCTACCATCAGGGCGACTTCAACGACGCCGCCACCTACGAGCAGGTGGGGCAGGCCCTATCGGGCATCGAGACGCCCGTCTTCTACCTCGAGATCCCGCCGTTCCTGTTCGGCCGGGTCGTGGGCGGCCTGTCCCAGGCGGGGCTGCTGGACGGTGCCCGCGTGGTCGTCGAGAAGCCGTTCGGCCACGACCTGGCATCGGCCCGCGCGCTCGCAGCTGAGCTGCACCAGTACCTGGACGAGTCGCAGCTCTACCGGATCGACCACTTCCTCGGCAAGATGGGCCTCGAGGAGCTGCTGATCCTGCGCTTCAGGAACTCGATGCTGGAGCCGCTATGGAACCGCCAGCAGATCGCATCGGTGCAGATCACCATGGCCGAGTCGTTCGGCGTCGCGGATCGCGGGCACTTCTACGACCCGGTGGGGGCGCTGCGCGACGTGGTGGTGAACCACCTGATGCAGCTCGTCGCGGCGACGGCTATGGAGCCGCCGGCCGGCCGCGACGCAAAGACGCTGAAGGACGCCCAGCTGACCCTGTTCCGGGCGGTCGCTCCGGCGTCGCCGGCGCACTACGTGCGTGGGCAGCACGACGGATACCGCTCGATCGACGGCGTGGCCGACGACTCGGCGACCGAGACCTACGCGGCGCTTCGCCTCGACATCGACAACTGGCGGTGGGCGGGCACGCCTTTCTACATCCGCACCGGGAAGCTGCTGCCGGTCACCCAGACCGAGATGCGGCTGGTGTTCCGCAGGCCGCCGAAGCTCGGCTACGCGGAGCGCGACCATCCCGGCCCGGAGCCGAACCAGCTGGTGATGAAGCTCGACCCCTCAACCGGCGTGCGGATCGTGCTGGACGCCCATCGCGCCGACGCCACGCGGGCCGAGCCGATCACGCTCGACATGGAGTTCGGCGCGGAGGGCGGCGAGGGCCCGACACCGTACGAGGTGCTGCTGCACGCGGCGATGCGGGGCGACAGCACGCGCTTCACCAGGCAGGACTGCGTCGAGGAGACGTGGCGGGTGATGCAGCCGCTGCTGGATGACCCGCCGCCGGTGCATCCCTACACGCCGGGATCGTGGGGCCCGAAGGCGGCCGACGACCTGATCGCCGGACACGGCCGCTGGCACGACCCGTGGGTGGCGACATGAGCAAGACGGCTCCCAAGGAGACCAAGGGTCAGCAGAGCGCGGCCGCGCTGTCGCCGTTCCCGGGCATCGCTGACTACGCGTTCCTGTCCAACTGCCACACCGCCGCGCTGGTCGCGCCGGACGGGGCGATCGACTGGCTGTGCGTCCCCAGCTTCGACAGCCAGAGCGTGTTCGGCAGCCTGATCGACCGCGGCGCCGGCACCTTCCGGTTCGGCCCGTTCGGCATCGAGCACCCCACCGCCCGCGCCTACGAGCCGGGCACGAACGTGCTTATCACCACCTGGAAGACGCCGAACGGCTGGGTGATCGTCCGCGACGCGCTGACGATGGGGCCGCGCCGCCACGAGGACACCGTCACACCGCACACCCGGCCACCCACCGACGAGGACGCCGAGCACATGCTCGTGCGCACGGTCGAATGCATCGACGGCCGGGTCGAGGTGGAGCTGATCTGCGAGCCGCTGTTCGACTACGGCCGCGTCCCTGCCCAGTGGGCGATGACAGGCGACGAGGGCCACGCCGCTGACGCCACCGGCGCCGGCCTCACGATCCGGCTGGACAGCGACTTCAACCTCGGCATCGAGGGCAACGCCGTGCGTGCGCGTCACGTGCTGCACGCCGGCGAGAAGGGCTGGTGCGCCCTGTCGTGGTCCGAGCAACTGGCCACCCCGGCCGACGACGATGACGCCATCGCCCGCATCGACACCACCGTGCGGTTCTGGCGCAACTGGCTGGCGCAGGGGCGGTTTCCAGACCACCGCTGGCGCGATCCGATACAGCGCTCGGCGCTGGCCATCAAGGGCCTCACCTACATGCCCACCGGCGCCACGGTGGCGGCCGCCACCACATCGCTCCCGGAGACACCGGGCGGCGAGCGCAACTGGGACTACCGCTACACGTGGATGCGCGACACCACCTTCACGCTGCAGGCGCTGCACTACATGAACCTGGAGTGGGAGGCCGACGAGTTCATGCAGTTCGTAGCCGACGTGGAGCCCACCGAGGACGGCAGCCTCCAGATCATGTACGGCATCGACGGCCGCCGCGACCTGACTGAGAGCACCCGCGACGAGCTGACCGGCTACAGGGGCGCGAAGCCGGTGCGGATCGGAAACGGCGCCTTCGACCAGCGTCAGAACGACGTGTTCGGCGCGGTGCTGGACTCGATCCTGCTGCACACGCGGCGCAGCAACCGGCTGCCGCCGCGGCTGTGGCCGATCGTGGAGTCACAGGCGCAGTGCGCGATCGAGGTCTGGAAGCACCCAGATCAGGGCATCTGGGAGGCGCGCGGCAAGCCGCAGCACTACGTGTCGTCGAAGCTCATGTGCTGGGTGGCGCTCGACCGCGCCGCCCAGGTGGCGGGCATCCGGGGCACCCCCGAGCGCGCAACCGCCTGGGCCGACATTGCGGAGGAGATCAAGGCCGACATCCTCGAACACGGCGTCAGCGACCGCGGAGTGCTGCGCCAGCACTACGAGACCGACTCACTGGACGCCTCCACCCTGCTGGCCGCGGGGTTCGGCCTGCTGCCGGGCAACGATGAGCGGATGGTGAACACGGTGATCGCCATCGCCGACGAGCTGACCGAGGACGGCTTCGTCCTGCGCTATCGAACGGATGAGACCGACGATGGGCTGTCGGGCAAGGAGGGGTCGTTCCTGATCTGCTCGTTCTGGCTGGTGTCGGCGCTTGCGATCGTCGGTCACGAGCAGCGCGCCCGCGATCTGATGGAGCGGCTGCTGCGGGTGGCCTCGCCGCTCGGCCTCTACGCCGAGGAGTTCGACGTCGCCACCGGCGGGCACCTGGGGAACTTCCCGCAGGCCTTCTCGCACCTGGCCCTGATCGAGGCGGCCGGTCGCATGATCGTGCTGGAACGGCTAAAGGAGCTGTAGCTGTGGATTCCTACGACGTGATCATCATCGGCAGCGGCGCCGGCGGGGGCACCCTCGCGCACCGCCTCGCCCCGTCCGGCAAGCGCATCCTGCTGCTCGAGCGCGGCGACTGGCTGGCACGCGAGCCGCAGAACTGGTCGGACCAGGCCGTGTTCGTGGACAGCCGCTACATCTCGCCGGACACCTGGATCGACCAGGACGGCAAGACGTTCCAGCCGCAGGTGCACTACTTCGTGGGCGGGGCGACCAAGCTGTACGGGGCGGCGCTCTACCGGTTCCGGCCGGAGGACTTCGGCCAGCTGCAGCACCACGGCGGCACGTCGCCGGCATGGCCGATCTCCTACGACGAGATGGAGCCGTACTACGCCCAGGCCGAGCAGCTCTACGGCGTGCACGGGGCGCGCGGGGAGGATCCCACCGAGGGGCCGTCGAGCGCCCCCTACCCGTTCCCCGCGCTCAGCCACGAGCCGCGCATCCAGCAGCTCTCCGACGACCTCGAGCGGATCGGGCTGCACCCGTTCCACGCCCCCTGCGGCGTGCTGCTGAACGAGGCCAACATGCCATACAGCCGCTGCGTGCGCTGTGGCACCTGCGACGGCTTCCCCTGTCTGGTGCACGCGAAGTCGGACGCCGAGGTGATGGCGGTGCGGCCGGCGCTCGAGCATCCGAACGTGACGCTGCTGACGAACGCCCGCGCCGTGAAGCTGGAGACCGACGCGGGCGGCCGCCAGGTCACTCGCGTCGTGGTGATGCAGGGCGAGCGGCGCGAGCAGTACTCGGCCGACATCGTGGTCGTGTCGTGCGGCGCTGCCAACACGGCCGCGCTGCTGCTGGCCTCGGCCGGCGACACGCACCCACGCGGTCTCGCCAACGGCTCCGACCAGGTCGGCCGCAACTACATGTTCCACAACAGCCAGGCGGTGCTGGCGCTCTCCGAAGAACCGAACCCGACGGTGTTCCAAAAGACGCTGGGGCTGAACGACTTCTACTTCGGAACCGACGGCTTCGACTTCCCGATGGGCAACATCCAGATGGTGGGCAAGTCCACCGCCGAGATGTACCGCGGCGAGAAGCCGCTGGAGACGACGCTGGCACCGGAGCGGACGCTCCGCAACATCGCCGAGCACGCCGTCGACTTCTGGCTCTCGACCGAGGATCTGCCGACGGCCGAGAACCGGGTCACCCTCGACGACCAGGGCCGCGTCCGCCTGGCATACACACCCGCCAACGAGGGGGCACGCGACCGGCTGTACCACCAGCTGAAGTCGATGCTGGGCGACCTCGGCATGCACCCCCACCACCTGATACCACGCCACGCGTACCTGAAGACGGCGATCCCGGTCGCGGGAGTCGCCCACCAGGCGGGCACCTGCCGGTTCGGCGACGACCCGGACAGCTCGGCGCTCGACCCCAACTGCCGCGCGCACGAGCTGGACAACCTGTACGTGGTCGACACCAGCTTCTTCCCGAGCATCAGCGCGGTCAACCCGGCGCTGACGGCGATGGCCAACGCGCTGCGCGTGGGCGACCACCTGCTGGAGCGGATGGGGGTTGCCGGCGCGGCGCAGGTCGCGGCGGGCTGACAGGTCAGCCCGGATCGCGCCCGCCCGATACGATCGCTGCGATGAGCGAGCCGACCGACCGGGAGCGACCCCCTGGCGCGCGCCGCCGCCGCAGTCCGGGCCTGACGATCGCGATCCGCCAGGCGGGCGCGAGCGCAACCCGCCTCACCCTGCTGCTGCCGCTGCGGGTCGCCCGCCGAGCGCCGGGCGTGGGATGGGTCGTCTCGAGGGGAACTGCGCAGGTGGCAGGCGGCGCCCGCGCCACACGCGCCTACGGCGAGGCTCGGCTGGAGGATGCGGCCGGCGAGGTGCTGGGATCGCGTGGAGTCGAGCGGGCCGTGGCGCGGGCATTCGCCGGGCCGCTGCCCGAGCACGTGGCCAATGCCGCCGTCGAGCAGCGCGTGGTGCAGCGGATCGTCGCCGAGGTGCTGGCAAACGTCGACCTGGAGGCCGCCATCGCGGCCGCGCTCGAGCGTGAGCGTGCCGAGGGGCGGCTCGAGCAGATCGTGGGCGAGGCGGCCAGAAGCCAGGCGGCCGAGGAGATCGCGCAGCGCGTGGTCTCGAGCCCGGAGCTGCAGCGGCTGATCGAGGAGGTGATCGCGAGCGACGCCGTGCGAACGGCGCTCGCCCGCCAGTCGGCGTCGTTCGGTTCCGAGGTGGCGGGCGAGCTGCGGCGCCGCACCCAGCGGATCGACGACCGCATCACCGTGACCGGCACGACGTCCGAAGCGCCGTCGCGCTACGCCGGCCTGCTGGGACGGTTCATCGCCGGCGCCGTCGACCTGGCACTGATGTCGGTCGTCTTCCTGGGCGGCGCAGCGATGGTCGACGTGGTGTCCAACCTGGTGGGAGGCCTGCGGCCGTCGTGGCTGGAGGCGGCGATCGCGTCCGTCGGTGCGACGGTCGGCGCCGTCACCTACCTGGCGGTGTTCTGGACGGTCGCCGGCCAGACGCCTGGCATGCGCGCCATGGGCCTGCGCCTGGTGGTGACCAGGGACGGGAACCGGCCGCCGGGCGCCGGCCGCGCCCTGCTGCGGGTGGTGGGGCTCGCGATCGCGATCGTGCCGTTCTTCGCCGGGTTCCTGCCGATCCTGTTCGATCGCCGCCGCCGCGCCATTCAGGACGTGCTCGCGGGCACGGTGGTGCGCTTGGACAACACAGATGAGGGCGGGTAGGCGGGCCGCGTCCCCGTGAGCAGTCCCACCGGCGCATCCCCGCCCGATCCGGCCCAGCTGCTGCGAAGCCGCGCCTACGTGCTGGTGCTGGTGCTCGGCGCCCTCATCGGAGTGCCCGTGGCAGCCGTCGCCTACTTCTACCTGAAGGGCGTCGCAGACGTGCAGACCTGGGTGTTCACGACGCTGCCCGGCGATCTCGGGTTCAGCGGAGAGCCGGCCTTATGGCCGCTGCTGCCTCTAACGGTGAGCGGCCTGCTGGTCGGTCTCACGCTTCGTTATCTGCCGGGCACCGGTGGGCACAAGCCCGCCGAGGGGTTCAAGGCGGGCGGCCCCGTGCTCCCGATCGAGCTGCCGGGCATCGCGCTCGCGTCGTTCGCCACGCTCAGCCTGGGCGTGGTGCTCGGCCCCGAGGCGCCGCTGATCGCGATCGGGAGCGGACTGGGGGTGCTCGCGGTGCACCTGCTCAAGCGGGACGCGCCCGAGACGGCGGTGATGGTTATCGGTGCTGCCGGAAGCTTCGCAGCCGTCAGCACGCTCCTTGGCTCGCCACTGGTCGGGGCGTTTCTGCTGATGGAGGCGTCGGGAATCGGTGGCCCGATGATGGGAGTGATCCTGATCCCGGGGATGCTCGCCGCGGGAGTCGGGACCCTGATCTTCGTCGGCCTCGACAACTGGACCGGCTATGGCACGTTCTCGCTGTCGATCCCCAACATCCCTCCGTTCACGACCCCCACGCTCGCCGAGTTCCTGTGGGCGGTCGGGATCGGGCTGGCGGCTGCCGTGATCGGCACCGCCATCAGGCGACCGGCGCTTATGCTGCAGCCGCTCGTTGAGCGGCAGATGGT
>DATIOK010000171.1:0-2166 GCA_035473255.1 Gaiellales bacterium
GCGTGGATGGCGGGGTGGGGCTGCATGTCGAAGTGGACGCCATCGACGACCTGGTGGGCCTTGAACGGTGGCAACTTGATCGGGTGGTACGCGCCGGTGACGGTGACGTTGCGAGACAGCTGGAAGTTGGGCTGGCCGCCGGGGATGTCGGGGTAGACGTCGACCAGGACGTGGTAGGGCCCCGGGGCGGGGAAGGTCACCGACTGGTGCAGCACGCCGCTGGGCGGGATCGGCGGGTGCTCGTGGATGATGTAGGCCAGGTCGTCGCGGACGATGATCAGGTGCACGCCGGTGTGGGGACCAGATCCGGTCTTGTAGGCCGTCAGCGGCTTGCCGTTGGGCTGCTGGATCGTGAACGACACGGTCGTGGGCTTGCCGGGCACGATCGTCGCGGCGGGCTCGAACCCGGCCAGCGAGAACGTCTTGGCGGCTCCGATCACCGGCGCGCTGACGGCGCCGCTCGAGCTGCCGCCGCACGCTGCAAGCGCCGGCACGGCCGCGGCGAGCACGGCAAGCAGCGCTGCGCGATGCAGGCGGCGGGTTGTGCGTTGCCGTTTCATCTGATTCTCCTATCCGTCGGCCTGGTCGACGATCAGTGCCGTGAACGGCTGGCCGCCCTTGGGGGTGATCTGGAAGCTCAGGCCCCAGCGCCCGACCATCACCAGGGCGGGCGCGGAGCGCGAGTAGATCCCTGGCTGGGTCTCGGTGAGCTGGTACTCCTGCTGTGGCATCTGCATCTCCAAGTGATTTAGCGCAAGCGTGACGTTGGCGCCGCGGACGGGCTTGCCGCCCTTGGTGATCCGCAGCGCGAACGAATCGGGCGCCGCGGCCTTGTTCGGCGAGACCAGCACCTGCAGCTTGTAGCCCGCTCGATTGACCGTGCGCGCGACGCGCCCCGGCCCGACCGTGGCAAGCGCCGAGTTCTGCAGCGCGAACGCAGGCGGGGGCGGCGCAAGACTCGAAAGCACCGCCGCGACGAACACGATGCCGGCCACGATCACAGTCTCGCCGCCGATCAGATTCCGCAGCCGGGACGCCGCCCGCTGACCCGCCTCTGGCCGTTCCCGCGCGGCGATCAACTGCGGGCGCGACCGCAGCAGGTTGCCCGAGGCCAGCGCAAACGCGGCGATCAGCAGCCCGCTCTTGACCAGGATCGCCTGGCCAAAGCCGGTCTCCCATAGCGCGTTGACCGCCGGCATGTGGATGATCGCCTCCCCGACGCCCGAACCTGCGACAACGATCGCCGATACGAGCGCCACGTTCGAGAAGCGCGGGACGACCACCGACAGCGTCGGCACGCGGAGCCGGATCTCGGCGCTGCGCCAGACGATCAGCAGTCCGACGAGACCGCCGAACCAGATCGACCCCGACGCGAGATGCAGCCAGTCCAGCGCCATCGTCAGCCCTCGCGGCGAGGTTTGAGCCGCATGGCCGGCCGCACCGGGGATGATCAGCGCCGCCGCCGCCGCGAGCAGCGCTCCCGTCAGCGATGCGAGCTCAGCGATCGAGCGATGTTCGCGCTCGGGCCGATCCACCCACAGCGCCGTCCACGCCGCGACGCAGAACAGCGCAAAGCAGATCTCGAAGTCGAGGATCGCCCGCCCGAACGCGGTGACCCGGTAGAGCGGCACGAGCGCGCCCAGATCGAACACCGACCGCAGTGAGTCGTTGGCGACCGAGAAATCGAGGTACACCGGGATCGCGATCAGCCCCACGATCGACGACGCCACGCATGCGACCGATAGTGCGCGCAGTGTGGTTCCTGTGACGCGCCGGACCAGCGGCCGCGCGATCAGCATCCGCAGCGCGAACAGGCCGATCGCGGTCATGATCGACAGGAACATGACCCAGCGCGCGATCAGCAACTTGGGAGTCTTCGCGCTGGCGGACAGCTTGGGCACCGGGAATTGCGGCGCCGGCCCCGGGTTGGGGCCGACGGCATACGTGAACGCGCCCTGGACCGGATGACCGTCGACCGAGATCGCGCGCCAGTAGATCAGGTACCAGCCCTCCGGCAGATGCGGCCGCAGCGGCACGACCAGCGTGTCGGGATTGGCCGGCGATCGCCTGACCGGGCCGGCGGTCACCCGATGACCCGCCGCGTCGGTCACGGAGATGATCGCGAAGCGCGGCTCGACCGCCTCGTCGTAGGTCAGCTGGACGGTG
>DATIOK010000172.1:0-7409 GCA_035473255.1 Gaiellales bacterium
AGCGGCTTTGAGGGCGGAACCTTTCCGTGACTCGATGTCAACGCCACCGCAGTCACGCTCACCGCTCCCAGCATCACCAGTGCCAGACCTGCCCAGCCCAGCAACCGCACCGATGATCGCTTGCCCATCCGCATCTCCGCTTCCTCCCAGTGTGTACCAACACAGCGTAGCGCTTCAACATGAGAGTCCGTTTACCTAGGGGTGCCTCCTCACATCTGTGCGGTCGTCCGATTTCGGAGGATGCGGCGCAGTCCCGACTCCGTGGGCTCCCAGCCGATAGCATGGCCGTGGCAATAGACCTACAAAGGACGGGGCGGACAACGTGAGCAGCGATCAGCCGGTGGAGGGTGAAGCGGCCGAGAACGCCGAGCAACAGGCAACGCGGAAGGCATCCCGTCGCCGGCGATGGATGGTCGGCAGCCTGATCGCCGCGGCATCGCTTGTGCTGATCCTGTCGGTGCTGGCGCTGTGGATCCGGCGCGTGGTGCTCGACTCCGACGGCTACAACGCCACCACCACCCAGCTGCTGCAACAGCCCGAGATCCAGCAGGCGCTGGCCACGAACCTGGTCGACCAGCTCTATGCGAACGTCGACGTCGCCACTCAGATCAAGCCGCTGTTGCCCACGCAGGCACAGCCGCTGGCCGCGCCGGCCGCGGCCGCGCTGCGCGACTACGCCTACCGCGCCGCCGCTCGCCTGCTCGCCTCAGACCGCGCCCAGCAGGCGTGGATCAAGGCGAACGAGGTCGCCCACGCGCAGCTGGTGCTGGTGCTGGACGGCGGCGGGAGCCGCCTGAAGACGGGGGGCGGCGAGGTCGCGATCAACACCAGCGGCCTCGAGCAGAACCTGGCCAGCCGCCTGGGGCTGAGCCCGACCACGAGCATCGCCGGCGGAAAGATCGTGATCTTCACGTCCAACCAGCTATCGCTGGTGCAGACGCTCGCACACTGGCTGAAGGTGCTGGCCTGGGTGCTGCCGTTCGTCTCGTTGGCGCTGTACGCCCTGGCGGTGTACCTGGCGACCGGCTACCGGCGCCGGGCCGTCCGCAACTGCGGGATCGGCATCATCGCCGCCGGCGTGATCCTCGTGCTCGGACGCACGGTCGGCGGCAACCTGCTGGTCGACAACCTCGTCAAGCTGCCGGAGAACCGGCCGGCTGCAAACGCGGCCTGGGACGTCATCACCGGCCTGCTCAAGGACACCACCCGCACGGTGATCGCGGTCGGCTTCATCGCCGTGATCTGGGCCTGGGTCTCGGGCGAGGGCGAGCGGCCGGTCGCGATCAGGCGCGCGTTCGCGCCACACGCACGTGACCACGCCGGCCAGGTCTGGGTCGCCTTCGCCGCGGTCGTCCTGTTCCTGATCTGGTGGGCGCCGACGCAGGCGTTTCGCCGCCCGGTGCCGGCGCTGGTGATGATCGTGCTGGCCGGCATCGGCCTGGAGGCGATACGGCGGCAGTCGGTGAAGGAGTTCCCCGACGCCGAGAGCGGCGAGGTGGTGGCGGCTGTGAGGTCGAAGCTGTCGCGGTCGCAGCAGGCCGCGATCACGACCGGGCCGTCGGCGGCCGAGTCACCGGTTGACCAGCTGGAGCGCCTGTCTACGCTGCACGACCAGGGCGCGCTCACCGATCAGGAGTTCCAGGCCATGAAATCCTCGCTGTTGCCGTGACCTCCGAGCCGCCCGTCGTGGGCGAGCCGCAGCAGCCGGAGCAGGACCAGAAGTCGCTCGTGCGCAGATTCGGCCCGGCCGTGGTCGGCATCGCCGCGATCCTGCTGGTGTTCCTGGTGCTGCTGCCCCGGATCGCCAACTACTCCGACGTATGGGACGTGGTGACCGGCCTCAGCAACCAGGCGCTGGTGGCACTGGCGGTGGCCACGGCCATCAACGTGGCCACCTACGGTCCGCCGTGGATGGCGGCACTGCCGGGGCTCAACTACCGCCAGTCGATGGTGCTGACCCAGACCTCGACGGCGATCTCGATCGCCGTGCCGGGTGGCGACGCCGTCGGCCTGGCCGCGTCCTACGCGATGCTGCGCAGCTGGAGATACCGGTCGAATGCGATCGCCGTGGCCGTGGTGGTGACCGGCGCCTGGAACCAGATCGTGAACGTGACGCTGCCGATGGTGGCCCTGGCGCTGCTGCTGCTGACCGGCGGTACCAGCACGTTGCTGCTGACGGCCGGGCTGATCGGCATGGGCGTGATCGTGTTCCTGGCGACGGCGCTGGTGCTGGCGTTCCGCGGCGACGAGCAGGCGCAGGTCTGGGGAGACCGCGCGCAGCGCGTCGCCAACTGGGCGCTGCGGCTGCTGCGCCGTACGCCACGCGCGGACTGGGGTGCCGCGATGGTGCGCTTCCGGGGCGAGACGGTCGAGCTGCTGTCGCGCCGCTGGCACGTGATCACGCTGGCCGCGTTCGCAGGACACCTGACGGTATTCGGCGTGCTGCTGGTGTGCCTGCGCGCGACCGGCGTGCCAGCATCCGAGGTGACCTGGGTTGAAGCGATGGCGGCCTGGGGTCTGGTGCGCTTGCTGACCGCGGTCCCGATCACGCCGGGCGGCGTCGGCATCGTCGAGCTGGGCCTGTCCTCCGCGCTGGTCGGCTTCGGCGCCGGCAACGCGGAGGCGGTTGCGGCGGTGCTGCTCTACCGCGTCTTGACGGTGGTGCCGACGCTGGTGCTGGGGGCGGCGCTGGGGCTCACGTGGCGGAGGCATCGGGCGCCGGAGCCGGCGTGACCGTCGCCTCGGGCACGAACTCCCCCTGCAGGTCGCGGCGCCAGCCGGACAGGATCTCGTGCACCCGCGCGGCGCCCAGGATCGGCTGCTGCGGGGCGGCCAGCTCGACCGGGTAGAGGATGAACGGCCGCGTCTGCGGGCCGCCCAGCCCGCCATGGAAGCTGATCAGCTCCTCGAACGCGCAGCCCTGCTCGAGGTCTGGGCTGTAGAAGCTGCCGATCATGATGTCGGCCACGTTGGAGAAGCCATCGGTGCGGGCCAGATGCTGCGCCGCCTCCGGCGCGAACGGCGCCAGCGGATCGTCGCCCTCGACCGCGCCCGACACCAGGTCGCGGCTGCCGGTCGCGCCCAGCACCACCGGGCCGGTGGCAGCTCGTACCAGCAGCCAGCCGACGTGGGGATGCGCGCGCAGGGCCGGGATCAGGCGCGGGTGTTCCGCGTTGATCTGCTCGAGCGTCAGCCGCTCGGGGTGGTTCATCAGGTACAGCAGGCCGAGGTTGCCCGACCCGAGCACGATCACGTCCTGGCCCTCGGGCCTGCTCTCGTCCGCGTCCGGGTCCTTGGCATCGCGGCCGGTGGCCTCGGTCAGCGCGTGGCCGACCATCGCCTGGGCCTCCTCGGCACCCGACATCTCGCCGACCGAGCCACTCTCCAGCGAGCGGCGCACGAGGTCGTCCAGCCCGTAGCCGTTGCGCTGGCGGAAGGTGGCGCCCTGCGTCTGGCCGTGGTCGGAGAGCACCACGATCCGGTAGGGGCGCGGCGCGTACCGGCATGCCCGCATGATCCGCCCGAACTGCTCGTCGAGCTTGCGCAGCGCTTCCAGCGTGTCGGCCCGCTCCAGGCCGGAGTGGTGTGCGACCTCGTCGTAGCTCGAGAACGTGGCGTAGACGGCGGCGCGCCCTTGCATCATGTCCGAGAGCACGCCGTGCACGATCAGGTCGCGCACGACCACGCACATCCCGGCCCGGATGAACGGGTACTTGCCGCCCCGGTGCCCCCGCGGTTGCACGTCGCGGCGGATGCCGCGAATGGCGGCCACCCACTCCAGGCCCACCTCGAAGAAGAACAGCACCAGCACGCGGGTGACGTTGAACCCGTTCGCGAAGAAGCTGCGGTACCCAGGGTTCGCCGTCTTCTCAGCGCTCAGCCTGCTGACGGTCAGGATCGTCGCGTCGGCCTCGCCCGAGAACAGGTTGCCGCGGCTAGCGCCGCCGCCCACCAGCAGGCCGACGCCGGTGGCCAGGCGCTGCTCCATTTCCGCGCAGTCGTCCGGTCCGGAGCAGGCGACAACACGGCCGGTGCTCTTTTCGACCCAGCGAAAGGCCGGGATGTCCTGGTTCGATCCCAGCAGGATGCCGGCCTGGCTGGCACCGGTTTGCGACGAGAGGTCGGTCTGCCACTCCACCATGTGGTGCGAGCCCTCGGTCAGCCAGCGTGCCATCTCCGGCGCGTTTCCGTCGCGCATCGCCCTCTGCAGAACCGGCAGCCCCAGCCCGTCGATCTCGAGGTAGATCACGCCCGGCACGTCGGTGCGCTGGACGTTGCCGGTGCGCCGCGCGATCCGCTGGGTGACGCGCAGAGTGTACTCATCGTCGTCGTCCATCCCGGCCAGGATCGTGATCACCATCGCCGCCGCGGCCGCCAGCAGCGACACCGCCAGTGCCCGGCCGAGGCCGGGGACGTTCATCGCTCCAGGGAATGCGTCTGACGCAACGAGCAGCAAGGCCGCGTCCGCGAACAGGATCAGCAGGAAGCTCGAGATCAGGGTGAACGGCAGCCGCAGCGCCGCGATCACCGGCGGCACGATCGCGTTCAGGATGGCGATCAGGGCGGCGATGCCAAGGGCGCCCCAGAACCCCGAGACCGTCACGTTCGGCACGACCAGCGCGGCGAACAGCAGCGAGAGTGCCGAGATCACCCAGCTCACGACCAGACGCAGCGGGCGCAGCTGCGGACGCTCGGGGTGCCACCGCATGGTGGACTGTGAGGCGGCGCTCATTGGGCAAACCCTATGCGACCCGAAGCCATGACGACGGATGCTCGGAGTAGCCTTGCATCGTGGCCGACTGGCTCAACCAGTTGTGGGACACCCTGAAAGCGGTCTCGCTGCCGCTGGTGGTGCTGGGCCTGAGCTTCCAGCTGCTGCAGACGCTGTTCATCTCGCTGGCGTGGCGCAACATCCTGCGCGCCGCCTATCCCAAGTCGGTGCTGCCCTACCGCGAGGTGCTGAGCTACTACGCCGGCGGCGCCGGCCTCAACGCGATCCTGCCGGCGTCCGCCGGCACGGTGGCGATGCTGGGCCTGTACCGCAGCGCCATCGCCGGGTCGACCGTGGCCGGCCTGGTGGGCGCGACGCTCGTGCAGAACATCTTCTTCGTGGTGATGGCCGTCATCGTCTATGCATGGCTATTCCTGAGCGTGGCCGGCTCGTTCGACGTCAAGTTCGGCTGGTTCTCGGACCACGTTGGGCTGACGCTGATCATCCTCGTCGTCGGCACCGCGCTGATCGTCGTGGTCGGCAAGATCCTCTGGCACCGGCTGCACCACACCTGGGAGCAGGCCAAGGACGGCGGCGGCATCCTCACCACGCCGGGCAAGTTCATGACGCAGGTGGTGCTGGTCGAGGCGGCGTCGTACGCCGCCCGGATGGGGGTGAACGCCACCTTCATGTACGCCTATCACATTCCCGTGTCGCTGGAGAACATCTTCCTGATCGTGGCGGCGTCGTCGATCTCCTCCACGATCGCGATCGCGCCGGGCGCGGTCGGGTCGCAGACGGCGCTGATATCGGTGGTGCTGAACGGGGTGGCGCCGCAGAGCGTGATCACGGCCTACACGGTCGGCCAGGCGCTGATCACGACGGCGTGGAGCGTGGCGTTCGGCCTGACCATGCTGGCCGCCCAGATCGGGTGGAAGCAGACGCGAGGGCTGATCCACGTGCGCAAGAAGGAGGACGGCGAGAACGACCCGCTGGCCGAGCCGGTTACGGCCGACGCCGGACCGCCCGACGCCGCGGGGTAGCAGCCCGCCTCAGACGAGGGTGACGGTGGCGCCGGCCGCGCGCAGGGCGGCCACCTCGGAGCGGTCGGCGCCGGAGTCGCTGATCACCTCGTGCACTGCCTCCAGGCCGCAGATGCGGGCGAACGCGATCTGGCCGATCTTGGAGCTGTCGGCCACCACCACGACGCGGCGGGCACGGGCGATCAGCGCCCGGTTGGTGTGGGCCTCGACCTCGTGGTGGGTGGTGAGACCGGCGCCGGCGGCGATGCCGTCCACGCCCACCAGCACGATGTCCAGGTACAGGCCGGACAGCGACGCCTCCGCCAGCGGCCCCACCAGCTCGTAGGACTCGGGGCGAGCCACGCCGCCGGTCACGACCAGCTTCAGGTTGGGGCGCACCGCCAGCTCGGAGGCGATGTTCAGGGAGTTGGTCACGACCGTCAGCCGCCGCCGGTCGGACAGCGCCCGGGCACACTCGGTTGTGGTGGTGCCGCCGGTCATGCCGATGGCGGCGCCCTCGGGTACGCGCTCGGCCGCCACCTGTGCGATCCGGGCCTTCTGCTCCTGGCGGCGGGCGCTGCGGTAGCGCAGCGGCAGCTCGAACAGGACGCCGTTTGCGATGGCGCCGCCGTGGGTGCGCGCCAGCAGCCGCTGCTGCTCGAGCAGCACGAGGTCGCGCCGCACGGTGGCCGAGGAGACGCCCAGATCCGCGGCCAGGTCGCCGACTCCGACCGACCCGTTCGTGGACAGCTGCTCGACGATGCGGCTGAGACGTTCGGACTGGCGCATTGCTGCTGCAAGTCTACCCAGTGGCACCTCCGCTCGCTGGTTGCCTTTTGCGCACTTGCAGCATAAAGTGGCGCGATATGAGCGCAATCGCTCACGAGGTGGCCAGCCAGCCCGATATCTGGCGCCAGGCCGCCGACCTCGCGCACGACCTGCCGCTGCCCGCCCGCGGCCTGCGGTTGGCGGTGGCCGGGTGCGGGACGTCGCTGTACATGGCGCAGTCCTACGCGGTCGCGCGCGAGCAGGCGGGAGCGGGCGAGACCGACGCGTTCGCGGCCTCGGAGTTCCCGACCGGCCGCAGCTACGACGCGCTGCTCGTGATCTCGCGCTCCGGCACCACCAGCGAGGTGCTGGAGCTGCTGCGGTCGCACCGCGGCGCGCCCGCGGTGGCGCTGACAGCGGTGCCCGACAGCCCGGTCGCGGAGCGTGCGGACACGGTCATCTCGCTGCCCTTCGCCGACGAGCGGTCGGTGGTGCAGACGCGGTTCGCCAGCACGGCGCTGGTGCTGCTGCTGACCCACGCCGGGCTTGACCTGTCACCGTCGATCGAGGCCGCCCGGCGCGTGTTGGAGGCGCCGCTACCCATCGACCCGGCCGAGTTTCGGCGGTTCCAGTTCCTGGGGCGCGGCTGGACGAACGGCCTCGCCAGCGAGGCCGCGCTGAAGCTGCGCGAGGCGGCCCAGGCCTGGGCCGAGGCGTACCCCGCGATGGAGTACCGGCACGGGCCGATCTCGCTGGCCGACCCGGATACGGCGGTGATCGCGATCGGCCCGATCGATGCGACGCTGGGCGCAGACATTCGCGCCACCGGCGCCACGCTGGTCGACCCCGACCCATCCCCCCTGGCCACGCTGGTGCTGGCGCACCGGCTGGCAATCAGGCTCGCGGAG
>DATIOK010000173.1:0-55669 GCA_035473255.1 Gaiellales bacterium
ACCGCCAGCGCATCGATGCCGGCCAGCCGGGCCGCCACCAGAACGGCCGGTGCCACGAGCAGCGCGGCCGGTTCGAGACGGGAGGACATCGGCGCGGGAGTCTATCGACGACGGGGTCTGACGGCTGTGGGAGAATGAGCCGGTGGTGCCGAGCGCCATACCCCCCAGCCCCCGGTGATCGCGCCGCTGTCGACAGGGGCGTCCCACACCGTCCTGGGGCTGGCAGGCGCCGCGGTGGGGATGCTGGTGGTGTGGATCGCGGGCTGCGCGCTGGCGCCGGCCCGGCCGCCCGCCGAACGGCTGGCCTGGGGCGTGGTGGCGATGCTGGCGGTTGCGTGGTCGACCCTGTGGCAGCCGGTGCTGGGCGTCTCCTGGCTCGGCCACCGCACGCTGATGGCGGTGATCGTGGTGGTCGGCACGGTCGTCGTCGCTGCTCGCACACGGGCCTGGCGCACCGCGCCGGACGTCCACAAGCCGGTGGTGCTGGTTGCGGCCGTCGCATTCGCCCTGTCCGTGCTCCCGCTCATATGGGGGCCGTCCCCCGTGGTGCCGATCACCGACATGCAGTGGCACGAGGGTTGGATCCGGCAGCTGGTCGGCGGCCTGCCCGAGCCCAGCGGCGTGTACGCCCACGTGCCCAACAGCTACCCGTGGCTGTACCACGTGCTGGCGGCTTGGCTGGAGCTGCTGCCGGGCGGCATGGTCGAGGTGTACTGGGCGCTGCAGGCGTTCGCCGTCGGGTCGCTGGCGCTGGGCACGTGGCTGCTCGCCCGCCAACTGGGGCTGCAGGACGGCCCGGCGACCTGGTCGGTGGGGTTCGCCTCGCTGGCTGGCGGCGTCGGCTGGATCTGGGTGCACCACCCTGTCGCGATCGTCTCGGCCGGCCGCTACGGGCTGGTGCACGGGGACTTCCTGGTGGGTCCGGCGGTGACCCCGGCGCTGGGCGACCTGCCCGCCATCCTGCCCCGAGACCTCGCGATGGCGCTGTTCCCGCTGACCGTCTGGTTTGCGCTGCGCGCCGTCGCAGGGCGGCGCGCCCGCGACGTGGCCGCCGCCGGGGCGCTCGCCGGCTGCCTGCTGCTCATCGGGCCGGTCGCCGCCGTCGTGACGGTGCTGGTCTGCGGTCCGGTGGCGCTGCGGAGGCAGATCCCGGTCAGGCACGCTGCGATCGCAGTGGCGATGGCGGCCATCGTGGTCGCTCCCTGGCTGGGCCGGGTCGCGCTCAACTACGTGCGGCTGGGTGGATTCGAACCTCACCAGCCGCTCACTAGCGTGACCGCCTCGCAGGCGCTGGTGGCGATGGGCGTGGTGCTGCCGATGGGGCTGATCGGCATGGTCTGGATGCTTCGCAGCCGCCCCCCCGGCATCGACCTGGGCGCCCTGGTGCCGCTGGTGGCGGTGCCCGCCGTGATCTGCCTGCTCACGGGCCTGCTGCCGGGCCACAGCCTGGCCGGGGTGGCACCGGTCGTCAAGCTGCAGCGGTACCTGCCGTTCTTCGTGCTCGCGTTGGCGATGCCGGCCGGGTGGGCGGCGGATGCTGTGCTGGCGCGGATGTCGCGCAGGGTCGCGGTCGTGCTGGCGGCGGTGGTGATAGCAGCCGCCTGCACCTCGACGGTGCTGACGTCGATCGGGCTGGCCCGTGCCTTCAGGAGCTTCGAGACGCGCGGGCTGCATTGCCGGGGCGGAGCGCCGATGGGCCCCGGCGACGTGGTCGCGGTTGCGGGCATGCACAAACAGGCGACTCTTGTGATGAACACTGCGGTGTTCCGCAGCACCGGCGCCTGGCTGTTCTACCGCTCACCGCCCGCGCAGCTTCGCTACCGCAACGTCTTCACGACCATCGAGGGCCAGGGCCAGCGCGCGGCCCAGGTCCGTGAGATCGCGAACGGTCACGTGCCGGCTGGCGTCGACTGGGTGGTGCTCCCGCGGGCAGCACCCGGGAGCTCCCTGGTCAAGGTCACCAGCTGCCGCGCCGGATTCCGCAAGCACGCGGTCGACGTTCAGGTCTACCGGCCACGATCATCCGGCTAGGCCGCTAACCTCCCCCGCGCTATGACGGCGTGTGGGAGAATCCCGCCGTTACGGCTGTGGACGTAGTCATGCAGCGATATCGATCCTGGGAGAGCAGCGGATGCGTGTACTGATTTTGGGCGGCGACGGCTATCTGGGATGGCCGACGGCCATGCGCTTCTCGGGCAAGGGCCACGATGTGATGGTGGTCGACAACTTCGCCCGTCGGCGCTGGCACGAGCAGGCCGGCACCGATTCGCTGACCCCGATCGCGTCTCTGGACGACCGCATCTCCGCCTGGCACGAGGTGTCGGGCAAGCGCATCGAATCCCACCTCGGCGACATCTCCGAGGGCACGTTCATCGCGGACGCGGTGCGCGACTTCATGCCCGACACGATCATCCACTACGGCGAGCAGCCCAGCGCCCCCTGGTCGATGCAGAGCGTCGACCACGCGGTGATCACCCAGCAGGCCAACGTGATCGGCACGCTCAAGCTGCTGTGGGCGATGCGCGAGTACACCCCCGATGCGCACCTCGTCAAGCTGGGCACGATGGGCGAGTACGGCACGCCCAACATCGACATCGAAGAGGGCTACATCGAGATCGAGCACAAGGGACGCAGGGACATCCTGCCGTTCCCGAAGGTACCGGGCTCGTTCTACCACTTGTCCAAGGTGCACGACAGCCACAACATCCACTTCGCGTGCCGGATCTGGGGCATCCGCGCCACCGACCTCAACCAGGGCGTCGTCTACGGCATCGAGACGCCGGAGACGAAGCTGGACGAGCGGCTGGTCACCCGCTTCGACTACGACCAGGCCTTCGGCACGGCGCTCAACCGGTTCTGCGTGCAGGCCATGATCGGCCACCCGCTGACGGTCTACGGCAAGGGCGGGCAGACCCGCGGCACCCTGAACATCGTGGACACGATCCAGTGCGTCGAGCTGACCGCCGACAACCCGGCCGACCCGGGCGAGTTTCGCGTCTACAACCAGTTCACGGAGTCGTTCACGGTGGCTGGGCTGGCCGAGAAGGTGCGGCACGCCGGCGGCGAGATCGGCGTCGAGGTGACGGTCGAGAACGTGACCAACCCGCGCGTCGAGCTGGAGGAGCACTACTACAACCCGGTGCACACGAAGCTGCCGTCGCTGGGCCTGAAGCCGACGCTCCTGTCCGAGACGCTGATCGAGTCGGTGCTGCATACGATCCAGCGCTACAAGCACCGCGTGATCGCGGAGGGGATCGAGCCCAGCACGCTGTGGAAGGCGCCGCTGCCGGAGCGGGTGAAGTAGGCCCCTCGTGCCGCTGACGCCGCTTCGCACGGCGGGTCTGATCGTCGCGGTGGTGTTCGCTGCGCTGACGATTCGCAGCTATCGGCAGGGCAAGATCGGAAACGGCGACCTGCTGGTGCGGTTCGTGGTGTTCGTGCTGCCGCTGCTGGTGCTGTCGGCGCTGCCCGACCTGATCGGGTGGGGTTTCGACGAGTTCAGCTTCAAGCGCGGCGGCGGGCGCCAGGTGCTGGGTGCGACCGTGCTCGCGGTCGGCATCCTCTACCTGTTCGCCTTCTCACTGTCGGGCCGCCAGGAGCGGTCGCGGCGCGACCTGACGCGGCTGATCGAGAATCTGGCGCTGGAGCAGTTCGAGCAGTTCGGCCATCCGGAGGCCTTCTCCGGCGGCATCGCCGTGGTGATCCCGGCCTACAACGAATCCGAGAACATCCACCACGTGCTGGGAGCGCTGCCGGAGCGAGTCTGCGACCTGCCGCTGCACGCGATCGTGATCGACGACGGGTCGGCAGACCGCACCACCGAGGCCGCGCGGGCGGCCGGTGCGGCCGCGATCCGGCTGCCCATGAACCGCGGCCAGGGCGCGGCGCTTCGCACCGGGTACAGGCTCGCGCTTGTCACCGGCGCCGAGATCGTCGTCACCATGGACGCGGACGGGCAGCACCAGCCATCCGAGCTGTCGCGGCTGGTGGGCCCGATCGTCGCCGGCGAAGCCGACGTGGTGGGCGGCTCGCGGGTGCTGGGCGAGGCCGACCCCAACCACGCCGCCCGCGAGCTGGGCGTGAAGCTGTTCGCCCAATTGCTGTCACTGTTGACCTGGAGCAAGGTCACCGACCCGGCCTGCGGCTACCGGGCGGTGCGCACCGAGGCGCTGCGCGGCCTCGAGTTCCGTCAGGACCAGTTCCACAACTCGGAGTTCATCGTGGAGGCGTCGAAGAAGGGCCTGCGCTCGATGGAGGTGCCGGTGACGATCACCCAGCGCATCTCCGGGGTCAGCAAGAAGCCGGCCCACTTCCGCTACGGCATGGGCTTCGCGAACGCGCTCGTCCGCGCATGGCTGCGCTGAGCGGCGACGCCGGGCGACCGGTGATCGGCTACACGATCGAGCTGCAGGATCCGATGCTGCTCGAGGTCGAGCCCTCGCTGCGGGCGCCGCTGCAGCAGTTCGGTGCGGTGCCGGTGGTGCTGCCGCGGGCCACGCCGGCCGACGCCATCGACCAGCTGCTGGACGTGGTGGACGGCCTGCAGCTGTGCGGCGGCGCCGACGTGCACCCCAGCCACTACGGCCACGATGCCCACGAGCTGACCAAGCCCGGCGACCAGGTCGAGGACACCTTCGAGCTGGAGCTGGTCCGCCGCGCCTACGCACGGGGGATGCCGGTGATGGGCATCTGCCGGGGCATCCAGGTGATGGCGGTGGCCGACGGCGGCACGCTCACCCAGGACGTCGAGACCATGCACGAGGGCGCCATCCAGCACCGGCGCAGCTGGCGCGACCTGGCGCTGGAGCCGCCCGGCGAGCACTGGCACACGGTGCAGACGGAGCCGGGCTCGGCGGTCGAGCGCTGGCTGGCGGGCGGCGAGCCGCGCGTCAACTCGTTCCACCACCAGTGCGTGGCCACCACCGGCGGCATCATGCGCGCCACCGCCCGCGGCGAGGACGGCGTGATCGAGACGATCGAGCGCGTCGACGGCCGCGGCTGGGCGGCCGGCATGCAGTGGCACAACGAGCTGATGTGGCGCCACGACGAGCGGTTCCTGCGCCCGTTCCACGACCTGGTCGAGGCCGCTCGGGCCTACGCCGGCTGACAACGCTTAGCCATTCGCTTCAGCGTCGTAGCACTCTCTTCACTGGCGGATCGAGCCAGGGTGGTGGAGAATCGTTCGATGAGCGACCTGCCTGCACCACTCAATCCGCCCGAGCGCCTGCTGTGCGGCCCGGGCCCGTCCAACATCGACCCGCGCGTGCTCGAGGCAATGCAGCGGCCGATGCTGGGCCATCTCGACCCCGACTTCCACAAGATCCTCGAGGACCTGATCGAGCTGTTGAAGGCGGCCTACCGCCGCAGCGACGGACTCACGATCGCGCTCTCCGCGAGCGGCACGTCCGGCATGGAGGCCGGCCTGGCGTCGCTGGCCGAGCCGGGCGAGACCGTGATCGTGGCGACCTGCGGCTTCTTCGGTAACCGCATGATCGACATTGCCCGGCGACACCGCCTGAACGTGATCGAGCTGCGGGCGCCGTTCGGGCAGGCGGTGCCCAACGATCAGATCGTCGAGGCGCTGGCCGACCATCCCGAGGCGCGGCTGGTCGCTGTCGTGCACGCGGAGACCTCGACCGGCGTGGCGCACCCGCTCGAGCAGCTGGGCGAGGCGATGCGCGGGTCAGAGGCTCTGCTATTGGCCGACTGCGTGACGTCGCTGGGCGGCATGACGCTCGAGGCCGAGGGCTGGGGCATCGACTACTGCTACTCGTGCAGCCAGAAGTGTCTGGGCGCGCCGCCCGGCATCTCGCCGGTGTCGCTGTCGGAGCGGGCGATGGAGCGGATCCGGTCACGCACCCAGCCGGTGCCCTTCAGCTTCGACTTCGAGCAGCTGGCCCGCTACTGGATCGGGCGACCGGCGGTCTATCACCACACCACGCCCAACACCCAGTACTACGCGCTCTACGAGGGCCTGCGGCTGGCGCTGGAGGAGGGGCTGGAGGCGCGTTGGGCGAGGCACGCCGAGGCTGGAGCGCACCTGCAGGCCGGGCTGGCCGACCGTGGCTACCGGCTGCTGGCGGATCCGGAGGTGCAGCTGGCACAGCTGTCGGCCGTGTGCGTGCCCGAGGGCGTTGACGGCAAGGACGTCCAGATGCGGCTGCTGCGCGAGCACAGCATCGAGGTGGGCGGCGGCCTGGGGCCGGACGCGCCGGACATCTGGCGGATCGGCATGATGGGCACCAACGCGCACACCGAGACCGCCGACCGGCTGCTCGAGGCATTCGATGCGGTGCTCGAAGCGCCGCGCGCGGGTGTCTCGGCGGGCCGCGCCTGATGGCGGTACGCGATCGGCTGCACCGCAGCGAGCTGGCCGTCCCCGGCAGCAACGCGCGCGCGATGGAGAAGGCGCCGGGGCTGGGAGCCGACGTGGTGTTCCTCGACCTCGAGGACGCCGTCGCGCCGGACGACAAGGGGCAGGCCCGCGAGAACGTGATCGCGGCGCTGACCGGCCAGGACTGGTCGGCCTGCAGCGTGTCGGTGCGGATCAACGGGCTGGACACGCATTGGTGCTACCGCGACATCGTCGAGGTGGTGGAACGGGCCGGCTCGCACCTGGACACGATCCTGATCCCGAAGGTTGGGACACCGGCCGACGTCCTGTTCGTGGCCACCATGCTCGATCAGATCGAGGCGGCGTTCGGCCTGGAGCCGATCAACCTGCACATCCTGATAGAGACGGCGCTGGGCATGGCCAACGTCGAGGCGATCGCGCAGACCTGCCCGGAGCGGCTGGAGGCGATGGTGTTCGGCGTCGCCGACTTCGCGGCCTCCACGCAGGCGCGCACCACCAACATCGGCGGATCCAACCCCGACTATGTGACGCTGACACACGCCGGCGAGTCGGGCGTGCGCGAGCGGCACTGGGGCGACCAGTGGCACTACGCACTGTCGCGGATGGTCGTCGCCTGCCGCGCCTACGGGCTGCGGCCGATCGACGGACCGTTCGGCGACTACCAGGATCCGGAGGGCTACACCGCCGCCGCGCGCAGCGCAGCCCAGCTCGGCTTCGAGGGCAAATGGGCGATCCACCCTTCCCAGATCGCGCTCGCGAACGAGGTGTTCACGCCGTCATCAGAGGAGATCGACCGCGCCCGCCGGATCATCGAGGCGATGCAGCAGGCGGCGGCCGAGGGCAAGGGCGCCGTCTCGCTGGACGGCAAGCTGATCGACGCCGCGTCGATCAAGATGGCCGAGAACATGGTGCGCAAGGCCAACCAGATGCCGGTCGACGTCGCGTCTGCTTGAGGAGTCTCGCTACCCGGCAGTCTGTTCCTGGAACCACTCCCAGGTGTGTGCCAGCCCCTCGGCCAGCGGCACCTGGGGTGCATACCCAAGCCGGTCGTGTGCCTTGTCGACCAGCGAGTAGTTGCGCTGGATCTCGCCGGCCCGGGGCGGCTCGTGCTGCAGCTGCGGCGGGTTGCCCGACACCTCCGCCAGCATCGCCACCAGGTCGTTGAGGCTGGTCTCGACGCCGCTTGCCAGCTGGAAGATCTCCCCGCCGGCACCCGGCGTCTCCGCCGCCCGGATCAGGCCGTTGGCGAGATCGGTCACGAACACGAAGTCGCGCGTCTGGGTGCCGTCGCCGTAGATCGTGAGCGGCTTACCCGCCATGATCTTGCGGATGAACAGCGGGATCACGTTCGACTTGCGCGCGGAGCGCGGGCCGTACGCGTTGGAGAACCGCACCGCCACCGCCTCGAATCCGTAGGCGCCGAAGAAGGCAGAACAGTACGCCTCGCCGGTGGCCTTGCCAGCGCCGTACGGGGACAGCGGCGCCACAGGCTTGTCCTCGGAGGCGGGGTAGGCGTTGTCGCCGAGCGGCGCATTGCTGGACGAGAACACGAACCGGCCGACGCCGGCCTGCTTGGCGCCCCACAGCGCCAGCAGCGTGCCGCGCGCGTTCAGGTCGAAGTTCTCGATCGGGTTCTCGATCGAGTCCACGACGCCCGCTCCCGCGGCCAGGTGGAACATCGCATCGATCCCGTCGCAGGCGCGCTGCAGCGACTCGAGGTCGCGGACGTCGCCCACCACGAGCTCGACGTCCAGCCCCTCGAGGTGCTCACCTGAGCCGCTCGAGAGGTCGTCGTACACGCGCACCGAGTACCCGCGCTCGAGCAGCAGGCGGGTGAGCGTGGAGCCGATGAACCCGGCTCCGCCGGTGACGACCGCGGACGGCATCGCGGCAGACTAGATGATTGATTCCACGAACTACGTGGCTCTGGAACTGGTCCGAGCCGCCCCAGACGCCACGATCACCCTTGAACAGGCTTCATCCAGCCTGCCCTTCAGTCGATCCCGTCGCCTGGACCACCTCGTCCTGCGCCCAGAAGCCACGGATCCCGTGGACTCAACCATCGGCGGGGGGCTCGGAGCCGGCGCCGGATCGGCGCCGGTCGTGCTGCCAGCAGGGTGCGCCCTCGAACGCCTCCAGCCCGGCCACCGGCTGCGGTCCGTCGCGCTGGTCGAGACCGCGCCGCAGCCGCGGCGCCGCCACCGCCACCAGCCCACCCACCACGCTGCCGAACACGAACGAGCGCAGCCGCGGCCGCCGGCGCCAGCCGTCGCTCATCCGATCACCTCACGGTGCGCGATGAAGCCTGCGATCAGCAGGCCGATCGCCTGCACCCCGGTCGATGCGGCGCCGCCGGCCGACACGGCGATCACCACCGCAGGCACGACGTACGCCCAGGCCGCCCCGGCCGCGGCGATCCAGGCGGTTGCGGGAGCGCGGTAGCGGCCGGACGCGGCCAGCACGGCACGGCCGCAGGCGAGGCCCACTATGTAGGCGATGATGAAGGTCACGAACCCCAGCCCGTAGCCGCCCACGAACGCCAGCCCCACACCGAAGGCTGTACCCACGCCGAACGCGGCGCCGATCGCTCGGGCCGCCGTGCTCGGCTTCAGGATCACCCGCGCGGAGCGTGGCAGCCGAGCGCAATCGCGGCACTTGATGCCGACCGGTGCCTGCACCATGCAGTCCGGGCAGATCGGCTTGCCGCAGTTGGAGCAGGAGACGTAGGTCTCCACCTTGGGGTGATTCGCGCACATCCGCGGGCCGGTCGTGAGGTCGGTCCCTGCGGCGGCTGACACGAGGCCGAGTGTAGCATCGCGCCCATGCCGGAGCCCTTGATCGTGACGCTCGGAGACGTGCTGGCCCTGTCGCTGATCACCCCGCCCGAGGGGCTGCTGGCGGAGTCTGCGGAGCCGGCCGAGACACGGCTGATCGTGGGTGGCCGGGCCGCGATCTGCGCATGCTGGGTGGTGGCGGCCGAAGCCCGCGGGCGGGCGGTGTCGGCCCGCTCCTACGACCGGCTGGGCGATCTGGTGGAGGCGGAGCTGGCCGACCGCGGGGTCGAGCTGGAGGGGCCAGGCGTCCAAGGCCACACCGGCGTTGCCACCGTGGTGCGCACGCCCGGCGCGCGCCGCACCGCGCTCACCGACCGCGGCGTCTGCGCGAAGCTGGCGCACCAGCTGATCCAGCCCGAGTGGTTCGACGACGCCGACGTGCTGCACGTGAGCGGCTACGCGCTGGTCCACCAGCCCTCGGCCGGTGCCGTCGAACGCGCCTGCGAGATCGCGCGCGAAGGCGGCGCCAGCCTCTCGGTCGACCTGGCCAGCGCCGATATCGTCTCGCCGCTGGTGCGCGAGCGGATCCTGCAGCTGCAGCCCGAGGTGGTGCTTGCCACCGCGGCCCAGGCCGAGGCGATCGGCGGCATCGACGACCTCGGCGACCTGGCCGTGATCAGCGACGACGGGGCGCTCCCGGCGATCGATCCGATGGGCGTGGCCGACGCATTCGCAGCCGGGTTCCTGTCAGCCCTCGCAGCCGGGGCCGACGAGGACGATGCGCTGGGCGACGGCCGCCTGCTGGCCGATCACTGCGCGGGCCTCGACGGGCCGTTGCCATGACCCGCGGCTTCACCGGGCTGCTGCGCCTGGCGCCGGAGGTCGAGCGCGCCCTGATCCGATCGCAGCCGGTGGTCGCGCTGGAAACGTCGCTGGTGGCGCACGGCCTGCCGCACCCCGACGGGCTGGAGGTCGCGCTGCGCTGCGAGGACCGCGTCCGCGAGGCCGGCGTGATCCCGGCCACGATCGCGGTGGTGGACGGGGCGGTGCGGGTCGGCCTCGACGAGGAGGAGCTCGAGCGCCTCTCGGTGACGAGGACGGCGCGCAAGGTGGGGCCGCGCGACCTGGCATCTGCCGTGGTGTCCGGCGGCCTGGGCGCCACCACGGTGGCGGGGGCGCTGGCGGTCTGCCGCATCGCGGGCATCCACTTCATGGCCACCGGCGGACTGGGCGGCGTGCACCGCGGGTGGCAGCAGACGCGCGACGTCTCGGCCGACACCTACGAGATCGCCTTCGCGGCCGTGTGCGTGGTCTGCTCCGGGGTCAAGTCGCTGCTGGACGTGTCGGCCACGCTGGAGGAGCTGGAGACGCGCGGCATCCCGGTGATCGGATACGGCACCGACCGCTTCCCGCTGTTCTACCGGCGCGACAGCCCTCACAAGCTGCCCGACCGCGTCGACGACCCGGCCACGGTGGCGGCGCTGGCCGCCACGCACTGGGGCTTTGCCCGAGCGGCCGGGGTGGTCGTGGCCAACCCGGTGGCAGAGGAGGCCGCGCTGTCGGCAGACGAGATCGAGCCGGCCGTCGACCAGGCGCTGGCCGAGGCGGAGGCCGCGGGCATTCGCGGCGCGGACGTGACGCCGTTCGTGCTGGGACGCGTGCACGAGCTGACCGAGGGCCGCAGCCTGGCCGCAAACCGTCGGCTGATCGAGGACAACGCCGCCCTGGCGGCGGAGATCGCGCGCGCCTATTACGCGGAGTAGCCTCGCCTTGTCACCAGGTCAGGGTGAGGTAGCGGAAGTCGCACCGCGGCTGGTACCCGATCTCGGTGTAGATGTGGTTGCTGGTGGGGTTGGCCGCGTCGGTGAACAGCGAGCACCACGACTGCCCGGCGTCCAGCTCGCGCTGCGACAGCTCGGCCACGACGGCGCTGGCGTAGCCCCGGCGGCGCAGCGGCGGCGGGGTGTAGACGTAGGCGACGGAGGACGACCACGGCGTGCGGCGGACGACCGCCGCCATCGAGACCACCTCGCCGTCGCGCTCCCATACCGCCAGATCGCCCTGCGGCAGCATCCGCGCGACCGTCTCGGACGCCTCCTGCGGTGAGATCGTCTCGCCGATGTCCTCGGCGAACGCGAGCGTCCAGCGCTCGAGCAGATCCGTGTCAGCGGCGCGCGCGGTCCGGAACGCGCCCGGCGGCGCGGCCGGCGGCCGCACGCCACGCAGCTCGAAGGCGTGCAGATCCCGGCGCACCGCCGCCTGCGCACCGGCCACGTCGCTCCAGGCTTGGGCGAACGGCTCGCTGATGTGCCTGGCGCCGTTCACGCCCGGCGCACGGCGGCCGACATCGAGCATGGCCGCGACCAGATCGCCGAACCCGATCTCCGCCGGATCTGCGAATCCCGCCACCAGGGCCGGGTGATCGCCGGTCATCAGCACGAACACGATTGGGCGCCCATCCCGCTCACCGGCGATCATGGTCACCTCGCTGCCGAATGCGTCGGGGGTGTCCACCAGGCGGCGTAACAGGCCCAGCGACAGCTCACCCTCGGCGCCGGCCGCGCCCAGCGGCTGGCCCACCACGTCGTGCGCCGCCTGCGCGTCTGCGAAGTGCCTGACGTCCATCGGCGCAGTATCGCCCGGGTGGCCAGCCCCGTGCGCTTGGGGGGTTAACCACACCGGCAACGCCCCGCGGGTGCCTGATGATGGGCGCACAGACCAATCACCACCGGCCCGGACGCGCCCGGGAAGGGACCGACGACAGGAGTACGACAACATGAGCACCCTTCGTGTAGAGGATTTCGCGGCACTTCGTGACCGGCTTGCCGGCCGGGTCGTGGAGCCCGGCCATGAGTCGTGGGACGAGGCACGCACGGCGTGGAACCTGACCGCCGACCAGCACCCGGCGGCTGTCGTGGTGGCCGCGTCCGCCGAGGACATCGCGGAGACCGTTCGTTTCGCCTTCGACAACGGGTACGGCGTCACCGCTCAGGGCACGGGCCACGGCGCCGCGGCGCTCACGAGCCGGCTGGACGGCGTGATCCTGATCAGGACGCACGAGATGCGGGGCGTCGAGATCGACCCGGAAACGCGCTCCGCTCGCGCCCAGGCCGGCGCGCTGTGGATGGACGTGACCGCCCCTGCCCACGAGCACGGCCTGGCCGCCCTGGCCGGATCGTCGCCGGACGTGGGCGTGGTCGGCTACACCCTCGGCGGCGGCCTCAGCTGGCTCAGCCGCACCTACGGGGTGGCCGCGAACAGCGTCACGGCGATCGAGGTCGTGACCGCCGACGGCCAGATCATCCGCACCGACGCGGACAACGATCCGGCGCTGTTCTGGGCGCTGCGCGGCGGCGGCGGCAGCTTCGGCATCGTCACCGCGATCGAGTTCACGCTCCACCCGGTGCCGGAGGTCTACGCCGGCGTCATGTTCTGGCCGATCGAGCGGGCCGCCGAGGTGCTGCACGCGTGGCACGACCTCGTGCCCTCGCTGCCTGAGTCGATGACGACCGTCGGCCGGCTGCTGATGCTGCCGCCGATCCCGGAAATCCCGGAGCCCCTGCGCGGACGCAAGTTCGTGGTGGTCGAGGCCATCCACCTTGGCGATGAGCGGGAGGGTGCCGAGCTGCTGGCGCCGCTGCGTGAGCTCGCGCCCGAGATGGATACGGTCGCAACCATGCCGACGTCGGCGCTGTCGGCGCTGCACATGGATCCGGAGCACCCCGTGCCCGGTGCCGGCGACGGCATGCTGCTGAGCGACCTCGAGGCCGGCACGATCGACAAGATCGCGGGCCTGGGCACCTCGGGTGCGCTCGACGCGCTGCTGTCTGTCGAGCTGCGCCAGCTGGGCGGCGCGATCGGCCGGCCCACACCGGGCCAGGGCGCTGTCGGCCACTTCGACGCCGCATACGCGATGTTCGCCGTCGGCATCGCGCCGGTACCGCCGGCCAAGCAAGCGGTAATGGCCGCGGTCGGCACGGTGATCGCCGCCCTCGAGCAGCACCGATCGGATACCAGCTACATCAACTTCCACGAGCGGTCGACGGATCCGGCGAAGGTGTACACGCCCACCGTGCACCGCCGGCTGGCGGAGCTGAAGCGCTGGTACGACCCGACCGACGTGATCCGGTCGAACCAACCGATCGCGCCGGCGGCGTAGATGGTTAGGGCGTCCCCCGCGCGGCTCGGCGCCGCGCGGGGAACGCTCCAACGCAGCTAATCGGTGCGGTCCTGCGGGGCCACCACGGTGCGGCCGGTGAGGTCGCCGTAGAGCGCGCGGATGAAGAGCGCCGAAAACGGCCAGGCCACGGGCGCCGCCAGCGCCAGCGCCAGCAGCGTGCCGGTGATCGATCCGGCCACCGACTGCACGACCAGGAACATCGAGATCGCGACCGGCGCGCAGAACAGGAGCGTGACCATCCAGACGCCCCAGACGCGGCCGAAGTGGGCCATCGCCATCTGCGGCCCCCGCCACAGCGCGCCCGCCGGCGAGCGGTCGCCGGCCGCCACGGCCGGCACGATCAAGAGCAGCAGCGGCATCGGCGCAACCGAGTAGGGCTGGAACACGAGCACCACCAGCGACGCCACCAGCCCAACGATGACCGCGGTCAGATACGTCGCCGCTACCCGCCCGCGGGGCGCCCGCTCCGGCAGGCCCCGAAGCATCACGTGCGCGAGCAGCAGAAAGTACGCGACGCCGTAGCTGAACACGCTGGCCACGAACGTGGCCGTGTCGGTCGACCGCGACCCGACCACCAGCACCGGCACCGTGGCCAGTCCCAGCGCCACGGCGGTGGCAGCCACCAGGTCGGCCCAGGCGCTGCCGAACCGGTGCACCGCGGTGGCGAACAGGTCACCCAGCGGCGCCTGCTTGCGCGGCGCCGCCTTCCCGGCGTCGCTCACACGCCCGCCTCGGCCGGCTCGTGGGTGCGCTGGAACGTGATCTCGCCGTCGCCGGCGTCGACGACGACCCTATCGCCCTCCGCCACCTCCCCGGACAGCACCTTCAGGGCCAGCGGGTTTTCGACCTCGCGCTGCAGCGTGCGCTTGAGCGGGCGCGCGCCGTAGGCCGGGTCGTAGCCGTGCTCGACCAGCAGGGCGCGGGCGGCGTCGGTCAGCTCCAGCTCGATCCGCCGCGAAGCCAGCCGGGCTCGCAGCGAGGCGGCCTGCAGCTCGATGATCTCGTTCAGCTGTTCCTGGGACAGCGCGTGGAAGGTCACGATCTCGTCGATCCGGTTCAAGAACTCTGGCCGGAACACCGACTCCAGCTCGCGCGCGTTCGAGGTCATCACGATGATCGTGTTGCGGAAATCGACCGTGCGGCCCTGGCCGTCGGTGAGACGGCCGTCGTCGAGCAGCTGCAGCAGGATGTTGAACACGTCGGGGTGCGCCTTCTCGATCTCGTCCAGCAGCAGCACCGAGTAGGGCCGGCGCCGGACGGCCTCGGTCAGCTGCCCGCCCTCGTCGTAGCCGACGTAGCCCGGAGGCGCGCCCACCAGCCGCGAGACGGCATGCCGCTCCATGTACTCCGACATGTCGATCCGCACCATCGCCTTCTCGGTGTCGAACAGGAACTCGGCCAGCGCCTTGGCCAGCTCGGTCTTGCCGACACCGGTGGGGCCGAGGAAGATGAACGAGCCGATCGGGCGGTCGGGGTCGGAGAGGCCCGCCCGTGAGCGGCGGATCGCGTTGGACACCGCCGCCACCGCCTCGTCCTGGCCGATCACGCGGTCGTGCAGCCGCGACTCCATGTGCACCAGCTTCTCCATCTCGCCCTCGAGCAGCCGGTCGACGGGGATGCCTGTCCAGCTGGCGACCACGCCGGCGACGTCGCTCGAGCCGACCTCCTCCTTCAGGAGCGGCGACTGCGACTGCACCTCCTCGAGCCGCGCCATCGCCAGCTCCAGCTCGCGCTCGAGCTTGGGCAGGTCGCCGTAGGTGAGCTCGGCGGCGCGCTGCAGGTCCTGGTCGCGCTGGGCGCGCTCGGCCTCGGCCCGGGTCTCCTCGATCAGCGCCTTCAGGCTCTGCACCTGCTCGATCGCCTGCTTCTCGGCCTGCCACTCGGCGCGCATGCCGTCGGCCTGCTCGCGCAGGTTGGCCAGCTCGCGGCCGATCGCCTCACGCCGCTCGACGGCCCCCTCGGCGGTCTCGCTCTCGAGCGCGGCCTGCTCGATCTCGAGCTGGATCACGCGGCGCTCGACGGCGTCGATCTCGACCGGCACGGAGTCGATCTCGATCTTCAGCCGCGAGGCGGCCTCGTCGATCAGGTCGATCGCCTTGTCGGGCAGGAAGCGGTCGGCGATGTAGCGGTCGGACAGCAACGCCGCGGCGACGATCGCATCGTCGGCGATGCGCACGCCGTGGTGTACCTCGTAGCGCTCCTTCAGGCCGCGCAGGATCGCGATCGTGTCGGGCACGCTGGGCTCGCCCACCAGCACCGGCTGAAAGCGCCGCTCCAGCGCCGCGTCCTTCTCGATGTGCTTGCGGTACTCGTCCAGGGTTGTCGCCCCCACGGCCCGCAGCTCGCCCCGCGCCAGCATCGGCTTCAGCAGGTTGGCGGCGTCGACGGCGCCCTCGGCGGCGCCCGCGCCGACGATCGTGTGCAGCTCGTCGATGAACAGGATGATGCGTCCCGCGGCCTGGCGGATCTCGGCCAGCACCGCCTTCAGCCGCTCCTCGAACTCGCCGCGATACTTGGCGCCGGCCAGCAGCGAGCCCACGTCCAGCGACCACACGCGGCGGTCCTTCAGGCCCTCGGGCACGTCACCCGAGGTGATGCGCTGGGCCAGGCCCTCGACGATCGCGGTCTTGCCGACGCCGGGCTCGCCGATCAGCACCGGGTTGTTCTTGGTGCGGCGGGAGAGCACCTGGATCACACGACGCACCTCCTCGTCGCGCCCGATCACCGGATCGAGCTTGCCGCGCTCGGCCAGATCGGTGAGGTCGCGGCCGAACTTCTCGAGTGCCGCGTAGTTGCCCTCGGCGTCGGGCGAGGCGGCGCGCTGGCCGCCGCGCACGTCGGCCACGGCCTTCAGCAGCGCCGCGCGGTCGAGGCCGCCGGCCTCCGACAGCGCCAGCAGCAGGTGCTCGACGGCCACGTACTCGTCGTTCAGGGCCTCGGCCTCGCCGAAGGCCGCCTCCAGCGCGGCCCGCAGCGAGCGGCTGGCCTGCGGCTGGGCGTTCGCGCCCTCCATCCGTGGCAGCCGCGACAGCTGCTCCTCCAGCCGCGCGCGCAGGGCGGCTGGGCTCTCGCCGGCCTTCTCCAGTATGCGCGGCGCCACGCCGCCGTCCTGGTCGACGAGGGCCGCGAGCAGGTGCTCAGGCGTGAGCTCGGGGTTGCCGCGGGCGATCGCGTCGCCCTGCGCGGAGGCAAACGCCTCCTGTGCCTTGATCGTCAGCTTCTGGAAGTCCATCGCAGTGGGTGTTTCGCAGGTGTGTAGGGAACGAGATCCCGACGGTAGCGCCGATGCACCGCCGACACCTCCTGGTGCAGGCGCCGCGCCTGCAGGTCGAGCTGCTGCTCGAGCGCGTCCACGCGGCTCAGCAGCTCCACCACCGTCTGCTCC
The DNA here is from genome assembly GCA_035473255.1 of Gaiellales bacterium. Taxonomy (GTDB): domain Bacteria; phylum Actinomycetota; class Thermoleophilia; order Gaiellales; family JAICJC01; genus JAICYJ01. Next base: position 16,695 of record DATIOK010000173.1, read on the forward strand.
AGAGCCAGCACGTGGGTGGCGCCGGACAGGCTCAGCCCGAGCACGGTGGTGAGGTGGGTGACCTTGCGCAGGCGGGCGACGTCTGAGTCCGAGTAGCGGCGGGTGCCGCCGGGCGTGCGGCGGGGGCTGACCACGCCCTTGGCGTCGTACATGCGCAGCGTCTGGGGGTGCATGCCTGCCAGCTCGGCGGCCACCGAGATCGAGTAGCGGGGGTGCTCGGCGGGATCGGTCATGCGAACAGCCTGTCTCGCGGGTTGCCGTGGCTGGTGCGCTGCAGCTCGTCCAGCTTCTCGAGCGCCTCGCGCTCCTGCTTGGACAGCTTGGAGGGCACGGCGATGCGCAGCCGCGCCAGCAGGTCGCCCTGTCCGCCGCCCTTCAGGCGGGGAGCGCCGCGGCCCTTGACGCGCAGAGTCTTTCCATCAGTGGAACCGGCCGGCACCTTCACCTTGACGCGCTGACCGTCGGGCGTGGGCAGTTCCACCTGGGCGCCCATCGAGGCCTCGGCGAACGTCACCGGCACCTCAACCAGCAGGTCGTCGCCGCGGCGCTGGAACAGGCTGCTCTCGTCAACCTGCGTGACCACGTAGAGGTCTCCCGCCTCGCCCCCGCGCGGGCCGGCCTCGCCCTTGCCCTTGACCTTGATGCGGGTGCCGTTCTTGACGCCGGCCGGGATCCGCACCTGGTAGGTCTTCGTCGAGCGGACGCGCCCGCTGCCGCCGCAGACGCCGCAGGGATCCTCGATCACGGTGCCGGCACCTCCGCAGCGGCGGCAGGTGTGGCTGAGCGAGAAGAAGCCCTGGCTTTCGGAGGTGACGCCGCGGCCCTTGCACTCGGGGCAGATGATCGGCGAGGTACCGGGTGCGGCACCGGAGCCGTGGCATGCGTAGCAGGTGTTGGCCTTGGCCACGGGCACCTTCACGGTGGCGCCCTTGAGGGCGTCCTCGAACGAGATCCGCACCGCCACCTCGACGTCGGCGCCGCGCAGCGGCCGCTGCTCACGGGTGCCGCGGGCACCGGCGCCCCCGCGGGCGAACAGGCCGCCGAACAGGTCGCCGAGGTCGAAGCCCTCAGCCGCGGCGCGCATGTCGAAGCCGTCGAAGTTGGTCGGGCCCTGGCCGGGGCGGAAGTTCTGGCCGAAGGTGTCGTACTGCTTGCGCTTGTCGGGATCGGACAGCACGTCGTGCGCCTCGTTGATCTGCTTGAAGCGCTCCTCGGCCGCGGCATCGCCGGGGTTGGCGTCCGGGTGGTACTGGCGGGCCAGCTTGCGGTAGGCCTTCTTGATTTCGTCGTCGGACGCGCCCTTGGGCACGCCCAGGGTCTCGTAGTGGGACGGCATTAGTCGTCCTCGGTCGGCGATCCGCTGGAGACCACCACGCGCGCCGGCCGCATCACGCGGTCTCCCAGCGTGTAGCCGCGCTGCCAGACCTCGGAGATCGCGCCCTCCGGATGATCGGACGGCTGCTGTGACAGGGCCTCGTGCAGGTGCGGGTCGAACTCGCTGCCGGGCTCGCTGGCGATCTCCTCGAGGCCGCGGCGGCGCAACAGGTCGACCAGCTGCTGGCGCACCAGCTGCACGCCCTCGGACACCTTCGCCTGCTCGTGATGCTCGGAGGCGTCGAGCGCCCGCTCCAGGTTGTCGAGCACGGGCAGCAGCTCGGACACCAGCGACTCGGCGGCCCGGGTGGTCTGGGCCTCAGCGTCGCGGGCGACCCGCTTGCGGTAGTTGTCGAAGTCGGCCGCAACGCGGCGCAGGTCGGCCAGGTACTCGTCGGCCGCACGCCGGGCCTGCTCGAGCTCGGACTCGACCACCTCGGCCATGTCCGCGCCCGCGGCCTCGGGGCCCGGCCCCGCGTGTGCGGGATCGGGCCCCGGGCAGGGACGGTGCTCGGTCACGCGCGATCGCCCGCCTCGTCGACCACCTCGGCGTCGACGATCTCCTCGTCGCCCTCGGCGGCCGTGCCGTCATCGCTCGCGGCGCCCGCCGGGGCGTCGCCGGCCTGCGTGCGGGCCTGCTCGTAGACCAGCTTGCCGAGCTCGTAGGAGGCCTCCTGCAGCGCCTCCAGCTTGGCCCGGATCTCGGTCGCGTCCTCGGACTCGAGCGAGCCCTTGACCGCGTCGATCTTCGAGCGGATGTCGGTGCGGGTGGCGTCGTCCAGCCGCTCCTCGTTCTCCTTCAGCGACTTCTCGACGGAGAAGGCGTAGCCCTCGGCCTCGTTGCGCGCCTCGGCCAGGTCCTTCATGCGGCGATCCTCGTCGGCGTGTGCCTCGGCATCCTTGACCATGCCCTGCACCTCGTCGTCGGACAGCCCTGAGCCGCCCTGGATCTGGATCTTCTGCTCGTTGCCGGTACCCATGTCCTTGGCCGACACGTGCATGATGCCGTTCGCGTCGATGTCGAACGCGACCTCGATCTGGGGCACGCCGCGCGGGGCCGGCGGGATGCCGACCAGCTGGAACTTGCCCAGGGTCTTGTTGTAGGCGGCCATCTCGCGCTCGCCCTGCAGCACGTGGATCTCCACCGACGGCTGCCCGTCCTCCGCGGTCGAGAAGATCTCGGCCTTGCGGGTGGGGATCGTGGTGTTGCGGTCGATCAGCCGGGTCATGACGCCGCCCTTGGTCTCGATGCCCAGCGACAGCGGGGTCACGTCGAGCAGCAGCACGTCCTTGACCTCGCCCTTCAGCACGCCGGCCTGGATGGCTGCTCCGATCGCGACCACCTCGTCCGGGTTGACGCCGCGGTGCGGGTCCTTGCCGATCAGCTCCTTGACCTTGTCTTGCACGGCCGGCATGCGGGTCATGCCGCCGACCAGGATCACCTGGTCGATCTGGGATGCCGAGAGGCCTGCGTCGGACAGCGCCTGCTTGGTCGGGCCGACGGTGCGCTCGATCAGGTCATGCGTGAGCTCGCCCAGCTTGGCGCGGGTGAGCGTCGTGTCCAGGTGCTTGGGGCCGTCCGCATCGGCGGTGATGAACGGCAGGTTGATGTTGGTGGACTGCGTCGTGGACAGCTCGATCTTGGCCTTCTCGCCGGCCTCGTACAGCCGCTGCAGGGCCATCGGGTCCTTGCTCAGATCGATGCCCTGGTCGCGCTTGAACTCGGCCGCCAGCCAGTCGACGATGGCCTTGTCGAAGTTGTCGCCGCCCAGGTGGTTGTCACCGGAGGTGGCCTTCACCTCGAACACGCCGTCGCCCAGCTCCAGCACCGACACGTCGAAGGTGCCGCCGCCCAGGTCGAAGACGAGGATCGTCTGGTCGTGCTCCTTGTCGAGGCCGTAGGCCAGGGAGGCCGCGGTCGGCTCGTTGATGATGCGCAGCACCTCGAGGCCGGCGATCTTGCCGGCGTCCTTGGTGGCGTTGCGCTGGGCGTCGTTGAAGTAGGCGGGGACCGTGATCACGGCCTCGCTGACAGGCTCGCCCAGGTAGGCCTCGGCGTCGGCCTTCAGCTTCTGCAGGATCATCGCGGAGATCTCCTGCGGCGGGAAGGTCTTGTCAGCGGCCTGCACGCGGGCGTCGCCGTTGGGCCCGGAGACGACCTCGTAGGGGACGATCTTCTGCTCCTCGCTGACCTCGGAGGCCTTGCGGCCCATGAAGCGCTTGATCGAGAAGACGGTGTTCTGCGGGTTGGTGACCGCCTGCCGCTTGGCCGGGGTGCCGACCAGGCGCTGGCCGTCCTTGGTGAACGCGACCACCGACGGGGTGGTGCGACCGCCCTCGGCGTTGGGGATGACGGTGGGCTCGCCGCCCTCCATCACCGCCATGCACGAGTTGGTGGTGCCAAGATCGATGCCAATCACTTTGCTCATACGTTGCTGCTCCTTGCGGGTTGATTCAGTTGGTCAGATGTAGAAAATCTCAGTCGACTTGTAGCAGATTTCTCGGCGCCCTGCCAGTCTTGACATTGCCCCGATCTATACCTAGTCTGTCTAGGTATGAGAGCCACCGACCTGCGCGGACAGATCGACCTGCTGCTGCTGAGCGTGCTGGTCGCCGAGCCGGCCCACGGATACCGCGTGATCGAGCGGCTGCGTGAGCGGAGCGAGGGAACGTTCGACCTGACCGAGGGCACCGTCTACCCCGCGCTGCACCGGCTTGAGCGAAGCGGCCTGCTGGAGAGCCACTGGTCCGATGACGCGCCCCGGCGGCGACGCGTGTACGCCGTAACGCAGGCGGGCCGCGGCTCGCTGGCGGCGAGGCGTCGCGACTGGGCGGCGTTCGCGGGGGCTGTGCAGGCGGTGATCGCACAGTGATCGAGCGCTGGCTGGCTGAGTTCGGCCGCCACCTGCGGGTGCACGGACGCCGCCGGCGGCGAGTGATCGAGGAGCTTGACGGGCACCTGCGCGAGGGCGCCGCCGCGCACGGCGAGCCGGAGGCGGTGCGCCGGATGGGAGACGCGAGAGCGGTCGCCGAGTCGTTCACCCCGCGCGCGGCCGACCGGCTGTTCGAGCAGCGCGACCGGCTGGCGGCGCTGCTGATGTTGGCAGCGATGGCGGCCAGCCTGCCACTGGCGCGCACGCTGGAGCAGCTGGACCGGTCCGACTCGTCGCACTCCTTCGCCTGGTTCCTGGCATTCCTCGCACCGACGGCAGCCGTCGCGCTGGTGTCGTGCCTGGCGGTGCTGCGGCGCCGGCCTCTGGGAGCTCGGCTGGCGGCGCCGCTGCTCGCCATGGTGGCGGTGACGGCGGCGATGGTGCTGCTCGACCTGCCGCCGTCACGGGCCGAGTTCCGCACGTACACGGTGGCCGAGACCGCTCAGACGCGCCTGCTGTGCTCGGCCTCCGATCCCGGCTGCGTCGCCACCGACCACGCCTCCGAGATCCGCGTCAACTACTCCCTGGGCGCGCTGGCGCTGGCCGGCTTCTACCTATGGGCCGTCACCGGCTGGACGCCAGGCCGGCGGGTCAGGCGACGGCGGGCGATCGCCTGACCCGCCGGCGACCACGGTCGCGCCGAAGGGGCACAGGTCGAGCAGCACGCAGCCGCCGCAGCGTGGCCGCCGCGCCCTGCAGGTGCGACGGCCGTGCTCGATCAGCAGCAGGTGCGCCTCCAGCATCCGGTCGGGCGGCGTGATCGCCGTCAGCAGCGGATGCGCCGCGTCGGCGCTTACCCGCGGGCCGATCAGCCCCAGCCGCAGCGCGATCCGGTGGATGTGCGTATCGACCGGCATCACCGGCATGCCCAGCGAGAACAGCAGCACGCAGCTGGCGGTCTTCCGCCCCACCCCCGGCAGCGCCGTCAGGAACGCCATCGCCGCCTCCGGCGCCTGCCCGGCCAGCCAACCCAGGTCGAGCCCAGCCGGTGACGCCGCCAGCTGGGCCAGGATCGCCTGAATCCGCGGCGCTTTCTGGTTGGCCAACCCGCCCGGCCGCAGCACCGCGACCAGCTGCGCCGGCGGGGCGACCAGCACGTCCTGCCAGCGCGGGTAGCGCTCCCGCATCGCCGCGTAGGCGCGCTCGCAGTTGATGTCGCTCGTGTTCTGTGACAGCACCGTCAGGATCAGCTCGTCCAGCGGCGCCAGCGCCCGGTGCGGCCGCACGCCGTAGGCGGTCCGCAGCCGGTCGAGCATGGATGGAAACGCCGCGACGGGTACTCTTTCAGCGGATGACCGCACTGACCGACACTCTCGCACGGCCGCTCCGCGATCTGCGCATCTCGGTCACCGATCGCTGCAACTTCCGCTGCACCTACTGCATGCCGAAGGAGGTGTTCGGCCACGACTTCGTGTTTCTGCGCCGCGAGCAGCTGTTGACCTTCGAGGAGATCGAGCGCCTGGCCCGGCTGTTCCTGGCCGCAGGCGTCACCAAGATCCGCCTGACCGGCGGCGAGCCGCTGCTCCGCCGCGACCTCGAGACGCTGGTCTCGATGCTCTCGGCGCTGCGGCCGCACGGCCTCGCCGACCTCACCCTGACCACCAACGGCGCCCTGCTGCCGGCAAAGGCCGAGGCGCTCCGCGACGCCGGCCTCGACCGTGTCACGGTCAGCCTCGACTCGCTCGACGACGACGTCTTCCAGTCCATGAACGACGTCCGCTTCCCGGTCGCCCGGGTGCTCGAGGGCATCGAGGCAGCGCAGCGGGCCGGTCTCTCCGTCAAGGTCAACATGGTGGTCAAGCGCAACGTCAACGACGGCTCGGTCATGGACATGGCCGAGCGCTTCCGCGGCACCGGCATCATCCTGCGCTTCATCGAGTTCATGGACGTCGGCACCACCAACGGCTGGCGCCTGGACGACGTCGTGCCCGCCCAGGAGCTGCTCGACATGGTGTCGGCCCGCTGGCCGCTGGAGTCGGTCGCGCCGCGCTACCCGGGCGAGGTCGCCAATCGCCTCCGCTACGTCGACGGCGCCGGCGAGATCGGCGTCATCGCCTCGGTCACCCGCCCCTTCTGCGGCGGCTGCACACGGGCCCGCCTGTCAGCCGAGGGCGAGCTCTACACCTGCCTGTTCGGCGCCCACGGCCGCGACCTGCGGGGGCCTCTCCGCGACGGCGCGACCGACGAGCAGCTGGCCGCGCTGCTGAGCCGGATCTGGGGCAACCGCGGCGACCGCTACTCCGAGCTGCGCAGCGCCGAGACCCGCAACCGCCCGCGCGTCGAGATGTCCCATATCGGCGGCTGAGCCGCCCGTCAGGCGCGGCGTCGCGATCCGCGCGATCGGGTACCATCCCCCGATGGCGACGTTGGCCTCTGCGCGGACCAGGGAGCGTGCGCGAGTGCTTCCCAAGGGGTGGCCTGACTTCTTGCTCCAGCTGGGGCTGTTCGCGGTCGCCGACCTGCTGTACGAGATCTCCCGCACCCTCGCCAAGGGCGATCTCGCGGTCGCATTCGTGCACGCGCGCGACGTCGTCACGGTCGAGAAGACCGTCGGCATTTTCACGGAGTTGGACCTTCAGCACTGGGCGCTGGCGCGGCCGTGGGTGCTCGACGTGGCCAACATCACCTACTTCCACGCGCACTTCGCGGTCACCACCTGCTTCATGTTCTGGCTGTACCTGCGCCGCAACCACCACTACTACTTCGTGCGCAACATCGTCTTCTCGGCGATGGCGCTGGCCCTGATCGGCTACGTCCTGTTCCCGACCGCGCCACCGCGCATGCTCACCGACCTCGGCTTCATCGACACGCTCGAGAAGACGGCCGACGTCAACTTCAACACCGGCGCCGTGTCGCTGCTCTCGAACCCGTTCGCGGCCGTGCCCAGCGTGCATACCTGCTTCGCGCTGATCATCGGCGCCAGCTGCTTCTTCCTGGTGCGCCGGCCCGCCATCCGCTTCATCTGGCTCTTCTACCCGTGCCTGATCGTGTTTTCGATCGTGGCAACCGGCAACCACTTCTGGCTGGACGCGATCCTGGGTGCCTGCTTGGCCGGCGTCGCCCTCGGCGTCGCCTGGACGATCGAGCGCTTCCACCCCACGCTGCCGGCCTCGGCCCGCCATCGGTTGCGGCTTGATCCGGCCTCCTGACCGGGATTCGCGGAACCGCACGCACGTGATAGCGCGCGTGGTATAGTACGTGCGATGACCACCTCGCTCGAGCGTCTCAAGGACGGGTATACGAACGGCGGGCGCAGCGTCGCGCTGCGCTTCATGCAGCGTTTCCGCAGCATCCCGCTCACTCCCAACCAGCTCACCACCTGCGGGTTCCTGCTGAACCTGGCGGCCGGTGTGTTGATCTACGAGCAGCACTGGGTGTGGGCGACCGTGGTATTCGTGGCCGGCTCAGTGATCGACGCCCTCGACGGCGCGCTGGCGCGGGCGCACGACAAGATGACCCCGTTCGGCGGCTTCCTCGATTCGACCCTCGACCGCATGAGCGAGGGCGTGATCCTGGGTGCCATCGCCCTGGTGCTGGCCGACCAGGGACACACCCTTGCCCTGGCCTGCGTGTTCGTGGCGCTGGTCGGATCGTTCCTGGTCAGCTACACCCGCGCCAAGGCCGAGGCGCTGGGCCTGAAGGGCGACGTCGGCCTGATGGCTCGAGCCGAGCGGATCGTGCTCCTGGCGGTGGTGCTGCCGTTCGCCGGCATGGGCAGCGTGCTGCCCTACGCGATCTACATCCTGGCCGCGCTGACGTCGATCACCGTCGTCCAGCGCATCGCCTACGTACGCACACAACTGAACGCGAAATCGGAGGGATAGGTTATGGCCGAAACGGCCTCGCAAAACGGACATCGCGCCTCGAACGGAAAGGTGCGCGTCGCCATCGTCGGTGTCGGTAACTGCGCCTCGTCGTTCGTCCAGGGCGTCCAGTACTACCAGAACGCCAAGGCGGGGGAACGCGTGCCCGGCCTGATGCACGTCGACCTGGGCGGCTACCACATCTCGGACATCGAGTTCAGCGCCGCCTTCGACATCGACGCCGACAAGGTCGGCAAGGATCTGTCGCAGGCGATCTTCAGCGGCCAGAACAACACCGTTAAGTTCTCCGACGTGCCCAGGCTGGACGTGCCCGTGTACCGCGGCATGACCCACGACGGCATCGGCAAGTACCTGTCGCAGGTGATCACGAAGGCCCCCGGCGAGACCGCCGATGTCGTCAAGATCCTGCAGGACACCAAGACCGACGTGGTCGTCAGCTACCTGCCGGTCGGCTCTGAGGAGGCGACCAAGTGGTACGTCGAGCAGGTGCTCGCGGCCGGCTGCGGCTTCGTCAACTGCATCCCCGTGTTCATCGCCCGGGAGCCGTACTGGCGGCGCCGGTTCGAGGAGAGGGGCCTGCCCATCGTCGGCGACGACATCAAGTCGCAGGTCGGCGCCACCATCGTCCACCGCAAGCTGGCGCGCCTGTTCCAGGAGCGGGGCGTGCTGCTGGAGCGCACCCACCAGCTGAACGTGGGCGGCAACACCGACTTCCTGAACATGCTCGAGCGTGAGCGCCTGGAGAGCAAGAAGATCTCCAAGACCAACGCGGTCACCTCGCAGCTCGACCACGACCTGGGCGCCAAGAACGTCCACATCGGGCCGTCGGATCACGTCGCCTGGCTGGAGGATCGCAAGTGGGCCTACATCCGCCTGGAGGGCCGCTCGTTCGGCGACGTGCCCTTGAACATCGAGCTCAAGCTCGAGGTGGTCGACTCCCCCAACTCAGCCGGCATCGTGATCGACGCCGTGCGCTGCGCCAAGCTGGCGCTCGACAACGGCATCGGCGGCGCGCTCGAGTGGCCGTCCGCCTACTTCATGAAGTCGCCCCCGGTGCAGCACCCCGACGACGAGTGCCACACGCAGGTGGAGACGTTCATCGAGAAGTACACGCCCAAGAAGTCGGGCACCCGGGAGAAGGCCGCGGCCAAGGGCTGAGGCCGACGTGGCCGATGCGCTGAACATCTGCCTGGTCTCGCCCTACACGCTGGCCGGCGGCCATCCGGTGGCCGAGTACGTGCGGAACGAGGCGACGGGACTGGCCGGGCGCGGGCACCGGGTGACGGTGCTCGCGCCCAGCGCGTCCTCGCAGTCGCTGCGGAGCGGACGGCGCCGGCTGCGCTCGCTGGCGGCCGGCGACGCGGAGGCGCTGCACGCGCTGCCCGGCGAGCCGCTGGCCGTGGCCGTCGGCCCGGCCGTTCCCAGCGGAGCACGCGGCCGCGGGCGCGGCGCCGGGCTGCCGATCGCTGCCTCCGCCAACGTCGCGCTGGCCGTGGGCGAGGGCGGGTTCGACATCGTGCACGCCCACGAGCCGACCGTGCCGGGGCTGGCCACCGCCGCCCTGCGCCACACCCGCGGCCTGATCGTGGCCACCTTCCACGCCGAGACCGAGCGCGCGCTCAGCTATCCGATCCGCAGCGGCCGGCGGAAGCGCTACGGGTCGCGCATCGATGCGCTGCTCGCGGCCAGCACGCGCGCGGCGGACCTCGCCGCCACCCTGTACCCGGGCGACTACGAGGTCATGCCGGACCCGATCTCCCCCATCTTCACCCCAGCCGGCAAGACCGGCACCAGGGTCGTGGCCGAGTGGACGGGCGAGGGCCGCGGGGTCGCCCGCAGCCTGATCCGCACCGTCGCCGACACGCCCGGCGTGGAGCTGACGCTGGCCTGGGACCGGCGCGGCCGCCGGCCGATGCGGCCCTACGTGCCGCCGCGGGCACGCGGTCGCGTGCGCACCGAGGGGCTGGAGCGAGACGAACAGCGAGCCCGGCTGCTGGGAGCCGCCGACGTGTTCGTGGCGGCGCCCGATGGCAGCCCGCTCCTGGCCTGGGAGGCCCGCGCCGGCGGCGCGGTCGTTGTCTCGGTCGACGACGGCCCGGGGCTGCGCTATGCGGCCGACCAGCCGCCGCTGGCCGCCGCCGCGGTGGCCCGCCTGCTGGAGCAGACCGAGCTGCGCGAGCAGCTGGGCGCCGAGGGCGAACGGGCCGCCGGCCAGCGCGGCGCGGCGGCGCTGGCCGAGCGGCTGGAGTCGCTCTACTCCGGCCTGCTGCGGCGGCGCAGGACACGGCCCCAGGCGGCGCCGGCGCGGCCGGTGCTGATCGACGCCGACCTGCACATGCACACCAGCCACTCGCACGACTGCGCCACCGACCCGGAGGCGCTGGTCGACCACTGCATCGCCCAGGGCCTGGGCGCCATCGCGATCACCGACCACAACGAGATCTCGGGCGCGCTCGAGGCAGCCGCCCTGGACAAGCCGATCACGGTGATCGTGGGCGAGGAGGTCAAGACTTCACAGGGCGAGGTGATCGGGCTGTTCCTGCACGAGCGGATCGAGCGGGGCATGAGCATGGCCGACACCATCGCCGAGATCCAGCAGCAGGGAGGCCTGGTGCTGATGCCCCACCCCTTCGACCGCCTGCACACGATCCCGGACTCGGCCACGCTGCTCCGCCACCTCGATGAGATCGACGTGTTCGAGGTCTACAACTCACGGCTGCTGTTCGACTCGTTCAACGACGACGCCATGCGGTTCGCGACCAAGTACAACCTGGTGCAGTCGGCAGGGTCGGACGCGCACGTGCTGCAGGGCATCGGCACCGCCATCAACCGCATTCCTGCCTTCGACGGGCCGGAGGAGTTCCTGGTCGCGATGCGGCACAACCAGATCGTGCGGCGGCCTCGCAACCTGCTCTACCTGCAGGGCTTGAAGTGGATGCAGCAGGTCGGGAAGACCGGAAGCTAGATGGTTAACGTCAGGCCGCGGCGTCCGCCGCACGGACGCCGCCGAGCGACTGGTGCAGCACTTGCACCGACTGCTCGCCGGCGCCCTCGAGCACGGCCGCCAGCGCATCCACGCAGGCCGGGTCGAACGCGCTGCTGGTCTCGCTCGCGATCTGGGTCATCGCCCGCTCGTGCGACCATGGCTCGCGGTAGGCACGCCGGCTGATCAGCGCGTCGTATACGTCGCAGACGGTCATGATGCGGGCCTCCAGCGGGATCGCCTGGCCGGCGATGCCATCCGGATATCCGCCGCCGCCGAACCGCTCGTGGTGCCACAGCACGATCGGCAGCTCTGGCTCGAACCCGCCCAGGTGCGCCAGCAGGTCTGCGCCCTTCCGGGGATGCGTCTTGATCACCGCGAACTCCTCATCCGTGAGCCGGCCCGGCTTGTTCAGGATCTGCTCGGGCACCTGCAGCTTGCCGATGTCGTGGAGCAGCCCGGCCACGGCCAGACGGCGCAGCGCGGGCGCCGGCAGTCCCATCTTCACGCCCACCCGCACCGCCAGGGCGGCCACCCGCCGCGAGTGCTCGCGGGTGGAGGGGTCGCGCAGCTCCATGGTCGCGGTCAGGCTGCGGACGTAGCCGCCCAGCAGGCTCTCCTCGGACTCCAGCAGGTCGCTGCCCTCCACGCGGCGGTAGAGGTGATAGGACGGCACCTGCCGGGCAAGGTCGACGGCGACCGAGCCCGCCACCGCCACGAAGCCCATCGCCTCCAGCACGTGCGCCGCCCAGAACATCAGCGTCCAGGTGTCCGATATCAGGTAGATCACGATCGAGCAGCCCAGCCAGATCAGGCCCACGGCGACCGTGAGATCGGCGCGGCGGCCGGTCAGCTGGTGCGTGACGAAGGCCCGCCGCGCGATCCAGAGGTAGACGATGCTGACCGGGAACAGCACGATGTAGACCCACGGCTCCGCCTGCAGCGGCACCAGCGGGATCAGTTCCGGATGTACCAGGCCGACCACGCCGAACACCAGCAGCGCCGCGAGGGCGGCCGCCTGGCAGCGTGCGACCCCGCGGGTGGCGCCGGTGCGGGCGGACGGTGCCAGCACCGCCGCGGCCAGGATCACGCCGCCGGCCGGAACCGCGAGCACGCCGGCCAGGCCGACGGTGGCGTTGCGGGCGTACTCTTCGAGGAACACGCCCGGCGTGGCCAGGCCGTGGATCGTCATCAGGCCGGCCATGACGGTGAAGGCGACGCCCACCAGCCCCGCTCGCAAGTCGTTCCTGCGGATCGCCGCCCGCGTCATCAGCACCGACACGGCGGCGGCGACGGCGGCGGTACCCGTGACCGCCAGCACGTGCAGCGTGGGCAGCTCGAACTCGCCGTTCACGCGGCGCGAAGCCAGCGCAACCAGCGCAGGAGGAATGAATGCGGCCAGGCAAGCTGCCGCCGCAGCTCGGGAGAAGCGTGGCATGTGTGGAGATGATCGACCACACGCCCGGCAAGCTTGAACGCATCGCGGGGTAGAGGTTTCGGCCGCGGATGCGCCAATATGTGGGAGTGAGCGTGCCCGACGATCAGATCTACGAGCGCTACCAGGCCCGCGCCATCGCCGAGACCAACCAGCTCGGCCATGAGATCGCGACCTGGGTCGGCGACCACCACCCTGCACAGGCCCCGGTGATCGGCACCGGCCACCCGCTGGCCGACATCTTCCTGCTCAAGTACCGGCCGATGGCGGCGGAGGTGCAGGAGGGCGTGGCCTTCTTCGGCAGGGCCGGCCAGGCGGTGCTGAAGAGCATCGAGCGGTTGCGCATCGACCCGTTGAAGCTGTACGGCAGCGTCTGCCTGAAGGTCGACATCGACCCCGGGCCGGACGACCTCGCCCAGGCGCGGGCCTGGCTGACCCACGAGCTGCACATCACCCAGCCCGGCATCGTCGTCGCGATGGGCTCCGACGCCGTCGCGTTCCTGGGATCGCTGGAGTTCCCGCTGTCGTCGCCGGTCGAGTTCAGCCCCGGCGAGGTACGGCCGTTCACCCCCACGATCGACCTGCTGGCCGTGCCTGACATCGACAGCTCGCTGAACGACTCCGCCGCCAAGCGCGAGTTCTGGGCGGCGTTCAAGGCGCTGGGCGAGTGGTACGACAACCTGCCGCCGTACTGACGCTGCGCGTGGCCGGGGCGCTGGCCGCCCTGGCCGCGTTCGACCGGCTCGCACCCCACATCGGGAACAGCCCCGCCACGGCCGTCCAGATCGCAGGCCTGGCGCTGATCTCGATCCCGCTGGCGACGCTGGTGCCGCTGGCGCTGGCCCCGGCGGCAGGAGTGGGCGCGCGGCTGCTGCTGTGGGCGGTGCCCGCGGTGCTGGCCACGGCGCTCCTGATCTGGGCCGGCTACTCGGGCACGCCGGCCACGCTGACCAAGCTGGTGGCGGCCAGCCTGATCGGCCTGGGCCTGGGGTCGCTGCTGCAGACGCCGGTCGAGATCGTGGGCATCGCCGTGCTGATCGCGGCGGTGGACATCTACAGCGTCGCGGCCGGGCCGACCAAGGTGATCGTCGAGCACCACGCGCAGGTGCTGAACGCGTTCACGCTGGCGTTCCATCCGCTCGGCAGCAACGGGGTGGCGCAGATCGGCGCCAGCGACTTCGTGTTCTTCTCGGTGTTCCTGGCCGCGGCGGCGCGGTTTGACCTGCGCCCGATGCTGACCTGGACGGCGATGACGGCCTCGTTCGGCCTGACCCTGCTGCTGTCCTACCAGTTCGACCGGGCGCTGCCGGCGCTGCCGCTGCTATCGCTGGCGTTCCTGACCGCGAACGCCGACCTGCTGGCGGGGCGCATCGGGGGGAGAGCCGATTCACCCGAAGGGGACTAGCCGCCGGAGCGCCGCGCGTCGATGTATCTGCGATGGCTCCCCACGGTCGGTTCCGTCGCCTCAGCTGCCGGGTTCTGATCGGGCTGTCGCTGATGTGGTCCGGAGCGGCGCAGAGCGCTCACGCCGGCGGCAGCACCACCGTGCCCGACACGAAGCCGACATGGGCGACGCCGGCCAACAGCACGGGCCAAGCCTCCGACGGCAGCACGGTCGTGTTCTCGATGTGGCTGGGGTGGCGCCACCAGCCGCAGCTGGAAGCGCTGCTGGCCGCCCAGCAGGATCCCACCAGCGACCTGTATCGCCGCTGGCTGTCGCCGCAGCAGTTCCGCTCACTGTTCGCGCCGGACGCGAGCTCGGTTGCGAGCGTGTCCAGCTGGCTGCAGGCGCAGGGCTTCGACCTGGTGCACGTACCCGACAACCACCTGTTCGTCACGGCCAGCGGGACGGTGGCCCAGGTCGAGCACGCGTTCCAGGTGAACGAGTCGCTGTACCAGGTGAGCGGGCAGACGGTGCGCGCCCCCGACGCCAACCCCAGGATCCCCGACGACCTGGCCACGCGCGTGACGGCGATCACGGGACTCGACAACGCCTACGCGCTGGCGCGGCCGCGCATCACGTCGCCGGCGCCGCCGCCGCCCACCGGCACCTCGGTCGGCCCCTGCTCCCACTACTGGGGTGAGCACACCAGCAGCCACTTCCCCAATCCGTACGCCCCCGGCACACCGCTGCCGTGGCTGATCTGCGGCTACACGCCCCAGCAGATTGCGTCCGCCTATGGGATCGACCAGCTGCAGAAGCAGCACCTGGACGGTCGCGGTCAGACGATCGCGATCACGGGGGCGTTCTTCTCGCCCACGATCCGCGCCGACCTCAACCGCTTCTCGCGGACGTTCCACCTGCCACACGCCCGCTACTCGGAGGTGATTGCACCGGGCTCCACCCACTACCCGCGTGATCCCGCCGACATGCAGGACTGGTACATCGAGCAGGCGCTGGACGTGGAGTGGACGCACGCGGTTGCGCCACGCGCCCACATCCTCTATGTGGGAGCGGCGAACAGCTCGAAGGGACTCGACCTGGCCCTGAACGCGGTGGTCGATGGGCACCTGGCGAACGTCGTCTCCAACAGCTGGGGTATGCCCGAGAGCGACGCCTCGAGAGGCGAGGTGCGGGCGCTGAACTCGGTGTTTCAGCAGGCGCAGGCGCAGGGCATGGGCATCTTCGTCGCATCGGGCGACGACGGCGACAACCGCGCGGCGTTCGGGTCGGTATCGGGCGGGTTCCCCGACTCGAGCCCGCTCGTGACCTCGGTGGGCGGCACCAGCCTGGCGGTCGGCTCCAGCGGGCAGCGCCTGTGGGAGACGGGCTGGGGAACGACCGAGATGAACTGGGTGCACGGCGCCTGGGCCGAGCGGTTCCCGGGCTATTTCCTGTACGGCGGCGGTGGCGGCGCCAGCGCCATCTACGCGAAGCCCTCATACCAGAACGGGGTCGTGCCCGGCACGCAGCGCACCGAGCCCGACGTGTCGCTCGTGGCCGACCCGCAGACCGGCGTGCTGTTCACGCAGACCTACTCGAAGCCGGGCGGGGGCACCGAGCAGAAGGAGTCGTGGATCGGCGGCACCAGCCTGTCTGCACCGCTGATGGCGGGCATCGCCACGCTCGCCAACGAGGCCCAGCACCGGCCTATCGGGTTCCTCAACCCGCAGCTCTACCGGCTGGCCGGCAGCCCGGCCTTCAACGACATCACGCCCAGCGGCCGCACCCTGGCCGTGCTGCGCCACCGGCTGCAGCCGAACGGCAAGAGGGCGACCATGCTGCGCTCGCTCGACCGCGACTCATCGCTGGCCACCGCGGTTGGCTGGGACGACGTCACCGGCCTCGGCTCACCACGTGCCGTGCAGCTGCTGTCCGCGCTGCGATAGTTCGGCCATGCGCATCGTCTCGCTGCTTCCCAGCGCGACCGAGATCGTGGCCGACCTGGGCATTGACGACCTGCTGGTGGGCCGTTCCGCCGAGTGCGACTGGCCGCCTCGGGTCGGCGCGTTGCCGGTCGTGACAGCGGCCAGGGTGGACACCGAGCAGCTGCGGAGCGCCGAGATCGATGCGGCCGTGCGTGCGGCGCTGCTCGAGGGCCGCTCGCTCTACGCGATCGACGAGCAGGTGCTGGCCGAGCTCGAGCCCGACCTGATCATCACGCAGGACCTGTGCCGCGTGTGTGCAGTGTCCGGCGACGAGGTGTCGCGGCTGAGCACGGTGGCTGCCGAGGTGATCTCGCTCGACCCGCACACGATCGGCGAGGTCGAGGCCAGCGTGCGGTTGCTGGCCGATCGCCTGGACACGTGCCGGGCGGGCACCTGCGAGCGCGGTGCCGGCGTCGTCGCCCGCATGCGCCGGACGATGATCGCGGCGACGGAGGCCGTGGCCGGCCGGCCGGTACGGCGGGTGTTCGTGGCCGAGTGGCTCGAGCCGCCCTTCGCCGCCGGGCACTGGGTGCCGGAGATGGTCGACCTGGCGGGCGGCGAGGACGTGCTGGGCGTGGCCGGGCGCCCGTCATACGCGACCACGTGGGACGCGGTTGCCGCTGCGCAGCCGGAGCTGATCGTGGTTGCACCCTGCGGGTTCGACCGCGTTCGCGCCGAGGCTGAGGCCGCCGGGATCGAGCTGCCGGCCCCGGCGGTGTGCGTGGACGCGAACGCCTACTTCTCGCGCCCGGCACCGCGGATCGCAGACGGCGTCGCCCAGCTGGCCGAGATCTTGCACGGGGCGCAGGACGTCACGCGACCGCGCCCGGCTCCTGCCGGGTGAGCTGCGCAACGCATTCGATGTGGTGCGTGTGGGGGAACATGTCCACGGGTTGCACCAGCTCCAGCCGATAGCCGCCGTCCACGAGCTGGCGTGCGTTCGGCGCCAGGGTGGTGGGGTTACACGAGACGTAGCTGATGCGCTCGGGGGCCAGCTCCAGCACGCGCCGCACGGCCCGAGGCGTGAGGCCGGCACGAGGAGGGTCGACGAACACGACGCTGGGCCGGGGCACCCGCTCGAGCAGCGGGCGCAGCTGCTTGGCGACGTCGCCCTCCACGAACTCCGCGTTGGCGATGCCGTTTAGGGCCGCGTTCTCGCGTGCGCGGGCGATCGACTCTGACGAGATCTCGACGCCGATCACACGCTCGACGTACGGCGCCGCCAGCAGGCCGATCGCCCCGGCCCCGCAGTAGAGGTCCCACGCGACGTCGCCGGGGCGCAGCCGCGCCTGCTCGATGGCGTGCCGGTACAGCACCTGCGACATCTCGCTGTTGGTCTGCATGAACGCGCCTGGCGACAGGCGCAGGGTCAGCCCGTCGATCCGCTCCTCGAACTCGTCGGCTCCGAACAGCGTGGTGTGCGCCAGCCCGGCCGTGACCTCGGCCACGCCGTCGTTGACCGCGTGCACGACCCCCACGACGCCATCCGGCAGCATTCGCTGCAGGTGGTCGACCGCCGGCGCCGGGCCGGGCGCGGTGACGAGCATCGCCAGCAGCTGGCCGGTGTTGCGGCCCTCGCGCACCACCAGGTGGCGCAGGAAGCCGGCGCCGGTGCGCTGGTCGTACGCCTGCAAGCCCTGCTCGCGCGCCCACCGCTCGAACCCGCGGCGCAGCTCGTTCGAGACGGGCGATGCGATGTGGCAGGTGTTCACCGCCATCAGCCGGTCCCAGCGGCCGGCCACGTGGAATCCCAGCGCCGCGCCGTCGGCGGTCTGCGACCACGAGTACTCGAACTTGTTGCGGTAGCCCCAGATCTGGCGGGCCGGCTTGATCGGCGCCAGGTGGTAGCCCTCCAGCCGCCCCAGCCGCTGCAGGGCATCGGAGACCTGCGCCTGCTTGTGACGCAGCTGCTCGGCGTAGTCCAGGTCCTGCCAAGCGCAGCCGCCGCATACGCCGAAGTGCTCGCAGCGGGCGGTGACCCGTCCTGGGCCCGCCTCCAGCAGCTCGACCGCACGCGCCTCGGCGTAACGGCGCTTGAACTTCGTGACCCTCGCCCGCACCCTGTCCCCGGGCAGCGCCTGCGCAACGAACACGACCAGCTCGCCGTGACGGGCAACGCCGCGGCCGCCGTAGGCGAGGCTGTCGATGACAAGCTCCAGCTCCTGGTCGCGGGCGAGTGTGGGCATGGCCTGCCCGGTAGTGTACGAGCGTGGCCGTCGACCTCGTCTCCTACCGTGACGACCTCGAGGACATGATGGCCGAGGCGCTGACCGAGTACTACCAGCACAGCGCCGGGCTCAAGCCGACCATGGATATGACGCGGGTGTACGACCACTACGCCCACCTGACCTCGCTGGAAAGCGCGCTGGAGCTGGCCGCCATCGGCGCCGCCACCGAGCTGCAGCGGTTCGCGGCCGAGGCCTACATCGGTGACGGCACCAAGCAGCTGACCGACCGGTCGGCGAACCTCGAAGCCGGCCTGACGGTGCCGTTCGACGGAGGGCAGGTGCCCTACCGGGAGGTGCGGCCGCTGCTCCTGAACGAGCCCGACGCAGCCCGCCGGCGAGAGCTGTACCGGAGCCGCTGCGAGGTGACCGAGCGCGACCTGAACCCGGTGCTGACCGAGCTGGCGGAGCGGGAACGGGTGCTGACGGCCGAGCTGGGCGCACCCACGGTGCTGTCGCTGTACGAACGGCTCGGGTTCGATCCGGCCGGGCTGGCCGCCCGCACCGAGACGTTCCTGGCGGACACGGAGTCGTTGTACATCGACGAGCTCGACAGCCAGCTGCGAAGCCGGCTGGGCGTGTCGCTGGGCGACGCGGGGCCCTCCGACCTCGCGCGCTTGATGCGCGCACCCGAGTTCGACAAAGGCTTCCCGGGGGAGCGCGCGCTGCCTGCACTGCGCGAGACGCTGTCCGGGCTCGGCATCGACCTCGACCGCCAGCCCAACGTGGAGCTGGACGTGGCGGCGCGGCCGGGCAAGGTGCCGCGCGCCTTCTGCGCGCCGATCCGGGTGCCCGACCGGGTGGTGCTGGTGGTGCTGCCGCAGGGCGGCCAGGAGGACTACGCCGCACTGTTCCACGAGGCAGGGCACACGGAGCATTTCGCGCACGCGCGGCGCACGTTGCCCGCCGAGGAACGGGTGCTGGGCGACAACGCGGTCACCGAGGGGTTCGCGTTCCTGCTGGAACACCTGACCGGCGACCCGCGCTGGCTGGCGGCGCGGCTGGACTTGCTCCGAAGCGACCAGTTCGTCCGCTTCTCGGCCTTCGTCACGCTGTTCTTCCTGCGCCGTTACTGCGCCAAGCTGCGCTACGAGCTGGAGCTGCACTCCGGCGCGCCGCTTCCCTCCCTGCCAGGCCGCTACGCACAGCATCTGTCGAGCGCCGTCGGCGTCCCCTATCCCGAGTCGGACTTCCTCGAGGACGTGGACGGCGGCTTCTACTGTACCTGCTACCTGCGAGCGTGGGCGTTCGAGGCGCAGCTGTCGGAGTGGCTGCGCGAGCGGTACGGCGGGAACTGGTTCGCGCAGCGCGAGGCGGGCACCCTGGTGCGGGAGCTGTGGGAGCTGGGCCAGTCGCTGAACGCCGACGCGCTGCTGCGGGAGGTGACCGGGCAGAACATTGACTTCGGCGTGCTCTCCGACCGCGCCCGCGAGACGCTCAGCTAGGGACACAGCTCCGGGTGCCGGACGTCCCTGCGTGCCGAGCGATAGTCGCCGGCCAGGTGCGCGAAGTCGGTCGTGGCCGGGGTCAGCTGCGCCGCCACCCGATAGGCGCGGATCCCGGTCGACAGCGCTGCCACCGTCGTTCGGTGCCGCAGCGGTCGCCTGGCCACCACGAACGGTCCGAACACCTCAACGTGATCGAAGCCCTTCGCCCGCAGGCCCGTCGCCAGCTGGGCCGCGTCAGACGAGCGCAGGAGCACCCAGGCCGCGGCCGGGGTCGGCT
Source organism: Gaiellales bacterium (assembly GCA_035473255.1). GTDB lineage: Bacteria > Actinomycetota > Thermoleophilia > Gaiellales > JAICJC01 > JAICYJ01. The sequence continues at coordinate 36,563 of DATIOK010000173.1, forward strand.
GGTCGCCGAGACGCCGGACCAGGTCGCAGCCCGTGTCCTGGCCGACGTCGCGCCACCGCGACAGCGAGTCGCTGCCGGACGCATCCAGGGCCGCGTAGGCGCCGTAGAGACGGGCATCGACGCCCGGCTCAGGCACGCCCCCGGTCGTGAGCAGCACGTCGTCGCTGCCGAACTGGCTGCCCAGGTAGAGGCTGGCGTGCCGCAGGTCGGGGGTGAAGTTGCCGACGTCACGGCTGAGCGCGACGACGCCCGGCGTGATCGCGGCCAGCGTCAGCAGTGCCGCCAGCCACGGCCCATAGCGACCTGCCCGGCGGCCGACCTCGGCCAGGAAGGTGGCCAGCGCGGCGACGTAGGCGGGAATCATGAACGACAGGTGCCGCTCCGGCGCGAAGTCGGGAGAGGTCGCTGTCAGGATCGATAACAGCACGATCGGCTGTACCAGCCAGATGCCCAGGATCAGCGCGGCGCGGCGGTCGCGCATGGCCAGCATCACCAGCCCGGCCAACGCCGCAGCGGCAAGCGCCAGCCACACGATCACGTATGACGAGCCCGTCCAGGCGTCCCCGATACGGCGCCAGAACTCCGACGACCCGAGGTCGACCACCGCCCCGCCCTGGCCGACGCCGTACTTGGGCTGCAGTTGCGAGTACACACGCCACAGCAGCAGCATCGCCAGCAGCCCCGTTCCCAGAGCCAGGCTCAGCACGATCAGGTTCCGGCGCTGCGAGCGCCAGCCGTGCCGCAGCGGCGCCAGGCCCAGCACCACCAGCAGCACCATCTCCGACGCCAGCGCGAACAGCCCGAAGGGGTGAGCGGCCACAAGCAGCAGCGCCGACACGGCGTAGGGCGCGACGTAGCGGGCGCGGCGCGTGCGCACGAGCAACAGCAGCAGCCACATACTGCCGAAGGAGGCGGCCAGCATGGCGGTGTACCCTCGCGCGAACTGGGCGAGGTGCACGACCTCGGGGATGGTCGCGACCAGCACCGCCAGCACGGCGCCGCCGGATCGGCCCAGCAGCTCGCGACCGAAGCCGTAGGCGAGCGCGATGGCGAGGATGCCGAACAGCGCGGAGGGCAGGCGCAGCCCCAGCATGTCGTCGCGCAGCACCAGCGACGCGTGCACGGCCAGGTAGTGCAACGGCGGGCCGTGGCGTTCGTCGATGGCGATGTCCAACACGTCGCGTGCGGACGGGTGAGAGGCAACCGACAGCGTGACGCCCTCGTCGTTGTGCAACGGCCGGTAGTTGAGACCGAAACCGATCACGGTGACGGCGTAAGCCACGGTTGCGATCACCGCCGTGAGCGGAGCCCAGCGGGCGGTCAGGAAGGCGCGCATCGGGCGGCATTATGACGCCCCGCGACCAGGCCGGAGCGCGCAGGCGCACGTCCCGGTCCGCACGAACCGGTACGCTTTCACCATGGCTACCGAAGCCGCGCCGCAGACGGTCGAGAGCCGGCTGCATGCCCCCGAGGTGACGATCGTGATCCCGCTCCTGAACGAGCAGGCCACCGTGACCAGGCTGTGGGAGGGGATCGACCAGACGCTGGCCGAATCCGGCATCGCGGCCGAGGTGATCTTCATCGACGACGGGTCGACCGACGGCACGATGGCGCTGCTGGAGGAGCTGCACGAGCGCGACCCGCGGGTGCGGGTGGTCTCGTTCAAGCGCAACTTCGGTCAGCACCCCGCCATGCACGCCGGCATCGCACGCGCTCGGGGGCGGATCGTGGTGACGATGGACGGCGACCTCCAGAACCAGCCCAGCGACATTCCCAAGCTGGTGGCCGCGATCCACGCCGGCGCCGACGTGGCCAGCGGCCGGCGGGTGCTGCGGCAAGACGGCTTCTTCCTGCGACGGGTGCCGTCACGCTTCATCAACGGGCTGCTGGCGCGACTGACCGGCGCCCCCATCTCCGACTTCGGTTGCGCCTTCAATGCCTACCGGCGCGATGCGATCGAGCCGGTGATGCACAGGATCGGCCGCCAGAAGTTCACCAAGGCGCTGGTCTGCACGACCGGCGCGTCGGTGACGGAGGTCGACCTGCAGCACGCTGCCCGCGACGACCAGAGCCGCTACGGCATGATCAAGCTGATCACCCTGGCGCTGCACGTCCTGACCGGCTTCTGGGCCCAGATGGTGCAGTGGGTGGGGGCCGTGCTGGCGATCGGAGGTATCCTGATGGCGTCGATCGTGACGCTCTGGGGTGCCGTGTTCTGGATCCGTCACGGAGACTTTCCGGGCCCGTTGTTCCTGGGCGGGCTGGTGTTGTTCGTCCTGGGGCTGCAGGGGTTTCTGATGGCCGTGCTGGGGGAGTACCTCGCCCGTATCCAGCGCGACGTCGAGCAGCGGCCCATCTACTACATCGATCGCGAACTTGGATAGGCAGATGAAGCGCATCCTCGTGACCGGCGGCGCCGGGTTCATCTCGAGCAACATGATCCGCTACCTGCTGGAGCACACCCAGCACCAGGTGGTGACGATGGATGCGCTCACCTACGCCGGGAACCTCGAGAACCTCGACGACGTGATCTCGCACGACCGGCTGCGGTTCATCCGGGGCGACATCCGCGACATCCAGGACGTGGCCGAGGCGCTCGACGGCGTCGACGTGATCGTGAACGCGGCGGCTGAGTCGCACGTGTCCAAGTCGATCGAGCAGGGCGGCGCCGAGTTCGTCACCACCAACGTGGTGGGCACGCAGGTGCTGCTGGACGCGATCCGCGAGCGCCCGGTGGAGCGGTTCATCCTGATCTCCTCGTCCGAGGTGTACGGCACGGCCGAGAGCGACCCGATGTCCGAGGATCACCCGCTCAACCCGCGCTCGCCCTACGCGGGCACCAAGGCCGGGGGCGACCGCCTGGCCTACTCGTACTGGTGCACGTACGACCTGCCGATCACCGTGATCCGGCCGTTCAACAACTACGGGCCCTACCAGCACCCGGAGAAGGTGATCCCGCGCTTCATCATCCAGGCGCTGACCGACCAGCAGCTGACGATCCACGGCAACGGCCAGGCCAGCCGCGACTGGCTGCACGTGTTCGACACGGCCGAGGCGATCACGCAGGCCTGCGAGGTGCCGCTGGACCAGATCAAGGGCGAGACGATCAACGTCGCCACCGGCGTGGACGAGTCGGTCGAGCAGATCGCCGACATGATCCTGGACCTGCTGGGCAAGCCGGCCTCGCTCAAGGCCAACATCGACGATCGGCCGGGCCAGGTCGACCGCCACATCGGATCGACGGACAGGGCCGAGCAGCTGCTGGGCTGGACGTCCAAGATCGCGTTCGCGGACGGGCTGGAGCGCACGATCGCGTGGTACCGGAACCACCCCGAGTGGTGGCAGAAGGTGCTGGCGGCCGAGCAGACGGCCCAGACCGTGTGACACTGATCGTCCTCGGCGGCGCTCCGGCCCAGCGGCAGGCGATCGAGGCCGCCGCCGCGGTAGGGATCCCGACGGTGGTGTGCGACAGCCAGCCGGGGGTGGGTGACGTCGAGGTCTCGAGCGAGGACTCGGCGGGCGTGCGGCGGGCGGCGGTCGAGCACGGCGCGGTCGGGCTGATCGCGCCCGGCACCGACTGGCCGGTGCGGATCGCGGCCTACGTCGCCGAGGACCTCGGCCTGACCCACCCGCTGTCGGTGGCGACGGCGGTGCTGTGCACGAACAAGGTGTCGCAGCGGGAGGCGTTCGACGCCGCGGGCGTGCCGCAGCCGGAGTGGTCGGCGGACGCCCCGCCGGCATATCCGTGCGTCGTCAAGGCGCCGGACCGGCAGGGACAGCGCGCGATGTCGATCGTCGCGAACGCTGAGGAGGCCGAGCAGGCGGAGCTGACGGCGCGGCGTGGGTCGCGCAGCGGCCGGGTGCTGTTCGAGTCGTTCGTGGAGGGGCCGGAGGTGACTGTGAACGGCTTCTCGGTCGGAGGGCTGTTCGTGCCGGTTGCGGTGACGGCCCGGGAGCACTTCGCGGATGCGCCCGGCGTGGCACAGCGGCACGTGTACCCGAGCGGGCTGGACGACGCAGCGGCGTCCGCGGCGGCGGAGGCGGCTGTGGCGGCACTGGGGATCACTGACGGCCCCAGCTACACGCAGCTGATCCTGTCGCCACAGGGGCCGCGGATCATGGAGGTGGCCGCGCGGCTGGGGGGCGGGCACGACAGCGAGATCTGCCGGCGGGCGGCCGGGGTCGATCTGGCCGGCCTGGCGGTGCGGATCGCGGTCGGCCGGGCGATCGCGGCGTCGGAGCTGGAACCGCGGCCGGAGGGCGCGTGCGTGATCGAGTTCCTGCGCGCACCGGAGGGCGCGCTGGTGTCGACCGGCGGACCGGCGGAGGTCAGCTTCTATCATGCCGCCGGGCACCGGTACGGCCCCCTGCGCACCGCCACCGACCGGGCCGGATACGTGATCGCGCAGGGGACGACGCGGCAGGAGGCGCTCCAACGAGCGCGAACGGCGGTCGAGGCGGTTCGATTCGAGGTCGCATGAGCAGCGCCATACCCGCAACCCTGGCCATCGACGGCGGCACGCCCGTGCGCGACAGCATGCTGTCGTTCTCGCCGCCGGTGCTGGGTGACGAGGAGATCGCGTCGGTGATCGAGACGCTGCGGTCGGGCTGGCTGACCAGCGGGCCGCGGACGCGGGAGCTCGAGGAGCGGTTTGCGGCGCGGGTGGGAACGGGCCACGCGATCGCGACCTCGTCGTGCACGGCGGCGCTGCACCTGGCGATGGTGGCCGCCGGGCTGGGCGAGGGTGATGAGGTGATCACGACGTCGTTCACGTGGCCGGCGACGACGAATGCGGTGCTGCACGCAGGGGCGACGCCCGTGTTCGCGGATGTGGATGCGGGCACGTTGAACATCGACCCGGAGGCGGTGCGGGCGCTGGTCGGGCCGCGCACGCGCGCGGTCTTGCCGGTGCACTTCGCGGGTGGGCCGTGCGACATGGACGCGCTGTGCGCGATCGCGGGCGAGCACTCGCTGCTGGTGATCGAGGACGCGGCGCACGCGGTCGAGGCGACGGTGGGCGACCGCAAGGTGGGATCGATCGGGGACTTCACGTGCTTCTCGCTGTACGCGACCAAGAGCCTGGCGGGCGGCGAGGGCGGAGTGATCACGACCAGGTCGCAGGAGGCGGCGGAGCAGCTGCGGCTGCTGCGGTCGCAGGGCATCACGCGCGATCCCTGGCGACGGCAGCTGTCGCGCAGCCTCGGGCACTACGACGTGACGGTGCCGGGGTTCAAGGCCAACCTGGCGGACCTGCAGGCGGCGGTGGCGCTGCCCAAGTTCGACCGGCTGGACGACATGCACCGGCGCCGGGCGGCGCTGGTGGAGCGGTACGACCGCGGGCTGGAGGGGCTGGCCGGGATCGAGCCGATCGGGCGCTCGCCGTTCGGGCGGCACGCGCACCACCTGTACGTGGTGCGGATCGACCCCGACGCGGCGGGCGGGGACCGCGATCGCTACGCGGCGGCGCTCACGGCCGAGAACATCGCGACCGGGCTGCACTTCCTGCCGGTGCACACGTTGACGTGGTACCGGGAGAACCTGGAGGCGGTGTCGCTGCCGGCGACGGAGGCGGCGGGCGAGACGGTGCTGTCGCTGCCGCTGGGAGGGGCGCACACGGAGCAGGACGTCGACGACGTGCTGGCGGCGCTTCGCAAGCTTCACGCCGCGTTCACGCGATGAGCCGGCGCACGCGGGTGGCGGCCGGCGCGGTCGTCTCGGCGGCGCTGCTGGTGGCGCTCCTGTGGTTCACGGACCCGCGCGAGATCTGGCGGACGCTGTCGCAGGCGGATCTGAAGTGGGTGGCGCTGGCGATGGCCGTGAACGTGGCAACGGTGCCGGTGATGGCGTGGCGGTGGAGCATCCTGATCCGCGCGAAGGGCATGGTCGCACCGTTCTGGTGGCTTGTGCGGACATACTTCGTGGCGTTGTTCCTGGGACAGTTCCTGCCGGCGGCGGTGGGAGGGGACGCGGTGCGGGCGGTGGAGCTGGGAAGGCGCACGCACGACGGGCCGGAGGCGGTGGCGTCGGTGTTGATTGACCGGCTGGTGGGCGTCGTGTCGCTGGTGGGGCTGGCGGTGCTTGCGTACGCGGCGGGTGGGCACTCGGCCGGCGGGCCGGAGGTGGTCGTGGCCGAGACGACGTTCGGGCTGGCGGCGCTGGTGGTGCTGGGGCTGCTGTTCTCGGCGCGGCTGCGAGGTCTGGCCGCGCGCGTGCTGGAGCCGCGGGTGGGCGAGAAGCGGCTGGCGGCGGGGCAGCGGTTCTACGAGGCGCTGCACGGGTACCGCGAGCAGCGAGCGGCGCTGGCGGCGGTGTTCGGGCTGGCGCTGGCGGTCCAGATCGTACGGGTGGGGACGATCTGGATGCTGGTGAAGGCACTGGGGCTGGACGTGCCGATCACGGAGATCTACGCCACCGGGCCGGTGCTGTTCGCGGCGCTGGTGCTGCCCGTGTCGCTGAACGGCATCGGGGTGCGTGAGGCGGTGTTCGTGTCGTTCCTGCACGACTCGACGACGGCGGAGCAGGCGATCGCGCTGGGGGTCGCGTTCTTCGCGGTGGGCACCGCCACGTCGCTGGTGGGGGCGCTGATCCTGGCGCTGCGGTGGATCAGATACGGGATGAGCGCGGTGCGGCCACGCACGCAGATCGACGATTCAGGCGTACCGCCGGCCAACGAATTGCGGGATACCGGTTACCTCAAGACGACGAAGCGCCGATAGGGCAGGTGACCCGAAGCTGCATCCGTCCATCGCCTTCCAGGAGAGTCCCAGCCACATGCCCCCTCGAACCACCGAGGCGCAGGCCGCCCGACCCGGCACCATGCGTCCCGTCAATCTGCTGATCGCACTGTTTGCGGTCGCCTGCGCCATCGCTCTCGCGCACGGCATCTTCGCCTAGCTCCGCGCTCCCCACTCGTCGCCGCGCGCACCCGCGGATGCAACACCGGCGCCTGGCGCCGGTGTTGCGCCCGATTCTACGAATTTCGTAGAAAACAGGCCCTGATTCTACGAAATTCGAGGCGGCTACCCCGTTCTGCTATCGGAATTCGTGCAACGCCGGTGCCAGACGCACGTGTTGCGTCGCACCCTTGGCGCGGAGTTGTGATCGGCCAGGGGACGATTCGTGGCAGCCGATGGCCGTACGCTGGCCGGCATGTCGCGCAGACGCCGGACACCTTGCCGCGGTGGCATCTACCACGTTGTTCAGCGAGGCAACCGACGCCAGGCCATCTACGAGACCGACCAGGACCGCCGCCTGTTCCTGGAGATGATGGCCGACACCCTGCCCAGGTTCGGGTTCCGGTACCACGCCTACTGCCTGATGGGGAACCACTATCACCTGATGGTCGAGACCCCGAACGCCAACCTCGGTAAGGGCATGCACTGGCTGAACGGGGTCTACGCGGCCCGCTTCAACGCCACCTACGACGTCGACGGCCACCTGTTCCAGGATCGCTACTGGGCGTCGCCTGTGGCCGGCGCCAAGGCCATCATCGAGGTGGCCCGCTACATCGCCGCCAATCCGCTCCGGGCCGGCCTCTGCGATCGCGCCGAGCTGTGGCCGTGGTCGACCTACCCAATGGCGCTCGGCATCACGCCGCGCCCGTCGCACGTCACCCTCGACCTGATCATGACCCTGTTCGACGCCCAGCTCGGCATCGACGAGGCCCGCGCCCGCTTCCGCCGGCTGGTCGAGCAGGAGTCCCCTGCCCGACCGCTGCTTGCCGCGGTGCTGCCCGACCTGGCCGCTGCCCGCGGAGCCGGTTACTCGCTGCGCGAGATTGGCGCCGAGGCTGGCCTCGACCCGTCGACCGTCATGCGCCGCCTGCGCGGCGTCAGCGGATACAAACGGTGTTCGCCGTGACTGGCGTGGTCGGCGCCCAGGCCGACAGCAGCCCGACGTTGTCCACCGACTGGAACTGCACCACGTAGACCCCGCGCGTCCCGAGCCGCACGGATGATGCCGACGTCGTCGCGCCCCACGTCACGCCGTTGTCCGGCGACACGCGGTACTGGTAGTGCGCCACCCCCGACCCGGCCCCGTCGCTGCTGCCCGACGCAGACACCGTCTTCTTCCGGAGGCAGGTCGTCGCACCGCTGCCACCCGTCACCGTCGGCGCCCTCGGCGCGGTGCGATCGATCCGTGCCGTATTCGTGGCCCCGTTCACGGTCGGCGTCCAGGCCGACACGTTGCCCGCGTTATCGACCGACCGGAGCTGCACCAGCGTCTGCCCCTCATTCAGCACCGCGAAGCTGTTGCCCGCCGCGGCCGCCGTCCAAGTCGCGCCGCCGTTGGTCGACACCTGATACTGGTAGCCCGCAAAGCCCGACCCACCCGCCGGGTCAGTCGACCCCGACGCCGAGATCGCGATCTGCGCCACGTTCTTCCACGTCAGGCTGCCGCCCGACACCGTCGGAGCGCTCGGCTTCACCGTGTCGATCCGCACCTGTGCCTGCACCCACGGCGACACTCGCGACACGTTGTCCACCGACCGGAACTGCACCAGCGTCTGCCCGTCGCTCGACACCGGCGTCGTGGTTCCCGTCGTCGCCGGCGTCCAGGTGGCCCCACCGTTCACCGACGTCTGGTACTCATAACTGAGGATCCCGCTGCCCGCATCCGTGCTGCCCGCCGCCGACACGGTCACGGGCACGCTGGTCTGCCAGGTTGCCGAACCGCCGGTCACCGTCGGCGCCGTCGGGTTCGACCGGTCGATCTTGACCGTGCTGCCCGCGGTCGCCGCGACCGGCGCCCAGTCCGACGTGTTCCCGGCCCCGTCCACCGATCGCACCTGCACGTAGGCCAGCCCCTCGTTCGAGATCGTGGCCGAGGCGCCCGCGGCCGGCGCCGACCACGTCACGCCGTCGGGGGACGTCCTCGTCTGGTAGCCCGCGAGCCCCGAGCCTCCGGCCGGATCGCTGGAGCCGGATCCCGTCACGGTCACCGACGCCACGTTCTGCCATGCCGTCGACCCGCCCGTCACCGACGTGGGCACGGTCGGCTTCGTGCGGTCGATGTTGACCGTCGCCGACACCCAGGCCGACGAGTTGCCGACGTTGTCCGTGGCCCGGAACCGCACCACGGTCGACCCCTCGCCCGTCACCGTCACCTGATTCGCCGACAGCAGCGACGACCACAGCGCCCCGCCGTCGGTGGACGTCTGGAGCTGATAGATGCCAAGGCCGCTCCAGGAGTCGGCCGAACCGGTTGCCTTCACCACCACCGACGCCGAGCTCACCCAGCCCGGCGACCACCCGGTCAGCGTCGGGGCCGAGGGCGACGACGAATCCAGCATGGCCGTCACCTGGCTCCACGCCGAGGTGTTTCCCGCCCCGTCGATCGACCGGAATCGCACCACTGTCACGCCGTCGCTGGTCACGAACACGCTTGAGCCCAGCACCGGCGACGTGAACGCCGCGCCGTTCGTGGACATCTCGCTCTGGTACCCGACCAGCCCCGAGCCGCCGCCGTCGCTCGAGCCGGACGCGTTCAGCGGCAGCATCGACGTGTTCTGCCAGCCCGCGCCGGCGCTGCTCACGTTCGGATCGGTCGGCTTGGTGCGGTCGATCCGCGCGGTCGCGACCACCCAGTTGCTGGTCTTCCCGGACACGTCCACCGCCCGGAACCGCACCAGCGTCTCGCCCTCGGCCGTGACCGGCCGCGACGCTCCCGTCGACATCGTTCCCCAGGACGCGCCGCCGTCGGTCGAGACCTGACGCTGGTAGGTCGCGATGCCGGACCCCGGCGAGTCGGTGGAGCTCGCCACCAGGTTGATCGACGCCACGCTCTGCCACGCGGCCGAGCTGTTCGCGATCACCGGGTCGGTGGGATTGGCCCGGTCGATGTTGACCGACGCGCTCACCCACGGCGTCACGTTCCCGGCGAAGTCGCGGCCGCGGAACTGCACCCGAGTCGCGCCCTGGCTGGACACCGTCACCTGCGTCCCCGCCGTCTCGGCGCCCCAGGTCGTGCCGCCATCCGTGGACGTGTGGTAGCTGAGGTGGTCGAACCCGGAGCCGCCGGTGTCTGTCGTGCCTGTCGCCGCCACGTCCACCGACGCCACGTTCTGCCACGCCGGCGACCCTCCCGTCAGCGTCGGCGTGACCGGGTCGGTGCGGTCGATGCGAGCGATCCCCGTCACCCAGTTGCTGAACTGCCCGGACACGTCCGCGGCGCGGAACCGTACCAGCGTCTCCCCCTCCGACACCACCGTCAGGCTGGACGCGTTCGCCGGCGCCGACCAGGTGAGACCGGCGTCGATGGAGGTCTCCCGCTGATAGGTGGCGATACCCGATCCCGTGTCAGCCGAGCCGGTCGCCGTCAGGTGCAGGGACGTCACGCTCTGCCACGCCGGCGACCCGCCGCTGACCACCGGATCGGTGGGGTTCGCCCGGTCGATCATGACCGTGGCCGTGGCCCACGGCGACGGGTTGCCGGCCAGGTCATAGCTTCGGAAGTGCACCAGCGTCGAGCCCTCCGCCGGCACCGTCACTCCGGTGCCCGACAGCTCCGTGCCCCAGGTGGTGCCACCGTCGGTGGAGAGGCGGTACCCGTAATGCGCGAACCCTGAGCCGGAGTCGACTCCGCCGCTCGCGTTCACGGTCACCGATGCCACGCTCTGCCATGCCGACGACCCTCCGGTGAGCGCCGGTATGGCCGGGGCGGTGGTGTCGATCTTGACCGTGTTGCCCGAGCCTGGAACGGACGGCACCCAGCTGGACGTGTTGCCGGCCTTGTCGACGCTTCGGAACTGCACGATCGACGACCCCTCGAGGCCGATCGGAGCGGGATTCTGCTGCACCGGCGAGCGCCAGGCGCCGCCGTTCACCGCCGCCTGGTACTGGTAACCGGCAAGCCCACTGGTGGCGTCGCTGCCACCGGCCGCGGTCAGCGTCACCGGCACCGTGCTCCACGCGGTGGAGCCGCCCAGCACGGAGGTCGGCGGCAGCGGAGCGTCCAGGTCGATCAGCCACCTGACCGTGACCGTGCGGTGCGAGGAGGCGCCCTTCACCGACAGCACGAACATGTGAAGGCCGGCGGCCAGGTTGCTGTAGCTGATCTTGCCCTTCTTGCAGGCCGTCGCCTTATTCGTATCCAGCTTGCAGGTGGTGCTGCGGACGGTTCCGGTGTGGATCCACGAAAACGATGCCTTGGTGGCGTGCACGTTGGCCGCCGGCTTCTTCACCATCTTCACCGACAGCTTCGCGGTGGCGTGCGACGTCATTCGGGCCACGTAGGGCATCGCCTGCGCGGAGGCAGCCGTCACCAGGCCCATCGCGAGAGCCAGGAGCAGTACCGCGCGACGTCGGCGCGGATGGGATGATCCGCGTCGTACCATGGTGCACCTCTGGGGAGGGGGTTGGAGACCACCAGCTCCTGCTCGCGATATCGGCAATTACGGGCGATATCGCATCCCCCGAAACGGTACGCGGGGTCGCTGTCAGACGCGGAAAACCAGCAGCTGCCGCTGCCTGGGACCGTCGAACTCGCAGAAGAAGATGCGCTGCCAGCGCCCCAGCACCGGCGTGCCGCCGGTCACCGCCACCAGCTGCGAGCAGCCGACCATGATGGCCTTCACATGCGAGTCGGAGTTGCCCTCGAGGTGCGCGTAGCCGTCATCGCGCGGCACCAGCCGTGCCAGCACGTCCACGACATCGGCGGCCACGTCCGGGTCGAACCCCTCGTTGATGGTCACCGCCGCCGTCGTATGCGGCACGTGCAGCAGCACCGCGCCGTCGGTCACGCCCAGCTCGGCAACGGCGGCGGCCACTGCCTCGGTCACGTCGACGAACTGCTCTCGCCGGTCGGTTGCCAGCGCGATCCCGGGCATCGACCGATCGTATCGCATTGCATATTCATGCATATCTATGGCATACTTTTACGTCCATGGCCATGCTCGCCCCCACCCCGGCCGGCCTCGCCGGCCGCGACCTGCTCTCGGTCGACCAGCTCGACCGCGACCAGCTGATCGAGCTGCTCGATCTCGCCGACCACCTCAAGATGCTGCAGGGGCGCGGCGTCCCGCACCGGCTGCTGCCCGGCCGCACGCTGGCCATGATCTTTCAGATGGCGTCGACCCGTACCCGCGTCTCGTTCGAGGTCGGCATCGGCCAACTGGGTGGCAGCGCCGTCGTGCTGCCGGCGTCCGAGCTGCAGCTGGGACGCGGGGAGTCGATCGAGGACACCGGCATCGTGCTGTCGCGGTACGTCAACGCCATCATGATCCGGGCCGGGGCGCACGCGCAGGTGGAGGCGCTGGCCGCCGCCGCCTGCGTGCCGGTCATCAACGGCCTCAGCAACCTCCACCACCCCTGCCAGGCCTTGGCCGACGTCCAGACGCTGCGGGAGCGGCTGGGCGACCTCGACGGCCGCACGCTGGCCTGGGTCGGCGACGGCTGCAACAACGTCTGCCACTCCCTGATCACGGCCGCCGGCATGCTCGGCATGGAGGTGCGCGTGGCCACGCCGCTCGGGTTCGAGCCGGATCCCGCGGTGGTGGCCGCAGCCGGCGCGGTGACCGTCACCGACGATCCGCTCGAGGCGGTGGCCGGCGCCGACGCGGTCGCCACCGACGTGTGGACGAGCATGGGCCAGGAGGCCGAGCGCGACCAGCGCGTCTCCAACCTGACGCCCTACCAGGTCAACCGCGAGCTGCTCGCGTCAGCGGCACCGGGCCACATCGTGCTGCACTGCCTGCCCGCGCACTACGGCGAGGAGATCACGCACGAGGTGCTGCACGGCCCCAGCTCGGCCGCCTGGGACGAGGCCGAGAACCGCCTCCATGCCCAGAAGGCGCTGATGGCCATGGTCATGGCCTGAGCGGGCGCCGATAATCAGGGCCGCCGGGATTGTGACCGGTTGGATATACAGCGCGGCAATCGGTCTGTACACTCCCGATGTTTCCGCGTGTCGATGGCGGTCGAGCCCCCCACGGTCCGTCGCTCCGAAGCCACGAACACGCCGGCCATCGCTGGGAGGGAGCTTTGCGTGGAGCAGCCTGATGTCCGCCTGGAGCGGGTGACGAAGCAGTTCGGTGACGTGAAGGCGGTCGACGACCTGTCGCTGTCCTTCGACCGTGGCGGCTTCGTGGCCCTGCTCGGCCCCTCGGGCTGCGGCAAGACCACCACGCTGCGGATGATCGGCGGCTTCGAGGAGCCGACCGCCGGCACCGTCTACCTGGGCGAGCAGGACGTCACCGGCCTGCCCCCGTACAAGCGCGAGGTGAACACCGTCTTTCAGAACTACGCGCTGTTCCCGCACATGACCATCTTCGACAACGTCGCGTTCGGCATCCGCCAGCGCGGCGGCGGCTCGAAGCACCAGATCGCACAGCAGGTGGGCGAGATGCTTGAGCTGGTGCAGCTGGCCGGCTTCGAGCGGCGCAAGCCAACGCAGCTGTCCGGCGGTCAGGCGCAGCGGGTCGCGCTGGCCAGGGCGCTCATCAACAAGCCGCGGGTGCTGCTGCTCGACGAGCCGCTGGGCGCGCTCGATCTGAAGCTCCGCAAGCAGATGCAGATCGAGCTGAAGCGGATCCAGACCGAGGTCAACATCACCTTCATCCACGTCACGCACGACCAGGAAGAGGCCATGACCATGGCCGACCGGATCGCCGTCATGAACCAGGGCCAGGTCGAGCAGATCGGCCCGCCCGGCGAGCTCTACGAGCAGCCGCGCACCGCGTTCGTGGCCGGGTTCCTGGGTGTTTCCAACATGGTCTGGGCGACCGTCACCGGGCCCAGCACGGTGCAGCTGCACGAGGGTACCGTGGCCCGCGTGCCGCAGGAGAGCCTGGAGGGCGGGCACAAGGAGCTACGGATCGGCGTGCGTCCCGAGAAGATGCGGATCGTGACCAACGGAGACGGAACCGGCGACGCCAACCGGCTCGAGGGCACCGTCAAGGACGTCAGCTACATCGGCGTCAGCACCCAGTACATCATCGAGACTGCGGCCGGCGACGAGCTGACCGTGTTCGCGCAGAACGTGGGCCGTGGCGCAGAGGTCGCCTCCGGCCAGAAGGTGGCTGTGCTGTGGGACCCCGAGCACACCTTCGTGATCACCGATACCCGAGAAGTACCTACCCTGGAGGAGCAACTATGACCAACGAGCCCCGAGGCTCCCGCGCCGACATCGAGGCCCTCGCCTTTGCCCGCGGTGCCCTCACCCGGCGCGACTTCATGCGCCGTGTCGGCCTTGCCGGAGGCTCGCTGGCCGCGGCCAACCTGCTGGCCGCCTGCGGCGGTTCTGTGGGCGGCGCCAGCACCCATAATCCCGCGTCTTCCGCCGCTGCGGTCAAGTACCCGCACACCGTCTCCCCGGACTGGAACTGGTCGAACTGGACGCTCTACATCGACGAGAAGAACCACCGACACCCCTCGATCGACATGTTCGACGCCAAGTACAAGACCCACACCAACTACATCGAGGACATCAACGACAACGAGGAGTTCTTCGGGAAGTTCCAGGCCACGCTGCAGGCCGGCCAGGACATCGGCCGCGACATGGTCACGCTGACCGACTGGATGGCCGGGAAGTGGGTGCAGTTCGGCTACGTCGAGCCGCTCGAGTGGGACATCCTGCCCAACGTCAAGTCGAACCTGCTGCCCACCTACCACGGCCGCTCGATCGACCCCAACGACGAGTTCCTCGTGCCCTGGCAGTCCGGACTGACCGGCATCGGCTACAACAGCGAGCTGACCGGCCGTGACCTGACCACCGTCAGCGACCTCTGGGATCCCAAGTTCAAGGGCAAGGTCAGCCTGCTGACCGAGATGCGAGACACGTTCGGCCTGGTGATGCTGAACCTGGGGATCGATCCCTCCAAGTGCACGACCGCCGACGCGCAGAAGGCCCACGACGCGATCAAGCCCTACGTCGACAACCAGCAGATCCGCGCCTTCTACGGCAACGATTACTCGAACCATCTGGCCAACGGCGACCTCACGGCCGCGATGGTGTGGTCCGGGGACATGGTGCAGTTGCTTCCCGACAACCCGCACCTCAAGTTCGTGGTGCCGGACGAGGGCTGCATGCTCTGGACCGACAACATGATGATCCCCAAGCACGCGAAGAACCCCTACAACACGCACCTGTGGATGAACTACTACTACCAGCCCAACATCGCGGCCCTGGTGGAGGACTGGGTCAACTACATCTGCCCGGTCAACGGCGCGGCCGACGTGCTGAAGACCGGCGATCCCTCGATCGGATTGCAGGGCGACCCGAAGGTGGCGGACAACCCGCTGATCTTCCCGCCCAAGTCGACGCTGGACAAGGCGCACGTGTTCAAGTCGCTGTCCGCGAGCGAAGAGACCCAGTTCAACACCCTGTTCGCCGACCTGACGGGCACCGCCTAAGCGATGTCCAGGGTCACCCGGCTGTTCCGTTCCGCGCCCGCCTATCCTCTGCTGCTGCCAGGCATGCTGTGGCTGGCGATCTTCTTCTTCGTGCCCATGTACTACCTGCTGGACATGTCCCTGCGCACGGGGAACCTGCTGGACGGCTTCACCCAGGTGTACCGATTCGCCAACTACAGCGACGCGATCCGCGCGAACAAGGAGCAGTTCATCCGCTCGATCATCTACGCCGGCTCGGCCACCGCCCTGGCGTTCTGCATCAGCTACCCGCTGGCCTACGTGATCGCGTTTCGCGGCGGCCGGTACAAGAACTTCCTGCTGGTGCTCGTGATCGCGCCGTTCTTCACCAACTACCTGATCCGCACGCTGGCCTGGGAGACGATCCTGGCCGACCACGGCATCGTCACAAGCACGCTGCGGTCGCTGGGCGTCCTGACCGCCACCGACAAGCTCGGGTTCACGTCAGGCCAGCGGCTGCTGGCAACGCCGCTGGCGGTGGTCACCGGCATCACGTACAACTACCTGCCGTTCATGACGCTGCCGCTCTACGTCAGCCTCGAGAAGATCGACAAACGGCTGCTCGAGGCCGCGCTCGACCTGTACGCCAACCGTCCGCGGGCGTTCATGAGGGTGACGCTGCCGCTGTCGCTGCCGGGCATCTTCGCCGGCACGCTGCTGACGTTCATCCCGGCCATCGGTGACTACATCAACGCCTATCTGCTGGGCTCAACCCAGACCACCATGATCGGCAACGTGATCCAGAGCAAGTTCCTGACGTTCAACGACTACCCGTCGGCTGCGGCGCTCTCGTTCACGCTGATGGCCGGGATCTTGGTGTTCGTGATCATCTACGCCCGCATCCTGGGCACGGAGGACCTGGCCTGATGGCGACAGGCACCGAGGCTACCCAGGCCACGGGGGCGCAGCAGGACACGGCGCGGCCCCGCAAGGCGCCCAGCCGTTTCTGGGCCAAGGTCCGCTACCAGCTGCTGAACGTCTTCGCGGGCCTGGCATTCCTGTATCTGCTGGTGCCGATCGCGGTCGTGATCCTGTTCAGCTTCAACGACCCGCCGGGCCGCTTCAACTTCACCTGGCACAAGTTCTCGACCGCCGCCTGGCAGCATCCGTTTGCGACGCCCGGCATCGAGAACGCGGTCGTGCTGTCGCTGAAAATCGCGTTCCTGTCGACCGTCATCGCCACCATCCTGGGTACCCTGATGGCGCTGGCGCTGGCGCGCTACAGCTTTCGCGGGCGCAGCGTCACCAACTTCGTGATCTTCCTGCCGATGGCTACGCCCGAGATCGTGATGGGCTCGTCGCTCCTGACCCTGTTCATCACGATCAGCTTCAACCGCGGATTCACCACCATCCTGATCGCGCACATCATGTTCAACATCAGCTACGTGGTGGTGACGGTGAAGGCGCGCATCTACGGGTTCGACCGTCGCATGGAGGAGGCGGCCATGGACCTCTACGCCAACGAGTTCACCACGTTCCGCAAGATCACGCTGCCGCTGATCATGCCGGGGGTGCTGGCCGCCGCCATGCTGGCGTTCGCGCTGTCGATCGACGACTTCGTGATCACCCAGTTCAACGCCGGGCCTAACATCACGTTCCCGCTGTTCATCTACGGCGCCGCCCGCACCGGCGTGCCGGTGCAGGTGAACGTGATCGGCTCGATGATCTTCCTGGTCGCGATCGGGCTGATGGCCGTCAACATCCTCTACCAGAATTACCGGGGCAAGCGCGACGCGATCGCCATCAGCGGGGCCGTGCGCAAGGCGCAGCTGGCAGAGGCCACCTGAGCCCCGGTCACACCTGCAGGCGGACGGTGCGGCCGCCGGCCACCACCAGGTAGCTGCCGGGCGCGAGCGCGCCCAGCGACACGCGCACCGCCTTTCGCATGGCCAGCTCGATGCAGGCCGTCCCGGGAGGGACGATCGACCCCTCGCGCAGGTCGACCGCGATGGTGGTGCCGTGGCGGGCGACACGCACCGGCGCCAGCGCATAACAGGCCGGGACGCCACCCCACCAGACCGCGCGCGCATAGGCGCGGCCACCGCTCACTCCGGCCCGCAGCACGACGGCGTGCACCGCGCGTGCGTGCGTGACATGCCGCGCCGCCGCCGGCGGCCGTGTCAGGGCCGCGGGGGCCGATCCGCACCCGGCCGCGAGCGCCGCCAGCGTGATCGCGATCACCGTCCTCATGCCCGTTTGGACGCCGACCCGACCGCAACGGTTCCCGGTGTGGCGGTGATTCGGTAGCCTAGGCGCCCCGCATGAGCGACCAGACCATCGATTACGACGTCGAGTTCCGGGCCATCACCAAGCGCTTCGGCTCTCTGGTGGCGGTCAACGGCGTCTCGCTGAAGGTGCGCAAGGGCGAGTTTCTCTCGCTGCTGGGGCCGTCCGGCTGCGGCAAGACGACGTCGCTGCGCATGATCGCCGGCTTCGAGCAGCCCGACGAGGGAGAGCTTCTGATCGGCGGCTCCGACGCGGTCGGCATCCCGCCGTACCGCCGCGACGTGAATACCGTGTTCCAGCAGTACGCCCTGTTCCCACACATGTCGATCCTCGACAATGTCTGCTACGGGCTGAAGCAGCGCAAGGTGTCCCGGCGCGAGCGCCGCGCCAAGGCGGGAGAGGCGTTGGAGCTGGTGCAGCTGACCGGCCGCGACTCGCACCGGCCGGCGATGCTGTCGGGCGGGCAGCAGCAACGGGTGGCACTGGCGCGGGCGCTGGTCATGAACCCCCTGGTGCTGCTGCTGGACGAGCCCCTGGGCGCCCTCGACCTGAAGCTCCGCAAGGAGATGCAGATCGAGCTGAAGCGGATCCAGGATCAGGTCGGCATCACGTTCATCTACGTCACCCACGACCAGGAGGAAGCGCTGTCGATGTCCGACCGCGTTGCCGTGATGAGCAACGGGGTGATCGAGCAGCTGGACACGCCGCGCGCCATCTACGACCGCCCGCTCACGGCCTTCGTGGCCGACTTCATCGGCGACATGAACTTCCTCGAGGGCCGCGTTGCCGAGTCGGCCGACGGCGGCTATGCCGTCGATGCCGGCGAGGGCGTCGTCGTCCGTGGCCGCGGCCACCCGGCCGGCGGCGCGATCGCGCGGGTCGGGATCCGCCCCGAGCGGATCGTCGTCGAGCGTGGCAACGGATCCGGCACCGCCAACAGCGCTCGATGCGAGGTGCTGACCAAGATGTATCTCGGCGACCAGGTGCAGCTGATCCTGCGCCTGGCGAACGGCAGCGAGTTCGTGGTGCGCGAGCAGCGCACCAGCGCCGCACCCGCCATCGACAGCCTCGAACCGGGCGACACGGCCACCGCCCGCTGGGATGAGGCGGCTCCGCTGCTGATGGCCGACCTGCAACCACAGAAGGATGCCGTATGACCGAGCATGACCCCAAGCTGAACGTCCTCGCCCCGATCGAGACGCGGCCCAGGCTGGATCGCCTGGAACGGCTGGTACGCCGCTCCGGCGGCGGGCGCATGACCAGGGCCGAGGCATTGGGGCTGGGCGGGCTGGCGCTGCTGGCCGCCGCCGGCTGCGGCGGGAAGACCTCGACCGGAGGCGGTGGCGGCGGAGCCTCGAGCAGCGGCGCCGCCGACCCGCTGGCCGGAAAGCCGATGGAGAGCAACCTCGTCATCTACAACTGGTCGCAGTACGACGACCCCAGCACGTACAAGAGCTTCAAGACCCAGAACCACGTCCCCATCAAGGAGACGTACTACTCGTCCAACGACGA
>DATIOK010000174.1:0-2645 GCA_035473255.1 Gaiellales bacterium
GCATGAAGGCGGCCACGCCAACGGCGGGAGCGAATCCTCCGAGGAACGGTTCATTCACGCGCCGGCGGATCGCCGACTTCGAGACCCAGACCGAACACGCCGCTGCCACCGACTTCCCGCCCTGCGAGTGACCAAGAACGAGCGAAAGGGATAGGTCATGACCGGCTGGATCGGTGATGATCTGGACCGCATCGGCCGAGCGGAGCAGGTGGCCGTGGCGTCGCGGCGCCCGGACGGCACATTGAGCCCGTACGTGACGATCTGGGGGGTGCGCTGCGGCGACATCTACGTTCGATCAGCCTATGGGCCGGACAATGGCTGGTGCCGGCGTGCCAAGACCCGCGGTGCTGGACGGATCCGAGCCGGTGGCCTGCAACGGGATGTACGGTTCGTCGAGCCCCCGACCGACGTTCATTCGGCCATCGACGACGCCTACCACACCTAATCCCGGATGCACCGAACCGAATTGCGGCGCAGCCTTGTTGATCTTCGGTGGGTATGAGCGTGGTGTGGATGTGTGAGAGCTGCCGGTCTGTCCGGCTCTTCCACTGATTCGTCGGTTGTGGCTGGTGGGCCGGGTGGTCAGGCGGTGGCTGCTGCGGGCGGTCCTAGCGCGGCGGCGTGCAGGTCGAGCCAGGCGTGGGCCCAGGGCCAGTTGGTGGGTAGTCGTAGCCGGACGCGGCGGGCCGAGCGCACGACCCGGGCGGGGATGTTGATCAGCTGCCGGCGGATGGTGGCGGTGGTCGCACGGGCGTGGAACAGCGAGGTCAGCGCGCCGGCGGCGCGGGTGAGGTTGAACGCCATCGCCGCGAGCACGAGCCAAGCACTGTTGGCGGTGAACCGCCCGGACGGCAGGTGCGCGAGTGGGCCGTTCTTCAGGTCGGCGATGACTTGTTCGATGATGGCGTGGCGGCGGTGGTCGGCCTCGGCCTGCAGCATCACCAGGGGCGAGCTGGTGAACACGGCGTGGTGACGCCAGGCCGGGAACAACTCGCCCTGGGCGTTGGCCACGACATGGTCGGGGTTGCGGTCACGGACGCGGCGCACGATCAACCGGGCGGTGACGGCGTGCTTGCGGCCGCGGGAAGCGAACGCGGTGAACTCGACTTCGGCGACCTGGGCGTCGCTGACCCACTGCCCGAGGTGCTCGTCGAAGACCGCATGCGGGTAGCGGATCGTCGTCCACGCCTGCTCGTCGATCGAGGCGATCGCCCGCTTCACCGCGGCGTCCTGGCGGGCGGTGATCGAGAAGCGGGCACCGGCCCGGCCGATGGCGGCGATCACGTCACGGCCGTAGAACGCCGAGTCCGCCCGCACCACCAACAACCCGGCCGCCCCGCAAGCGCGGCTGGTCTTGAGGGCGTCGGCGACCAGCCGGGCGGCGCCGCGTGCGGAGTTCGCACTGCCCTTGCGCAGCCTGGTGGCGACGATCGCCGGCGCGCTGCCCGGTGTGGACAGCGCGGCCAGCAGCGCGTTCAACCCCTTGACGCCGGAGTAGCCGTAGCCGGCGCCCTGTTTGGCGTAGCCGTAGGTCGCCCGGATCGTGTCATCGACATCGAGGTAGGCGATCTGTGCGGCGTCGCGCAGCAACGGCGCCCGGGCCGCCAGGCCGGCGATCAGCCTCGCTGCGACGGCGTCGAGCTGACGCACGTGCCCGAAGGAGAAGCTGCGCAGGAACGACCCCAACGTCGACGGGGCGTAGATCCCGGTGAACAACCGGGCCATGCCTCCGTGGCGCAACAGGTCCATGTCCTCGATGCTGTCCGCACCGGCGATCATCCCCGCGACCAGCGTGGCCACCTTCCCTCCGGCGTGCGCGCCCTTGTCCGTCGGCACGCCCAGACGCTGCTCGGCCAGGGTTCGTAGACCCGCCCGCTCGGCCATCGCCAGCACCGGAACCAGGCCCGCCGACGACACCAGACTCGGGTCGTCGAAGGCAGCGGACAACGCCGAATACGTGTGAGAAAGTTGCATCTACGAGATGCCCTTCGTGACGGCCAGAACCAGTTCCTAGACAGCTCTGATTCTCCTGCCGCACAAGGGCATCTCGCTGTTCCGGCACGCTCACTACCCTAAGATCATCGGTGGATCAGGGCTAATACGACCGGCACGGCGCGGCGATCGTGCGAACCGTGGTCGGCCCTCAGCTGGCGGCGGTGACGCTTCGCCTCGAACCCACCGACTCCGGCTAATCATCGGCATCGGACGGCACGCGCCGCCGGATCTCATCCTGCTGGTCAACCTGATGATTCTGTTCTGGGAACCCTGACCGAGCGGTCCTCGGCCACTCAAGAATCGCCGTCGAATTCCTCCACTCGCCTATTCAAATTCATCCACTTTGTCTCCTCAATAATGACCAACGCCATTCACTAATTATCGGCTCTTTACCGAATAACGGCACGCATGCTACCAATAATGGTAGGCGTGTCACCCCTTTCGCGGTGACATTGAAAGCATTGTTGGTTGTTATTGATTGGCGTTGGTAAATGCGCGGCGGCATGAAAACCTATCGAGGTTCAGCGGCGGCTGCGCGCAACTATGTGGAAGCTGAGCGGAGCCGCGCGGATGACTACTACCTTGCCGAAGGCACGGGCATTGCCGAGCGGTACGTCGGCTCACCGGCGTCCGGCGTGCGCCGGGCTGGG
>DATIOK010000175.1:0-1588 GCA_035473255.1 Gaiellales bacterium
TTGCAGTTCAGGGCCATCAGCGCGGAGTGGCCGATCGCGACCGCCTTGGCGCCCAGCGCGATGGCCTTGGCGATGTCGCCGCCGTTGCGGATGCCGCCGGCCACGACCAGGTCGATCTCGTCGGCCAGGCCGACGTCCTCGAGCGCCCGGCGCGCCTCCGGGATGGCCGCCATCAGCGGGATGCCGGTTTCCTCGGTGGCGATGTGCGGGCCTGCGCCGGTGCCGCCTTCGGCGCCGTCCAGGTAGATGATGTCCGGCCCGCACTTGGCCGCCATCCGCACGTCGTCGTAGACGCGGGCGGCGCCCAGCTTGAGCTGGATCGGGATCTGGTAGTCGGTGGCCTCGCGCACCTCCTGGATCTTCAGAGAGAGGTCGTCGGGGCGAAGCCAGTCGGGGTGGCGGGCCGGCGAGCGCTGGTCGATGCCGGCCGGCAGCGAGCGCATCTCGGCCACCTGCTCGGTCACCTTCTGGCCCATCAGGTGGCCGCCCAGGCCGACCTTGCAGCCCTGGCCGATGAAGAACTCGCAGGCGTCGGCCAGCATCAGGTGGTGGGGGTTGAACCCGTACCGGCTCTGGATGCACTGGTAGTACCACTTGGTGGACAGGTCGCGCTCGGGCGGGATCATGCCGCCCTCGCCGGAGCAGGTCGCGCTGCCGGCCATCGAGGCGCCCTTGGCCAGCGCCATCTTGGCTTCCAGCGACAGCGCGCCGAAGCTCATGCCCGTGATGTAGACCGGGATGTCGAGCTCCAGCGGCTTCTTGGCGAAGCGGGCGCCCAGCACGGTCTTGGTCTCGCACTTCTCGCGGTAGCCCTCGATCACGAAGCGGGTGAGGGTACCCGGCATGAACATCAGCTCGTCCCAGTGCGGGATCGGCTTGAACATCGAGAAGCCGCGCATGCGGTAGCGGCCGAGATCGGCTTTGACGTGGATGTCGTTGATCACCTCGGGGGTGAAGATGCGGCTGTGCCCGAGCACGTTCTGCCGCGAGGAGGTCTTGTCCGAAGGCATCGCGTCCTCCTCCCTAGAGAACGAGCTTCCGCTCGGAAGGCTCGAGGTTGTCGTAGTTGTAGAGCTTCTTGCCGCACACGAACTTCTGGAACTCGGGCGGGCTGCCGAGGCCGTAGATGCCGAACTTGCGGTCGATGTACTCCGTGTCGGCATCGGTCCACTCACCTGGCACGCAGTCGATGCCGAGCGCCTTGACCTTGCCGGCCACGTAGATGGTCCCGTCGTACATGGAGTCACCCAGGCCGGGGCCGGCGTCGCCGCAGATGATCTGGCGGCCGCGCTGCATCATGAATCCGGTCATCGAGCCGACGCTGCCCATGGTCAGGATCAGGCCGCCCTTCTGGTCGATGCCGGAGCGGGCCCCGGCGCGGCCCTTGACCACCAGGTCGCCGCCGCGCAGGGCGGCGCCGGTCAGCGAGCCGGCATTGCCTTCAATAACAACGACGCCGGACATCATGTTCTCGCAGGCCGACCAGCCGACGCGGCCGGTGATGTGCACCTCGGGGCCGTCGATCACGCCGCAGCCGAAGTAGCCGAGGCTGCCGTCGAACGTGATCTTGCAGCGGGTCAGGATGCCG
>DATIOK010000176.1:0-16536 GCA_035473255.1 Gaiellales bacterium
GCGAGATGAACGGGATCGTGAGCTCGGCGATGTAGGACTCGAGCCGCGCCCAGAGCGGCGTCACGTTGGCGATCACGCCCAGGCTGCGGAATCGGGGGATGTCGTCGGGGTGAACGAACTGGACGTGCGCTAGCTGGTGCCGCGCGTCGCGGCGGCCGTTCGCGGCAGCGGCCCGCTCCAGCACGTCCAGCGACTCACGCACCGCCCGGTCGCCGATGGCGTGGATGTGGATGCCGAACCCGGCGGCGTCGCAGCGGACGACGTGGCGGGCCAGGTCCTCCAGCCAATACTGGTCGATGCCGTACTCGCCCGTGGTCGCGCCGGACGCGTCCAGGTAGGGATCGAGCAAGGCGGCGGTGCGGTTCTCGACCACGCCGTCGTGGAAGAACTTGACGTTGCCGCAGGCGAGCCGCCCGACGGTGCCGCTGAGCCGGCGCTCGATCAGCCGGTCGAGCTGCTCATCGCCGAAGGCCGGGTTCCAGGACAGGTTGCCGCGCACGCGCAGGGTCAGCTCGCCGGACCGTGCCAGCCGCTCGTAGGTCTCCTGGTAGTCCGGCTCGACGGTCGCGTCCTGGCAGGCGGTGATCCCCAGCCGGTGGTAGTACTCCTGCGCCGTGCGCAGTCCGGCGGCGCGCTGCTCGGCGTCCGGCTTGGGCGCCAGGTCGAGCACCAAGCCCATCGCCGACTCCTGCAGCATGCCGACCGGCTCACCGAGCTGGTCGCGCTCGATGCGCCCGCCGAAGGGGTCGGGCGTGTCGCGGCCGATCCCGGCCAGCTCCAGCGCCCGGGTGTTGGCCCAGGCGCCGTGGTAGTCGCTGTTTGGCAGGATCACGGGCCGGTCGGCGACGACCGCGTCCAGCTGCTGGCGGGTGGGGATCCCGCCCGGGAAGTCGCTCATCGACCAGCCGCCGCCGAGGATCCACTTGCGGTCGGGGTTGGCCCCGGCGTACTCGCGGATGCGCCGCAGGTGCTCCTCCGCCCCGCGGCTCTCCGACAGGTCGCAGAGCGTGCGCTCGTACCCGCCCATCGCCAGGTGGCAGTGCGCATCCTGGAAGCCGGGCAGCACCATGCCGCCCTCCACGTCGACGGTCCGCGTCTTTGGCCCGGCCAGCTCCGCGACCTCCGATGCGCTGCCCACGGCGACGATGCGGCCGTCGGTCACCGCCACCGCCTCGTGCACGCTCCGGGCGGCGTCCACCGTGTGGACGACGCCGTTGGTGAGGATCAGGTCGGCCGCCATCAGGTGGTGGGGCGCCGCGGCACGAGCACCTTGCGGCGGAACTCGCAGACCACCTCGCCACGCTGGTTGGTGCCGATCGATTCCACCGTGACCACCCCGCGGTCGGGCTTGCTGTTCGACTCGACCACGTCCAGCACCGTCGTCTGCGCGTAGATGGTGTCGCCGTGGAAGGTCGGCTTCGCGTGCTTCAGCGACTCGACCTCGAGGTTGGCGATGGCCTTGCCGGAGACGTCGGGGACGCTCATGCCCAGCACCAGCGAGTAGACCAGGTTGCCGACCACCACGTTCCTGCCGAACTGGGTCTCGGTCTCGGCGTAGTGGGCGTCGGTGTGCAGCGGGTGGTGGTTCATCGTGATCATGCAGAACAGGTGGTCGTCGGCCTCGGTGATGGTCTTGCCCGGCCAGTGCTTGTAGACGTCGCCCACCTGGAAGTCCTCGAGGTAGCGGCCGAAACGGGTCTCGCGGGCATCGAACTCGCGGCCGCTCACAGCGGGTACCTCGCGAGCATGCCGCGGGCCACGATCAGCTTCTGGATCTCGCTGGTGCCCTCGCCGACCAGCAGCAGCGGCGCGTCGCGGTACAGCCGCTCGATCTCGTACTCCTTGGAGTAGCCGTAGCCGCCGTGGATGCGGAAGCTGTCCTCGACCACCTCGTGGCAGATCTCGGACGCGTACAGCTTGGCCATTCCGGCCTCGACGTCGGAGCGCTCGCCGGCGTCCTTCTTGCGCGCCGCCGACAGCATCAGCAGGCGTGAGGCCTCGATCTTGGTGGCCATTTCGGCCAGCTTGAACTGGATGCCCTGGTGCTTTGCGATCGGCTTGCCGAACGCCTCCCGCTCCTGGGCGTAGCGGATCGCCAGCTCGAAGGCCCGCTGGGCCACGCCCACGCCGCGGGCGGCCACGTTTACGCGGCCCACCTCGATGCCGGACATCATCTGCTGGAAGCCGTGGCCCTCGCCCTCGCCCAGCAGGTTGGCGGCGGGCACCCGATGATCCTGGAACACCAGCTCCGTTGTCTCGACGCCCTTGTAGCCGAGCTTGCCCAGCTGCGGCGGGATGGTCAGGCCGCCGTCCTGCGCGGCGCCGGGCGGCTTTTCGACCAGCAGGCAGCTCATGCCCCTGTGCGCGGGCTTCGCGTCCGGGTCGGTCTTCACCAGCAGCGCCACCAGCCCCGAACGCAGGCCGTTGGTGACCCACATCTTCTGGCCGTTCACGACGTAGTCGTCGCCGTCGCGGACGGCCCTGGTGCGGATCGCCTGCACGTCGGAGCCGGCCTCGGGCTCGGTCATCGAGAACGAGCAGCGCATCTCCCCGGTCGCCATCCGCGGTAGGAACCGCTGCTTCTGCTCGTCCGTGCCGTCGCGCATGATCATGTCGGCGACGATGAAGTGGGTGTTGATGATCCCCGACACGCTCATCCACCCGCGCGACAGCTCGATCACACACAGCGCGTAGGTGGTCAGGTCGAGGCCGAGGCCGCCGTACTGCTCCGGGATCGTGAAGCCGAACAGGCCCAGCTCCTTGAGCCCCTCCACGATCTGATCGGGGAAGATATCGTCGCGCTCGAGGTCGGAGGCGACCGGGATGATCTGCTCGTCCGTGAACTGCCGCACCAGCGAGACCACCTCGCGCTGCTCCTCGGTCAGACCCTCCAGCGTGATGCTCATGCCGTCGCCTCTCCGTCGCGCATGCCGGCCGCAACGCCCCGGGCGACGACCGCCTCGGCGATCTTGCGCGACGCCTCGTCGATCATCTGGCCCTCGTGCATGACGGCCCCCTTCCGCTCCACCTGGGTGGCGTGCTCGTACGCCGCGAGCAGCCTGCGGGCGTCGTCGAAGTCGCTCTGGCTGGGCGCGAACACCTGGTTGGCGATGCCCACCTGGTCGGGGTGCAGCACCCACTTGCCGTCGTAGCCGACCTGCCGCGCGCGCAGGCACAGGCGGCGGTATTCGTCGGTGTTCTTGATGTCGGTGTACGGGCCGTCGATCGCCTGCAGCCCGTAGCCGCGGGCCGCGGTCACGATCAGCGACAGGATGAAGTGCCACTGGTCGCCCGGGTAGTCGGGGTCGATCGATCCGATCACGAGCGAGCCCACGCCCATGCTGGCGGCGTAGTCGCCCGGGCCGAAGATCAGCGTCTCCAGGCGCGGCGAGGCCTGCGCGATCTCGCGGATGTTCATGGCGCCGCGGCCGTTCTCGATCTGGGCCTCGATGCCGATGCGGTGCTCGATGCCGTGCTCGATCTCGAGCTGCGTCAGCACGTGGTGGACGAAGTGCAGCTGCGCGGCGTCCTCCACCTTGGGCACCATCACGCAGTCCAGGTTCGTGCCGGCGCTGGCCACGACGGCCGTCAGGTCGCCCAGGCACCACTGGGTCGTGACGCCGTTGACGCGCACGACGCGGGTCTTGCCGGAGTAGTCATGGCCGTTCAGCGCGTCGATCACGTTCTGGCGCGCGGGCACCTTCTCCAGCGGCGACACGGCGTCCTCGAGGTCGAGGAAGATCTGGTCGGCGGGCAGCACGGCCGCCTTGGACAGCATCTTGGGGGATGAGCCCGGCACGGCCAGGCAGGATCGGCGCAACCGCAACGTTTTCCGCTCCGCGTCGGGGTTTGACTGTGCAGTCAGTCTACCCAGCGGCGGCCGCAAGGGCGGCAACGGCCGGGCGCCCGCAGGCTACAGCAGGCCGATCCGGTCGAGCGGCCAGTAGCGCACGCGGGCGATGCCGATCATGTCGCCACGAGGCTCACAGCCCCACATCCGCGAGTCGTCAGACTGGCCGCGGTTGTCGCCCATCATGAAGTAGCACTTCTGCGGTATCACCGTGTGGGGAAAGCTGGCCGTGCGCCGCCCGTGCAGGTAGGGCTCGGACAGTTGGTGCGCCCTCTGGCCCGGGCTCTTCACCCAGACCGACCCGTGCTTGGCCCAGATCGTTTCGCCGGGAAGCCCGATCACGCGCTTGATGAACGTCTGCGACGAGGCGCCGGCGCGGAGCGACAGGTCGTTCGTGTCGCAGGCGCCTTCGCTGTTGTGGTTGCCCCGGCAGATGGGTGGATGGAAGACGAGGATTTCGCCGCGGGCGGGGTCGCGGAAGTCGAGGCTGAGGCGGTCGGCGATCACCCGGTCGCCGGGCTGGAGCGTCGGGATCATGCTGCCCGTCGGCACGCGATAGGGCTTGACGATGTAGGCCTGCGCGATGAAGGCGATGGCCGCGGCCACGACCAGGGTCAGCACGATCTCGGCGACCGCGCGCAGCGGGGGAGGGAGCAGGGCGATCGGGTTCATGCGTTCCGGCAGGTTATCGACGACACCCCGGAGCGGCTGAAGTGGTGATAGAACACACGTCCGGCGCGCACTCGGTTGAGAGTTCGTGGTGCGCTGCCGATGGAACACACCATGATTCGCCGCACCCTCCTGGTCACCGCCGCCCTTGGCGCATCGCTGCTGGGCCCGGGCGTCGCCTCCGGTGCGACGCTGTTCACGCTGAACGGCCACGGCTGGGGGCATGGCATCGGCATGTCGCAGTACGGCGCGCTCGGCTACGCCCAGCACGGCTGGACGCACCAGCAGATCCTGCAGCACTACTTCACCGGCACCACCATCGGCCGGCTGTCCTCCGGCACCAAGGAGCGGGTGCTGCTGATCTCCAGCCGCCCCTCGATCCACCTGTCGTTCACACAGGCGGCGACGGGGAGCGATCAGGCAGGCACCAGCCGCTCGCTGCCGGCCGGCGCCTACCGCATCGACCGGGGCACCGTCGCCGGTCAGCTGCGCCTGTGGAGCAAGGCGGGCGGCAGGTACGTCTGGAAGGGCATCGTCAGCCCCTTGCAGGTGGCGCCGCACGGCGGCCCGCTCCAGCTGAACGATTCCGTGAACGGCTTCATCCACGACCACTGGTGGGGCGACTTCCGCATCGAACGCAGCGGCGGGTCGCTGTCGCTGGTCGACGTGGTCGGGATGGAGCGATACGTCAGCGGCGTCGTGCCGTGCGAGATGCCCGCGTCCTGGCTGCCGGAGGCCGTGCAGGCGCAGGCGGTGGCCGCCCGCTCCTACGCCGTCGCAACCGCCGGCGGTGGCACGTTCGACGCATACGCGGACACCCGCAGCCAGATGTACTGCCCGGTCGAGCACCAGGTGGCAGCATCCGACGCGGCGGTCGCCGCCACCAAGCACCAGGTCGTGAAGTACGGGGGCCAGGTTGCCACCACCTTCTTCTCGTCAAGTTCGGGCGGTCGTACCTCGTCCCTCGCCGCGTCCTGGGGCAGCACCAACCAGCCCTACCTGGTGCCGGTGCGCGATCGCTACGACGGCGCAGCCGGACTCAACCCGAACCACACCTGGGCGCTCCGCGTGTTCTCGCCGTCCGGGCTGGGCTCGGCGCTGGGCGTGGGCGGCAGTGTCTCATCGCTCGACACCACCATCGACGGCCCCTCGCAGCGGGTGCTGTCGGTGCTCGTCCACGGTGGCGGCGGCGACCATTCGCTGACGGCCGGCGATGTGTTCTCGCGGCTGGGGCTGCGCTCGACCTACTTCCGGATCCTGCAGGTGACGCTGGCGGCGCCGAAGTCCTCCATCGCCGGCGACGCGTACCACCTCAAGGGCCGGCTGTGGCCGCGCCCCAAGCGAGCCTTTCGGCTGGAATCGAAGAGCGGCGCCTCCGGCAGCTGGCGGCAGGTGACGGCGCCGGTGGTGCTGGACTCGACCGGCCGCTTCTCGATCAAGCGCCGCCCGGTCGCCGACGCCAGCTACCGCCTGGTGCGCAAGGGCGCGTCATCGCCGACGGTGCGCGTGCGCGTGCATGCGGCACTGACGTTGTCGAAGAAGGGCGGATTCCACGGCGCCATGCTGCCGCGGCTTGCCGGCGCCACCGTCACCCTGGAGCGCCTCAGCGGGGGACGATGGGTCAGCGCCGGCACCGACACCGTTGGCGCGAAGGGCGGCTACCGGTTCTCGACGGCGGTCACGCCGGGCAGCTGGCGGGCGCTTTTCCGCCGTGACAGCGATCACAGCGCCGGGGTCTCGACCACGCTGGTCGTTCCCAGCGCGAGGTACCCTTCGTTCCGTGGCGCACATCGCGATCGGTAAACGAGACGGCAAGTGGTTCTTCTCGGCGCAGGGCTGCTGTGACTCCACCTCCGCCCGCGCCCTGTACGAGCGCGCCCATGCCGTGCAGGTGCTGGAAGAGGGTGGACACCTGAACGCGTGGGACGCGGCCGGCTTCGAGCTGGAGGACCGGCGCGGCCGCGTGCACCGCTACCCCCGGTCGTGGCGGCCCTACCCCAGCAGCTCCTCGTCGGGCACCTGACGCAGCACCCGGGCGGGGCTTCCCACCACCAGCGCGCGCGGCGCCACGTCTCTGGTCACGACCGCTCCGGCGCCGACGAACGCCTCCTCGCCGATCTCGATCCCCGGCAGCAGCGTGGCGCCGCCGCCGACGCGCGCGCCGCGGCGGATCACCGCGCCCTTGATCAGCGCATGCCGCCTCTCCGTGCGCCCCATGAAGTTGTCGTTCGTGGTGACCACGCAGGGCGCGATGAACACATGCTCTTCGAGCAGGCAGTGGGCGGTGATGTAGGCGTTCGACTGGATCTTCGTGAACGACCCGATGGTGGTGTCGTTCTCGACGCAGACGCCGCGGCCGATCACGACCTGCTCCCCGATCGAGCAGCGCTCGCGGACGGTGGCCAGGTCGCCGACCACACATCCCGGGCCGAGCGTCGATCCGGCCGCCAGCACGGCACCGGCAGAGATCGCGCAGCCCGCTCCCAGCGTCAGTGGCCCGGGCGGCTGGCGGCGGGCGGTCGACCGGCTGGACAGCGTCGGGCGCTTGCCCAGCACGGCGTTGTCGCCGATCGTGCAGCCGTCGCCGATCACGGTGCCGGCGTGGACGGTCACGTTGGCGCCGAAGCGCACGTCGCCGCCGATGGCCGCGCCCTCGGCCACGGTCAGGCCGGGGGCCTGGTCGGCCGGCCAGCTCACGCGCGCACGCCTTCGAGGGTGACGGGGGCGCCGCCCTGCTCCAGCGAGCGCTGCATCGCCTCGAGCACCTCGACGACCGCCACGCCCTCGGCGGCGTTCGCGGGGTGCCCGGGATCGCCCGAGCGCACCGCCTCCAGGAAAGCCTGGCACTCGATCCGCAGCGGCTCCTCACGGGAGACGGCAGGGCTGGTGATGTCACCGGTGTGCGTCGAGATCTTGCCGGGCGCAATCAGCACCGGGCCCTTGTCGTAGACGGTCACCTTGCGGTCGGCCTCCATGTCATCGAACACCGCCATCCGCTTGGAGCCGACCACGGTCATCTTGCGCATCTTGTGGGGGTCGAGCCATGACAGGTGCAGGTGCCCGACCTGGCCTGAGGCCAGCTTCAGGTAGCCGAACACCACGTCCTCGACGCCCGGGCGGAGGTAGCACTCGCCCCGCGCCGACACCTCGACCGGGCGTCCCCCGAGCAGGTACAGCACCACCGAGATGTCGTGCACGCCCAGGCTCCAGAGTGCGTTTTCGTCCTCGCGGATGACGCCCAGGTTCTGGCGGTTGCCGTACACGTACAGCACGTCGCCGAGCTCGCCCGATTCGATCAGCTCACGCAGCTTGACCACGGCCGGGTGGAACCGCAGCAGGTGGCCGACCATCACGATCCGCGACCGCTCGGCGGCCAGGGCCTCCAGCTCCCGGGCCTCGGCGACCGTCCAGGCCAGCGGCTTCTCCACGAACACGTGCTTGCCGGCCAGCAGGGCGCGCCTGGCCAGGGCGTGGTGGGTGGGCACCGGTGTCGCCACGACCACGGCGTCCAGCCTCTCGTCCTCGATCAGGTCGTCGAAGCGTCCCGTCATCCGGGTGTCGGGGAACTGCGCCGCGAACCGGTCCTGCCGCTCCTCGTCCGCGTCGCAGCACCAGACCAGCTCGGCGCCGGGTAGCTGCTGGAAGTTGCGGGCCAGGTTCGGGCCCCAGTAGCCGAGGCCGACGACGCCCACGCGAAGGCGACCGCTCACAGCACATGCACCTTTCCGCCGTCGCGGGGGACGGCGTTTCGGAAGTCGAACACCAGCTGGGCGCGACCGGCCAGGTCGGCGTAGTCGATGCCTGAGTGGGCGGTGACCACGCAGACGATGTCGGCAGCCTCGACCACGCCGTCGGCCAGCTCCACCGAACGCAGGTCGAGCCCCTGCTCGAGTAGGTCGGGCACGAACGCGTCGTGGTAGCTGATGTCGGCGCCGAGACCGCCCAGCAGCTCGATCAGCTTCAGCGCAGGCGACTCGCGCACGTCCCCGACGTCGGGCTTGTAGGACACGCCCAGCACCAGCACGCGGCTGCCGTTGACCGGCTTTCGGGCCTGGTTCAGCGCCTGGGAGATGCGCTCGACGCAGAAGTAGGGCATGGTCGTGTTGACCTTGCCGGCCAGCTCGATGAACTCGGTCTGGAAGTCGAACTGGCGGGCGCGCCATGACAGGTAGAAGGGGTCGATCGGGATGCAGTGCCCGCCCAGGCCGGGGCCGGGCGTGAAGCGCATGAACCCGTAGGGCTTGGTGGCGGCCGCGTCGATCACTTCCCACACGTCCAGGTGCATGCGGTCGCAGAGCATCGCCAGCTCGTTGACGAGCGCGATGTTGACGCTGCGAAAGATGTTCTCGAGCAGCTTCACCAGCTCGGCGGCGTCGGGGGAGGAGACCGGCACCAGCGTGTCCACGCAGACCGCGTAGAGCGCGACGGCGCGCTCGGTGCAGGCCGGAGTCAGGCCGCCCACCACCTTGGGAGTGGTGCGCACGGTGTGGTCGGTGCGGCCGGGGTCGATCCGCTCCGGCGACATGGCCAGGTGGAAGTCCCGCCCGGCGCGCAGGCCGTCTCGCTCGAGCAGGGGTGCCACCAGCTCGCGGGTGGTACCCGGGTAGGTGGTCGACTCCAGCACCACCAGCTGGCCAGGGCGCAGGTGCGGGGCGATCGCCGATGCCGCCGCACCGACGATGCTGACGTTGGGCTCGCGGTTGTCGGAGAGCGGCGTGGGCACGCAGATCAGGATCGCGCCGGTGTCGGCCACGGCGGCGAAGTCGCCGCCGGCCGTGAGCATGCCCGAGCTGGCCAGCGGCCCCAGCGCGTCATCGCCGACGTCGCTGATGTAGCTGCGGCCGGCCGCGATCGCGTCCACCTTGTCGGGGTCGGTGTCGATGCAGTGCACGCGCTGCCCCGCCTGGGCGAAGGCGACGGCGAGCGGGAGACCGACGTAGCCGGCGCCGATGATCGCGATGTCGGAGGGCATCAGCGCCAGATCGTACCGACCGTCAGCGGGGCGGGGCGGCAACCAGCTCGGCGATCCGGTCGGCGGCGTGGCCGTCGCCGTAGAGCGGCGGGTGCTCGGCCGGGGTCCGTGTGTCCGCGAGCGCCTTCGCCACGGCCGCGGGATCCATCGCCACCAGCCGGTTCCAGCCCAGCTCGATCGTCTCGACCCACTCGCTGGTGTCGCGCAGCGTCAGGCACGGCACCGACTGCAGGTAGGCCTCCTTCTGCACGCCCCCGGAGTCGGTCAGGCAGACTCGGGCCGAGGCCAGCAGTGCCGTGAAGTCGAGGTAGCCGAGCGGCGGCGTCACCAGCGCCGCCCGCTCGGTGCGCTCGAGCAGGCCGCGCCGCGACAGCGCGGACTCGGTGCGGGGGTGCAGGGGGAACACCAGCGGCCCCTCGATCGACTCCAGCACCTCGACCAGCGCTCCCAGCGCGCCCGCCTCGGTGTTCGACTGCCGGTGCACCGTGATCAGCGCGTATCCCTGCGGCTCGATGCTGAGCCGCTCCAGGATCGTCGAGCGGCGCCTGGCCAGCGGGCCGAACTGGGCGGCGACGTCCACCATCACGTCGCCGACGAGGTGCACGCCCTGGGTGATGCCCTCGGCCGTCAGGTTGTCGACGGCCACCTGGCTGGGGCAGAAGCGCAGGTCGCTGATGACGTCGGTGACGACCCGGTTCACCTCCTCGGGCATCGCCCGGTCGAACGAGCGCAGTCCCGACTCGACGTGTCCGATCCGGTAGCCGGACTTGACCGCGACGAGCGCACCGGCCAGCGTCGAGTTGGTGTCGCCGTAGACCAGGACGACGTCCGGCTGCTCAGATGCCAGCACCGGCTCCAGGCCGACCAGCATCGAGCCGGTCTGCTGGGCGTGGCTGCCGGAGCCGGTCTCGATGCGGTGATCGGGCGGCTGCAGCCCCAGCTCGTCGAAGAACACGGCGGACAGCTCCTCGTCGTAGTGCTGGCCGGTGTGCACCAGCACGTGGTCGCAGAGCGGGGCCAGCGCCCGTGCCAGCGGAGCGGCCTTGATGAACTGGGGGCGGTTGCCGACGACCGAGACGACCTTCACGGCGGCCAGCCTAGATGATCGACCACCCATGACACCGCGACACTCCGTCGTCCCGTCTGTCACGTCTGTCACGGGCCGTACCGCCGCCCGCGCCCAGATTGGAGTCAAACCCCGCTCCCGCCCCCGCCATAGGTTCGTGACAACGCCGTGACGTGTGTCACGGCCCCTGTGACAGGGGATTCGCATGGTCGCGCAGATCCCACCCGAACCGGGCTCAGAGCCCGCTTCGGGGTGCGTTGCAGGTCGCTGCCAGGTTGGGTGACCAGTTGTGACAAGGGCCTGCGAAAACGGGGACGTTTGCAAGCAACATCGCCGTGACGGCGATGTCACGGCGGCTGTGGCACCGATCAGCCGGCCAGGCGCGCGGTCAGGTCGGTCAGCCGGCCGCTGGCCAGCAGCACGCCGGCAACGATCAGCACTGCGCCCGAGATCCTGGTGACCACGCCCCAGTGGTCGCGCAGCGTGCGGGTGGCGCCGATCACGACCGGCAGCCAGATGCCGGCAGCGATGAACGGGACGCCCAGGCCCAGGCCGTACACCATCAGGAGCAGCGCGCCCTGGCCGGCGTGGCCGCGGCTGCCCGCGATGGCCAGGATCGCTGCCAGCTGCGCGCCGACGCAGGGCGTCCAGCCCACGCCGAAGGCGGCGCCCGCCGCCGCGGCGCCGATCGGGCCGTGCGGCCGTGCCGGCGCCGGCAGCTTCCAGCTACTGCGCATCACGCTGGCGGTCGGCACCAGCATCACCACGCCCATCGCGATCACAAGCGCCCCGGCCACCAGCTCCAGGCCGCGCTGATGATCGAGGAACTGCGCGCCCAGGACGCCGGTGCCCGCCCCCACCAGCGTGAAAACGGCGGTGAACCCCGCCACGAACCAGCACGCGGCCGCCGTCACGCGCCGTCGGTGGTCGGTCAGGTCGGCCCCCGCCACGCCGCTCACGAACGACAGGTACCCCGGGATCAGCGGCCACACGCAGGGCGACACGAACGACACGAACCCGGCCGCGAACGCAACCGAGAGCGCGGTCGCCGAAACGTTCATGCCAGCAGCCGGTCGAGCACGCCGCCCACGCGCTGCTCCGTGGTCTGGCCGATGATGCGGTAGACCACGCGGCCCTGCGCATCGATGATGTAGGTGATCGGCTGGCCCAGCACGTGGTAGGGGTCGATCAGGTGCCCGTGCTCGTCCCACACGACCGGCCACGACATGTCGTGGTCGTGGACGAACCCCCGCACGCTGGACAGCTGCGGAGTGCGCACGGCCACGCTCAGCAGGTTGACGCGGCCGGCGAAGCGATGGTCGAGCTGCACGAATGCGGCCGCCTCGCGCCGGCACGGATCGCACCAGGCGGCGAAGAAGTTGATCACCAGCGGCTTGCCGCGGAAGCTGCTGAGGCCGACCTTGCCGCCGTTGATGGTGGTGGCGGTGAAGGCGGCGGCCGGCGCGCGGCTGGCCGGCGTGGGCAGGGTCAGCTGGGCCGGCTGCTTGATCGCGTCGGAGTGGGCGCGGCCGAACAGCACCACCACCAACAGCAGCACGGCCGCAATCGTCCCGAGGGCCACGGTCAGCATGCGGCGCATGCCGGGATGGTACCGCCGGTTACTCGGCGGTTGGTGCGTCCGCCAGCCGCCGCGCATACGCGGCCACCAGCACCGCGCAGGCCTCGAGGTCGGCTGGGTCAAGCAGCTCGTTCGGCGAGTGCATGTGACGCAGCGGGATGCTGACGACGCCGCCGGGAACGCCGCTTCGCGTCACCTTGACGGCGTCCAGGTCGGTCCCCGTGTCACCGCCGGACGGCTCCACCTGGTAGGAGATGCCCTCCGCCTCCGCCGTCTCCATCAGGCCCTCGAACACCTTCGGATGCACGCCGCCACCGCGCAACAGGGCCGGTCCCTTGCCCAGCTCGACGTGCCCGTACTGCTGCTTGCTGGTGCTCGGGTAGTCGGTGGCGTTGGTCACGTCGACCGCGATCGCGACGTCGGGAGCCGACGCGTAGCCGGACGTGTAGGCGCCCAGGAAGCTGGTCTCCTCGCCGACCGTCGCCACGCCGGTCAGCGAGGCGGTGCCCGGCTTCTCGCCGTACAGCCGAACGGCCTCGGCGGCCACGAACGCTCCGCAGCGGTTGTCGGCGGCGCGCGTGGCGATGCGCCCGTTGGCCAGCCGCACCAGCGGCTGCTCCAGCACCGCCAGGTCGCCGATCGCGATCAGCTTGGCGGCGTCCCTGGCCTCCGCGGCGCCGACGTCGATCCACAGGTCGCGCAGCTTCGACGGCTTCTCGCGATCGGCTGCGTCCTGGTGGTGCCGCGACTTCTTGCCGAC
Organism: Gaiellales bacterium; assembly: GCA_035473255.1. Taxonomy (GTDB): domain Bacteria; phylum Actinomycetota; class Thermoleophilia; order Gaiellales; family JAICJC01; genus JAICYJ01. Next base: position 12,897 of record DATIOK010000176.1, read on the forward strand.
GACCCCGGCGACGGGGCCGTCCTTGCCCAGGATCCGCACCCGCTGGCCGACCAGCACCTCCGGGTCCCACCCGCCCAGCGGGCCGAACCACAGGTAGCCCTCGTCGTCGACGTGGTTGATGACCAGGCCGATCTCGTCGATGTGCCCGAAGACCGCCACCTTCGGGTCGCCGTCGGGGGCCGCCTCCGCGAAGCTCGAGCCAAGCGTGTCGTGGCGCGTATCGGCGAAGGCCGAGGTGTACTCGCGCCAGACGCGGGCCGGCAGCCGCTCGTCGCCGCTGGGGCCGGCGGCGTCGACCAGACGCTCGAAGAACTGCATCGACTGCTTGCGCATCCGGCGAGTTATAGCCGTGAGCGCGGCTCTGCGCTACACGGTCGCGGCCGCCGGCAGCGTGACCGTGAACGTGGTCGCCCCGGGCTGCGAGCGCAGCGTGATGTCGCCGCGGTGGCCGGTCACGATCCGGCGCACGATGTCGAGACCGAGGCCCGAGCCCTCGCCCACGCCCTTGGTGGTGAAGAACGGCTCGAACACGCGGGACTGCTGCTCCGGCGGGATGCCCGGGCCGTCGTCGGCGATGTCGACGGTCACGCCTCCACCGGTGCTGCGCCTGGTGGTGATGGTGATTGTCCCCTGGCCGTCGATCGCGTCCAGCGAGTTCACGATCAGGTTCGTCCACACCTGGTTCAGCTCCGATCCGTGCGCCGTCACGCGTGGCAGGCTGCGGTCATAGTGCCGCTCGACAGTGATGGTGCCTTTCTTCAGCCGGTAGCCGAGGATGGTCAGCGTGCTGTCGAGGCCCTCGTGCAGGTCGACCTCGGCCATGGCCGCCCGGTCCATATGCGTGTAGTCCTTGATCGCCGACACAAGCTCCGAGATGCGCGCCGTCGACTCGTGCAGCTCCGCGACCAGGCCGGTTGCGGTCAGCGACGCCGCCACCCACTCGAGCGCCGCCACCCGGGCTCCCGCGGCGGCCTCGACCACCTGCTCCAGCCAGGCGTCGTCGACGCCGGCTCGGGCCAGCGGCTCGGCCAGCCGCCAGCCGTCGGCGCCCAGCTCGTCGAGCTTCGCGGCCAGCGCGTCCTCACGGTCGGCGGCGTCCATCGCGTCGCCTGAGGCAGTCCCGGCGGCAGCATTCCGGGCAGCCTGCTGCAGCTCCACCAGGCGCGCCACCTGCTCCCGCTCCAAGCCGCTCGACACGAACTGGTGGGCGGTGTCCTGGAGCGTGTCCAGCGCCTCGGCCAGCTCGGATGCGGTGCGCCGGGCGGCCGCGGCCGGGTTATTCAGCTCGTGGGCGAGCCCGGCGGAGAGCGTGCCCAGGGCGGCCAGCTTCTCCTGCTGGAGCACACTCGACTGGGCCGCCTGCGCGATCGGCGCGATCAGCCGCACGGCCGTCCGCATCGCCGGCGGCGTTGCCTGCAGGAAGGCCAGGAAGCTGTCGGCATCCCATGTGAGGACCCGCGCCGGGGTGCTGGCCCGGCCGGTGGCGACGGCGGGATCCCCGGTCAGGAGGTTGGACGCGCCGGAGTAGGTGGGTCCGTGCCGCTCGCTCAGCACCATGTCGACGCCGTTGATGCAGCGCGACCACTCGATCGTGCCCTCGGCGATAACGACGAACCGCTCAACCGGCTTGCCCTGGACGGTGACCGTGCCGCCGACCGGGAGCGTCCCCTCGACGCCGTGCGCTGCGAATGCGGCGAGCGTCTCGCCGTCGACGCCCTGGAACAGGTCGAGATCAGCCAGCAGCTCGATCATTCCGCGCCGGCCAGGTACTCGTGCACGAAGCTGACGGCCATCGACCCCTCGCCCACGGCCGAGGCCACGCGCTTCATCGACTGGCTGCGGACGTCGCCGGCCACGAACAGCCCGGGCATGGTTGTCTCGAGCAGGTAGGGATTACGTTCAAGTCGCCAGCGCGGGCGCACGTCCTCGAGCAGCAGCTCGGAGCCGGCCAGCACGAAGCCGCGCTTGTCACGGGCCACGTCGTCGGGCAGCCACTCGGTCTGCGGTCGCGCTCCGATGAACACGAACATCGCGGCCAGCTGCATTTCCTGCTCGGCTCCGCCGGCCGTGTCGCGGACGGTGATCCGCTCCAGCTGCTCGTCTCCGTGAGCGGCGGCCACCTCGGCGTTGGTGCGCACCGTGATGTTGGGCGTGTCCTCGATCGTGTCGATCAGGTAGCGGGACATGCTCTTGGCCAGGCTGTCGCCGCGGTAGAGGATGGTCACGTGCTGGGCGTAGTTGGCGAAGTAGATCGCTGCCTGTCCGGCGGAGTTGGCGCCGCCCACGACCACGACGTGCTCGTCACGGCACGACACGCCCTCGGTGCGGGAGCCGCCGTAGTAGACGCCGCGACCGGTCAGCTGCTCGACCCCGGGTGCGTCCAGCAGGCGGTAGTCCACGCCGGTGGCGACGATCACGGCCGCCGCGCCCAGCTCCTCGCCGCCGGCCAGGTGCACGACCTTGGACGGGCCGCGCTGCTCGATCCGGGTCACCTGCTGCACGGTCAGCAGCTCGGCGCCGAAGCGCTGGGCCTGGGTGGTGGCGCGACGGGCGAGGTCACCGCCGCTGAGCCCGACCGGGAAGCCCAGGTAGTTCTCGATCCGCGAGCTCTGGCCGGCCTGTCCGCCCGGCGCGTCGCGTTCCACCAGCGCTGTCTGCAGGCCCTCGGATGCGCCGTACACCGCGGCCGCCAGGCCGGCCGGGCCTCCGCCCACGATCACGAGGTCGTAGAACGGCCGCTCCGCGCGGCGCAGCACGCCCGTGCGCTCCGCCAGCTCGGTGATGGTGGGCCCGTGCAGCGAGCCGCCGTCGGGGAACAGCACCAGCGGCAGCACGCCGTCGCCCTCCGCGGCCGCGAGCAGGCGCCGTGCCTCGTCCTCGCGCTCGACGTCCAGCCACTGGAACGGCACCTGGTTTCGGGCCAGGAAGTCGCGGGCGTCGTGCGACTCGCGCGACCAGCGGTGGCCGACCAGCTGGATGCGGTCGGCGGCGGGCGGCGCCTCGGCCCGCCAGGCATCCAGCAGGTCGTCGACCACGGGGTACAGCTGCTCCTCCGGCGGATCCCATGGCTTCAGCAGGTAGTGGTCGAGCGAGACGCGGTTGATCGCGTCGATCGCAGCCTGCGTGTCGGCGTAGGCCGTCAGCAGTGCCCGCTTCGCGTCCGGCGCGATCTCGAGCGCCGCCTCCAGCAGCTCGACACCGGACATGCCCGGCATGCGCTGGTCGACCAGCAGCAGCGCGATCGGGGTGCCCCGGAGCTTCGCCTCGCGCAGGGTGGCCAGCGCCTCCTCGCCGCTGCCGGCCCGTAGCACGCGATAGTCGCGCCCGTAGCGGCGGCGCAGGTCGCGCTCGACCGCGCGCGCCACCGAGGGCTCGTCGTCGACCGCCAGCAGCACCGGCCGTGACGTCTCAGCGGCTGCGGCCGCCTGGTCGGTCATGCCGGTGAGCCGACCGTGAAGGCCACCTCGTCCGGGTAGCACCAGAACCAGTCCTCGCCCGACTCGGCCGAGCGGATCACGGGGTGACCGGTCTCGTTGGCGTGTGCGGTGGCGTGATGGTTGGGCGACGAGTCACAGCAGCCGATGTGGCCGCAGCTGGTGCACATGCGCAGGTGCAGCCAGCGGCTGCCCATGCGCAGGCA
>DATIOK010000177.1:0-22815 GCA_035473255.1 Gaiellales bacterium
CCGCTGCTGCCGGAGCAGCCGAGCGACGTGGATACGATGCTCGCGCGCCAGGCGGAGCCACCGCGGGAGACGTTCTACGCCGACGTGCTGTCGGCAACTGGCCAGCCGGACGACGGGGCGCTGGCGTGGGGCAACGCCGTCCGGTTCCTGGAGGGCGTGCTGGCGTGAGCGTGGCGGAGCTGATCGAGAGCTATCGCCGGCGCGAGCGCTCGCCGGTGGAGGTGGCGCGTGATGCACTGGGCCGGATCGAGCGAGTGCAGGCGCGGGTGAACGCGTTCGTGACGGTCACCGGCGAGCTCGCGCTGGAGCAGGCCGCGGCAGCCGAGCGGGCCTACGCAGACGGGAGCGCAGGGCCGCTGGCGGGCGTTCCCATCACGATCAAGGACCTGCTGGACGTGGCCGGCGTGTGCACCACGGGCGGATCGCTCCTATCGGAGCGGCAGGTGGCCGAGGCAGACGCGCCGTTCGTGGCAGTGGTGCGGGCAGCCGGGGCCGTGATCCTGGGCAAGACGGCGACGCCCGAGGCCGGGTGGAAGGGCGAGACGACCAGCCGGGTGCACGGCTCCACCGAGAACCCCTGGCGGGGCGGGGCCTCGGCCGGCGGATCCAGCGGCGGCGCGGCGGCCGCGGCGGCGCTGATGCCAGACGTCCTGCACCAGGGCGGCGACGGCGCCGGGTCGATCCGCATGCCCGCATCGATGTGCGGCGTGTTCGGACTGAAGCCGACCTGGGGTCTGGTGCCGACCGATCCGGCCAACTCGGGGTTGTCGGTGCAAGGGCCGATCACACGGTGCGTGGCCGATGCGGCGCTGTTCATGGACGCCAGCTCGGGGACGGACACGCGGGCAAGGCTGGGGAGCGGGGTGGCGGGGTTACGGATGCTCTGGAGCGGCGATCTCGGCTTCGCCGCGGCCGAGCGGGAGGTGGTGGCCGTGTGCGAGGCGGCGGCGCGCAGCTTCGCGGCGCTGGGCGCGGCGGTCGACGAGGGGTACCCGCCGCTGGGTGATCCGTGGCCGATCGTGGACGCGATCTGGTGCGCGAACCAGGCGGCGCCCTATGCGGGGCGGTTCGACGAGGTGCGCGAACGGCTCGACCAGGGGCGGGTGCCCGTGATTGAGCGGGGACTGGAGATGGCGGCGACCGAACTGGTCACCGCGCAGGGGGCGAAGCAGCGCTACGCGGCGGCCTGGGATGCGTTCATCGGGGAGCGCTGCGACCTGATGCTGACGCCGACGCTGCCGGTGACGGCGTTCGCGGCTGGCCTCGACCAGCCCGGTAGCGTGGCCGGGCACGCGACCGCGTACCTGTCCTGGACGGCGTTCACCTACCCGTTCAACGTCACCGGACAGCCCGCCGCGACCGTCCCCTGCGGCATGGTGGACGGGCTGCCGGTGGGCCTGCAGATCATCGGCCGGCGTGGCGATGACGCGCTGGTGCTGCGCGCCGCCGCGGCCTTCGAACGGGCGCACCCGTGGCCGTTCCCGGTGCTGTGACCCGCACGTAACGGCCGGTCGCGATCCGGTGCCGAACCGTCGTCGGAGTGCGAGTCGGGCTCTGAGCCCTGAACTGGGCGTTTTGGTTCAACCATGCGATTCTGCTGTGACGAGATCCGCACGCACATGTGCCGATTCAGTGCCGGAGTCCCGCGGCGGTGGAGGCGGTGTTTGACACCTCGAGGGCCGGCGGCCGGGCGTTGCCGGTGTCTGGATGTGGCGTGTTCTGGCGGTTGCCGCCTGCGGCAACCGCGTGGCCTTCAAGCTGGTCGGGCGGATCGTGACATGTGTGGCGAAGGCGTGACGAATGCGTGACGAATGCGCAAAGTGGCGGTCACGGCACCAGCCGATGGGACGGCGGGAGGCGCCTGAACCGTGATAGAACCTCGCGTTCATGCCGCAGCGCTGGAGAGATCTCGCGGGTCCCGTCGGCCTCCTGCCGACCGGTCCGCGCAATGCCATCACGGACGTGCCCGGCGTGCTCGTGGGCCACTCCCAGGCAGGTAGCGGCGAGCTGACCGGCGTCACCGTCGTCGTCCCGCCGCAGCTCCCGGCCCGGGCCGGCGTCGCCACCGTCAACGGCGTGGGCGAGCTGACCAAGAAGCTCGAGATCGACGAGTGGGGCATCATCCAGACCGCCGTCTACCTGTGCGGCACCCACGCGCTGGGCATGGTCTACCACGGCGCGGTGCTGGCCGAGGGCGGCGATCCGTCGAACACGCTGATCCCGGTGGTGGGGGAGTGCGACGATTCCGACCTGGCCGACGCCCGCACCATCACCACCGAGGACGTCGACCGAGCCCGCGCGGCGCTCGGCCCCGAGGTCCCCGAGGGCTCGGTCGGCGGCGGCACCGGAATGACCTGCTTCGACTTCGCCGGCGGCATCGGCACCGCCTCCCGCCGGATCGGCGAGCACACGCTTGGCGTGCTGCTGATGTGCAACTTCGGCGAGCGCGAACGGCTGACCGCCGGCGGCCTGCGCTTCGATCCGGTCGAGCCGTCGCCGCCTGAGGGCTCCTGCATCGCCGTCTGCGCATGCGACGCGCCCATGACGGCGCAACAGCTGCGGCGGCTGGCGCTGCGTCCGCTGCTGGGCCTGGCACGTGCCGGCTCCTACGCGCACAACGGCTCCGGCGAGATCGCGATCGCGTTCACCACGGCACGCGAGCAGACGCTCGAGAACTCGCAGCTCAACCCGTTCTTCGCAGCCGCCTACGAGGCCGCGGAGGAGGCCGTCTACAACTGCCTGGTGGCCGAGCGGCCGCCGATGCGCAAGCGCGACGGCCGTGAGCACCCGCAGTTCCCGCGGCACCTGCTGTCACCCTCGTCCTCCGGGGCCGTATCATGAGCGGCATGGAGGGACTCAGCGTTGAGCTGCGGATGCGTCTGTCGGCCGCGGACGCCCACTACGGCGGCAATCTGGTGGACGGCGCCCACGGGCTCGAGATCTTCGGCGACATCGTCACGGAGCTGGCCATCCACACCGACGGCGACGAGGGCCTGTTCGCGGGCTACGAGCGGGTCGAGTTCTTGGCGCCGCTGCACGCGGGCGACTTCGTACGCGCACGGGGCACCATCGCGCGGATGGGCAACTCGAGCCGCACCGTCGACCTGGAGCTGTGGAAGGAGATCACCACCCGCCCAGACCTCGGCGACTCCGCCGCCGACTACCTGGACGAGCCGCAGCTGGTGACACGCGCCCGCGGCACCTACGTGGTGCAGAAGCAGCACTCGCGCGGACCGCAGGGCCGCGCGGTCTAACACGAGATGATTGATCGATATCTCTCGCGAGCCTGGCCGCTGCGATCGGTTTGAGGTCAGCGGTGGCCGGGGTGGCTACGGCTGCGAACCGTCGCCTCGGGGCGTCCTCGGTCGCGCCAATATTCCCGATATTGACGCTCCCTCGATCCTTGCGAGACTCGGTTCTCACCGTCCAGGACATCACGGAGATACCGATCAACCATCTACGCCGGCTGCTCGACCGACGGTTGCGCCGCCGCCAGCAGCTCGCGCACGCGCTCCTCGGACACCGGCTGGAAGTCCTCGTAGAACTGCCCCACCGACTGGAATCGCTGGGGCGCCCGCAGCGTGACGAGGCGGTCGCACTCGCGCGCCAGCCGCTCGGCGGCGGGCCTCGGAAGCACTGGCAGCGCCACCACCATCTGCCGTGCCCCCGCGTTGCGGACTGCCGCGATGGCCGCTCGCACGGAGGCGCCGGTGGCCGCGCCGTCGTCGATGATCACCGCCACCTGACCGATCAGCGTCAGCGGCAGCGAGCCCCGCAGCCGCTCGTCCATCGCCCGCGCCTCGGCCATCGCACTGTCGTATGCCTGCTCGATCTGCCGGGTGGTCAGCAGCGAGGCGATCCGCCGGTTTGTGAACCGCTCGCCCTGCGGCGCGACCGCGCCCATCGCCAGCTCCGGGTAGCCGGGCATGCCGACCTTGCGGATGCAGAGCACATCGAGCGGCAGCTGGAGGAGATGCGCCGTCTCGGCCGCGACCGCCACCCCGCCGCGTGCCAGCCCGACGATCATGACGTTGCTCTTCAGCCGTAGGTCGGGGAGTGCCGCCGCCAGCCCGGCGCCTGCCTGCGTACGATCCTTGAACACGCGGCGATCATTACGAACGTCGCCGCTCAGGTCAAGGGTTTCGGCCGGGAACTTGTCACATCTGTGACCACCACGTGACCGTGAGGTTTCGGACGATCGGCTATACTGCGCCCCTGGCTAAGCAGAGGCATCCCGCTTCTCACCCGTCGCGCACTCAGCGTGAGACGGGTTCAACCGAGCAGTTTGACGGTTGCCTCCGGACCGGAGGCTTGGAGGCGGGTGCCATGCGGCGCCCGTTTTTTGCGTTCAACGAAGGGAGACCCCGAGCTTGATACTGACCGTGACTGGGCACACCTCTTGAGACCGCGCAGGCGTTTCGACCAGCGGCCCCAGGAGCCAACCACCAGGATCAACGACGCTATCCGCGTGCCGCAGATACGGCTGATCGGAGCGGACGGCGAGCAGATTGGCATCAAGAGCACCGACGAGGCGCTCAAGTACGCGTGGGACATGAACCTCGACTTGGTCGAGGTGGCGCCCGATGCCAAGCCGCCCGTGTGCCGGGTGATGGACTACTCGAAGTACAAATACGAGCAGGAGCAGAAGGCCAAGCTGGCCCGAAAGCACCAGTCCACCATCACGATCAAAGAGATCAAGCTCAGACCCAAGATCGATCCGCACGACTACGCGACCAAGAAGGGGCACGTCGTTCGCTTCCTCAAGAACCGTGACAAGGTCAAGGTCACGATCATGTTCCGGGGACGCGAGATGACCCACCCCGACCGGGGCCGCCAGCTGCTGTTGAAGCTGGCCGACGAGGTGCAGGATCTCGGCATCGTCGAGTCGGCCCCGCTGCAGGACGGTCGCAACATGGTGATGATGCTGGCGCCGCACAAGAACGCGCCGGTGGCTCCACCGGCCGATGCGGCGCCCGAACCCGACAGCGATGCGGCGGCCGCACCGGCGCCCGAGGCCGAGAGCGAGCCGGCCGCCGATCCGGCCCCGGCCGGCGACACGTAGGAGACAGCGATGCCAAAGATGAAAACAAAACGCGCCGCCGCGAAGCGGCTGCGGCTCTCTGCCGGCGGCAAGCTGATGCGCCGCCGCGCGTTCAAGTCGCACCTGCTCGAGCACAAGTCGGCGAAGCGGCTGCGCAAGAAGCGCCGCGACACCGGCGTCGCCGCACCGGACACCAAAGAGGCGCTGCGCCTCCTCGGCAAGAGATAGGAGAGACCGATGGCACGCGTCAAGCGCAGCGTTCATGCGAAGAAGAAGCGCCGTGAGGTGCTGGAGCAGGCCAAGGGCTACCGCGGCTTGAAGAAGAACAGCTACAAGCGCGCCAAGGAGCAGGTGATGAAGTCCCTCTCCTACTCCTACCGCGACCGGCGCGTCCGCAAGCGCGATTTCCGGCGGCTGTGGATCATCCGCATCAACGCCGGCGCCCGCCAGAACGGGATGTCGTACAACCAGATGATGCACGGCCTGAAGCTGGCCGAGGTCGAGCTCGACCGCAAGGTGCTGGCCGACATCGCGGTCAGCGACCCCAAGGCCTTCACGGTGCTGGCCGATACCGCAAAAGCGGCGCTGGCCGCGGCCGGCTGACGGACGTCCGCATGGAGCCGATCACCTCGCGCGCGAACGCGCGGCTGAAGGCTGCCCGCAAGCTGCAGGCCAAGCGCAACCGGCTGACGGCCGGGCTGTTCCTGGCCGAGGGCGAGGACATCGTCGAGGAGGCGCTGTCCGAGGGGATCCTGCCGGCCGAGACGTTCGTGGCGGCCGGCCGCCCGCCGGACGAGGCGCTGATCGCGCGGCTGGCGCGCGGCGGGCCCGTGCACGTTGTCAACGACGATCTGGTGGCCGAGCTCGGCTCGCTCGGGCATCCGGCGCGCGTGATCTGCGTGTTCAAGGTCGAGGATCTGCCCGCACGCGACGCCGCAACGGCCGACCTAGGCGTGCACCTGCATCGCGTCATCGACCCCGGCAACGTGGGCACGGTGGTGCGGGCGGCGGGCGCGCTCGGCCCCGCGTTCCTGTCGCTCTCGGCCGGCTGCTCGGATCCGCTCTCTGCAAAGGGCGTTCGGGCCTCGATGGGCGCGGTGTTCCGCGTCCCGATCGAGCACGCCGAGTTGCCCGAGGCCGGGCCGGCGCGCGTCGCGCTGGTGGCCGGCGCCGAGCTGCCGCTGTGGCAGATCGACCTGCGTCCCGCCACCGTGTTCGTGGTGGGCGCGGAGCGCCTCGGCCTGCCCGACGAGATCGTGGCCGCATGCGAGCACGTGGCCGCGGTGCCGCAGGCCCTGGGAGCGGACTCGCTGAACGCCGCCTCCGCGGCGACCGTGGCCCTGTACGAGGCCGTTCGTCAGCGCTCAGCCGCCGGCTGAGCCGGCGACGCGGGCCAGCCACACCGAGTCGGCTGCGTCCGCCGCCAACGGCTCGCCGTTGAACCCGCCGTAGCGCGTCACCCGGTCGAACCCGGCCTCCGCCAGCAACCGGCCCCATCCGTCCGGCTCCAGCCACCACAGCCGCATGCCGGCCTCGCGCCCTCCGGAGCGGACGCGCAGGGTCAGGCTGTGGTCGGCCGGGTGCCAGTCGGCCCGCTCCATGATCCCCGGCTCGCGCTCCAGCCAGCGGCCGTCGGTGTCCTCGATGTCGCGCCGGTCGGGATGGAACACATCGAACGCGAGCAGCCCTCCCGGCTTCAGCCGCGCACGCAGCGCGCGGAACACGCCCAGCCGCTCAGCGTCGTCTCGCAGGTGCAGCAGCGCCCTGAACGGCACCGTCACGAGCGGGAAGGTGCCAAGCTCCGGCAGCTCCCGCATGTCGGCGCGGACCAGCTCCAGCGACACGCCCTGTGCGCGCGCCTTGGCTCGGGCCAGGTCGAGCATCGCACCGCTGCGGTCGACGCCCACCACCGCGATCCCGGCCAGCGCGGTGGGCACAGCGATGCGGCCGCTGCCGACGCCGATCTCGAGCACCGGGCCGCCGCTCTCGATCGCCAGCCGTACGTAGAAGTCGATGTCCTCGGTGACCGAGTGGCACCAGGCGTCGTAGTCGGTACCGAGCACTGCGTAGGCGTCTTCGGTCACCACACCCCCGGCACGATCCGAGCCGTGCCGGCGGCGTAGCTCACCCACTCATTGCCCAGAGCGCCCGCCATCGCACGCTCCTCGACGCGGATCCGCGGCAGGTGGCCGAACAGCGGCACGCCCACCGCCAGGGCCAGACCCGCCCAGTTCGTCAACGCCAGGCCGAAGCCGAGCGCGGCCAGCAGGTTGCCGGCGTATGCGGGGTGGCGGAGCAGCCGGTAGGGGCCGTCGGTGATCAGGCGATGGTCGGCCTGGATCGTGACGTCGCGCCGGAAGAACCGCCCCAGCGTGGCGATGCCCCAGCTGCGAAGCGCGCCTCCGGCCAGGATCAGTACCGCACCGATGACGACCGCCGGCCAGCACAGCCACGCCGGGAAGGTGGCGCCGGCGACATGGGCCGCCGCCACCCATCCCAGCACCAGCCCCGCGACCATCGACCCCACCAGCAGCCGCTTGGTGCCCCGGTCGTCCGTCGGGCCGGCACCGGTGCGCGACGTGCTGACCTCGATCAGCGTGCCGCCCAGCACGGCCGCCCGGCTGCGCCCACCGGCGTCGGCCATTCGCTCACGTCCGGTCACGAACCACTCCAGCGCCAGGTTGGCGCCGATCGCTCCGACCACCAGCGCAAACGCGCCCCCATGTTCCTGGATGAAGAGCTGCTGGGACACCGCTCGGCAAGCCTACATGCGCGCTGTCGCGACAACCCGCACCGGTACACTAGGCCGCTCATGAACTCGGATTCCGTGCAGAGCGAGGGCCTCCAGGCGATCGCCGCCGCGCCCGACACGGCAGCGCTGGAGCAGGTGCGGATCGCCCTGCTCGGACGCAAGGCGCCGCTGGTGCTGGCGCTGCGCGAGCTGGGCAGCCTGGCGCCGGAAGAACGGGGGCCGCGGGGGAAGGTGTTGAACCAGGTGCGCCAGTCGCTGGAGGCGGCGCTCGATGCTCGTGAGTCCGAGCTGGAGGCGGCGGAGCTGGACGACCGGCTGCGCCGTGACCGGATCGACGTGACGCTGCCGGGGGCGCGGGTCGAGCGCGGGTTCGCCCACCTGATCGAGCAAACCGGCCGCGAGATCCTGGAGGTGCTGGTCGGCCTCGGCTACCGCATCAGCGACGGGCCCGAGGTCGACACCGTCTACCGCAACTTCGACGCGCTCAACCACGCGCCCACGCATCCCACCCGGCAGCCCACGGACACGTACTACATCGACGACCACACGGTGCTGCGCACGCACACCTCGCCGATGCAGATCCGCACCATGCAGTCACAGCCGCCGCCCGTCTACATGGCCACCATGGGCCGCTGTTATCGCCGCGACACGCCCGACGCCACCCACACCGCCATGTTCACGCAGATCGAGGGCCTGGCGGTCGACCGCGGGCTATCGCTGGCGCACCTGAAGGGGACGCTGCTCGCCTTCGCCCGCGAGATGTTCGGCGCCGATCGCGAGGTGCGCCTGCGGCCGCACTTCTTCCCGTTCACCGAGCCCTCGGTGGAGGTGGACGTGTCCTGCTTCAACTGCGCCCGGGACGGCTCGCCCTGCCGTGTCTGCAAGGGCGAGGGCTGGGTCGAGGTGCTGGGCGCGGGCATGGTCGATCCCGCCCTGTTCGGCTACGTCGAGGGCTACGACCCCGAGCTGTGGACCGGCTACGCCTGGGGGATGGGCGTGGAGCGGATCGCCGCGCTGCGCCATGCCGTGCCCGACATCCGCTGGCTGTGGGAGAACGATCTGCGGCTGATGGAGCAGTTCGGATGAGGGTGCCGGTCTCGTGGCTGCGCGAGTACGTCAGCTTCGACATGCCGCCGCGCGAGCTGGGCGAGCTGCTGAGCATGACCGGCACCAAGCTGGAGGCGGTGCACCGGATCGGCGTGCCGGCCGGCGCCGAGCTGTTCAGGGTCGGCCGCGTGATCTCCAGGGAGCAGCACCCCGACGCGGACAGGCTGTCGTTGTGCACCGTCGACGTGGGCGACGGCGAGCCCCGTCAGATCGTGTGCGGCGCGACCAACTTCGACGCCGGCGCCACGGTCGGCGTCGCGCTTCCCGGCGCCACGCTGCCTGACGGCACCGTGCTGCGTGTGGCCAAGCTGCGCGGGGTGGAGTCGCACGGCATGATGCTGTCGGAGAGCGAGCTGGAGCTGTCGGGCGACCACGATGGCCTGATGCTGCTGGACGGCGGGTTGGAGCCGGGCACCCCGCTGTCCCAGGTGTTGCCGATCGACGATGAGGTGCTCGAGTTCGAGATCACCTCGAACCGGCCGGACTGCCTGTCGGTGTACGGCATCGCCCGCGAGGCGTCCGCGTCGCTGGACGTCGACCTCGCGCCCTGGCCGGGCCGCGAGCCGGATGCGTCGGGAGCCGACTCGGTCAACTCGTGGGTGAGGGCGCGCATCGACGCCCCCGACCTGTGCCCGCGCTGGGCGGCGCGCGTCTTCACTGACGTCAAGGTCGGCCCCTCGCCGTCGTGGCTGAAAGCCCGGATCGCGGCGGCCGGCATGCGCCCGATCTCGAACGTGGTGGACATCACCAACTACGTGATGCTGTGTGTCGGCGAGCCCACGCACGCCTTCGATCTGGACAAGGTGACGGGACGCGAGATCATCGTGCGGCGGGCCGGCGACGGTGAGCGGGTGATCACGCTGGACGGCCAGGAGCGGACGCTCGATGCCGACGTGCTGGTGATCGCCGATGCCGAGAAGCCGTCGGCGGTGGGCGGGCTGATGGGATCGCAGTGGAGCGAGGTGTCGGACACCACGACGACGGTGCTGCTGGAGTGCGCGAACTTCGACGGCCCCAATATCCAGAGCTCGTCCACGCGCCTGGAGCTGCGCACCGAGGGATCGACGCGCTGGGAGAAGGGCCTCGACCCGCACCTGGTACCGCGGGCGCTGGCGCTGGCCTCGCAGCTGATGGTGGAGCTGACGGGCGCGCGGCTGGTGCCCGGCACCGTCGACCTGCACGGTCAGCTGCCCGAGCCGGCGGTGGTGCCGCTGCGGCGGGAGCGTCTGGAGCTGCTGATCGGAGTGTCCTACGAGCAGGCGCAGATCGACCGCGCGCTGACCCGGCTCGGCTACGAGAGCGCCGACGGCGGCTGGCGGGTGCCGACCTGGCGCGCCAACGACACCTTCCGCGAGGTCGACCTGATCGAGGAGGTGTCGCGCATCGACGGTATCTGGAAGGTGCCGACGGTGATGCCGCCGCACGCAGACGCGGTCGGCAAGCGCGACCCCGATGTGCGGCTGCGAAACCGGGTGATCGACGTGCTGCTGGGCGCCGGCCTGTCGGAGGCGGTCACCGTCGCCTTCACCGACGAGACGCTGGCCGATCGGCTGCGGCTCCCGCCCGGCCATCCTCGCCGCGACGCGGTGCGGGTCGCCAATCCGATGGGTGCCGACCAGGCGCTGCTTCGCACGCTGCTGTTCCCGGGGCTGCTGGCCTCTGCCCGCCGGAACCTGGATGCCGGCCGCGACCGGGTCGCCCTGTTCGAGGTGGCCCGGGTGGTGCTGCCGGCGCCCGGCGAGGAGCTGCCGAACCAGCCGGTGCGGGTGGCGGGCGTGATCGCCGGCCGCGACGCCGGCTACTACGAGATGAAGGGCGTGGCGGAGGCGCTGGAGCGAGCGCTACGCGTCCGGCTGGAGGTTGCGGCGTCGCCCGAGCCGTTTCTGCATCCGGGCCGCAGCGCGCGGCTGGGAGCGGGCGGCACGCTGGGCGAGCTGCATCCGCTGGTGGCGCGGGAGTTCGGTATGGAGGAGCAGGTGAGCCTGTTCGAGGTCGACCTGGCGGAGCTCGAGACGCCCGACCCGACGCCGCTCTACCGCGACGTGGTCACCTTCCCGCCGGTTCGCCAGGACATCGCCGTTGTTGTGGCCTCCGAGGTCACCGCCGCCGAGGTGCTGGCGGTGATCCGCGCGGCCGGTGGTGAGCTGCTGGCGGAGGCCGACGTGTTCGACACCTACCGCGGCGAACAGGTGGGGGAGGGGCGCCAGAGCGTCGCGGTGCACCTCCAGTTCCAGGCGGCGGATCGCACGCTGACGGATGCCGAGGCGGACGCCGCCCGGGAGACGATCGTGGCGGCGCTGCGCGAGCGCCTGAGCGGCGAGCTGCGCTAAGCGCCGAAGCGCGTCAGCCCGTGGTGCCCTGGGTGCCGACCGGGCGCACGTCGGCCACCCGCGACAGCAGCCGCAGCGTGCCCTTGACGCCGACGCTGTCGAGCGTCGCCAGCCGCTTGCGGCAGAGCGGCGCAGCCGTGCCGTAGCCGAACGTGTGCGCGGCGCGGAAGCGGAAGATGCCGCTTCGCCAGTCCCGCTCGTGCCAGGGATTCAGGGGAGACAACACGAGCGCCGACTCCTCGCTCTGGTTCGCGTCGAGCAGCTCCAGCTCGATGTTCATCGACGACCAATCCTCGGGCTGGCGTGCCAGTATCTGATCCCACTGTTCGGCGAGCTGCTGCATTGGCGACCATCCTAGCTTGTGTACAGTGCGGCCCGTGGACGACCTGTTGACCGAGCGGCTGGCCGAGCTCGCCGTTGGCTTCGGAGCCAACGTACAGGCCGATCAGATCGTGATGGTGACCGCCGAGCTCGGGCGCGAATCGTTGGCGAGGGCCGTGGCGGCAGCCGCCTATCGGGCCGGCGCCAGGTACGTCGACGTCACCTACACGGACGCGTTCGTGCGCCGGGCCAAAATCGAGAACGCCGGCGACGACGCGATCGGATACGCGCCGGTCTGGCACGTGGAGCGCATGAAGCAGATGGGAGAGCAGCGCGTTGCGGTGATCGCCCTGGAGGCGGCGCTCGACCCGGCCGCCACCGAAGGGCTCGACCCCGTCCGCCTGGGTGACGATCAGTCGCCGGTGCGTCAGGCCTATCTACGGCTGGTGATGGAGCGTCTGATCAACTGGTGCATCATCGCCTGCCCGACGCCGGAGTGGGCGGCGAGGGTGCATCCCGGCCTGCCTACCGATCAGGCGTTCGAGCGGCTGTCGCAGGAGATCGAGCGCGTGTGCCGGCTTGACGAGGACGACCCGGTGGCCGCCTGGCAGACCCGCTTCGATCGGCTCACCGAGATCAGCGAGCGGCTCGGCGGGCACCGGTTCGAGGCCATCCACTTCAGCGGCGACGGCACCGACCTGACCGTGGGCCTGCTGCCCAGCGCTGAGTGGGCGTGTGCGACGTTCACCACCGCGGACGGCATCTCGCACCATCCCAACCTGCCCACCGAAGAGGTGTTCACGACGCCCGACCCGCGCCGCACCGAGGGCGTCGTGCGCTCGACCAAGCCGCTGAACATCGAGGGCACGCTGGTCACGGGCCTGACGGTGCGGTTCGAGGGCGGCCGCGCGGTGGCGATCGGTGCCGACGGCGGCGCTGAGGTGCTGCGGGGCCGCGCGTCGCGAGACGACGGCGCGTCGCGGCTGGGAGAGCTGGCGCTGGTCGACGGCGAGGGCCGCATCGGGGCGCTGGACAGGGTCTTCTACTCGACCCTGATCGACGAGAACGCGGCCAGCCACATCGCGCTCGGCAGCGGGCTGGGGTACCTCGTCAAGGACGAGCGCGACAAGCAGCAGGTGAACTCGAGCTCCATCCACATCGACTTCATGATCGGTAGCCCGGAGATCGACGTCGACGGCGTGAACGCCGACGGTACCCGCGTGCCGGTGCTGCGGGGCGGCGAATGGCAGATCTGACGATCGACGAGCGCCGGCGCAGGCTGGCGCGGTTGCTGGTCGGGTTCGGTGCCAACGTCCAGCCCGGACAGACGGTGATGGTCGGTGGCGACATCGACGACCGTGAGCTGGTGCGCGCCGTGGCCGACGAGTGCTACCTGGCGGGCGCCAGGTTCGTTGAGCTCAACTACTTCGACCTGCATCTCAAGCGGGCGCGGATCGAGTTCGGCGGAGACGATTCGATCGGGTATGCAACCACCTGGTCGTACGAACACGCGCGGGCGGCGGCGGCCGAGAAGTGGGCGATCATCAGCTTGTCGGGCGGCACCGATCCCTCGATCCTGGCCGGCCTCGATCCGGATCGGCTGGGCAGAGACAACTCCCCGGTCAACACCGAGTGGCTGAAGGCGGTCAGCGAGCAGCTGGTGAACTGGACGGTCGGGCCCAGTCCCTCACCGGTCTGGGCGTCGGTCGTGCATCCCGACATGGAGCCGGATGCGGCGCTGGAGCTGCTCTGGTCGGAGGTCGAGCGCGTCTGCCGGCTGGACGAGCAGGACCCGGTCGCGTCGTGGGAGCAGCGCATGGGCGACATGGTCGCGACGGCCGGCCGCATCAACGATCTTCATTTCGACGCGCTGTACTTCCAGGGGCCCGGCACCGACCTCGAGGTCGGCCTGTTGCCCAGCTCGCGGTTCATCTCCGGCGGGTCGGAGACGGCAGACGGCATCCCGCACCGGCCGAACGTGCCCTCCGAGGAGGCGTTCACGACGCCCGACCCGACCCGCGTCAACGGCGAGGTGCGCGCGACCCGGCCGCTGGACGTGGGCGGCACGGTGGTGACCGGGCTGCGCGTGCGGTTCGAGGACGGCCGTGCGGTCGCGATCGACGCCGACCAGGGCGCCGAGGTGCTGCGGGCCCGCACCGCCATCGACGACGGTGGCGTGCGGCTGGGTGAGGTGGCGCTGGTCGACGGGGAGAGCCGGATCGGGCAGCTCGGCACCGTGTTCTACGAGACGCTGCTGGACGAGAACGCGGCCTGCCACATCGCCCTGGGCCAGGGCTTCGACTACTGCGTATCGGACGACGACGTGGAGCGGATCAACGCCAGCCAGATCCACATCGACTTCATGATCGGCGACGACGACGTGGACGTCACCGGCGTCACGGACAGCGGCGATCGGGTGCCGGTGCTGCGCGGCGGCGCCTGGCAGATCTAGCTAGAGCTACGCCGCGCCGGTGCGCATGCGATGGATGGTCGCGATCACCTCGGCCGGGTCGAGGTCGTCGTCGCTGCCCATGCTGCCGTGGCGCAGGCGCAGCGACGTGTAGGCCATCAGGTCGCGCATCGAGGCCAGGCCGATCACGTGGCCCTCGTCGTTCACGACCGGCAGGTGCCGGAAGTGCCCGTCCACCATCAGCGCCATCGCCTCGGCCAGCTCGGTCTGTGGCGAGGCGGTGAGCACGTGGCGGGTCATGCGGTCGGATACCGGCACCGAGGGGTCGATGCCCTCGCTGACGCATCGCAGCAGGTCGCGCTCCGTGATCACCCCGACCAGGTCGTCGCCGTCGGCCAGCACGATCGCGGCGCCGACGTCGTGCTCGACCATGCGCCGGGCGGCATCGCCGACCCGCGTCTCCGGGGTGACGGCCACCAGTGAGGTGCTCATGACGTCGGTCAGCTGCATGGGTCGAGTGTACTTGCCTGGCGGCGTTAGACCAGCAGCAGCGACGGAGACTGCAACAGCTGCTTGATCGTCAGCAGCAGCTTGGCGCCGTCCGCTCCCGAGCACGCGCGGTGGTCACAGGACAGCGTCACGCGCATGATCTTGTGCACGACGATCTCCCCGTCCACGACCACCGGGCGATCGACGGTGGCGCCGACCGCGATGATCGCGGACTCGGGCGGGTTGATGATCGCCTCGAAGTTGGCAACGTCGAACATGCCCAGGTTGGAGACGGAGAAGGTGGCGCCCTCGATCTCGCGCTGCTTGAGCTTGCCGGCGCGGGCGCGGCCGGCCAGGTCGCGCGTCTCGCGGCTGATCTCGCGCACCGGCTTGGTGTCGGCCTCGTTCAGCACCGGCACGATCAGGCCGTCGTCGAGCGCCACCGCGATGCCGATGTTGGCGTGCGCGTGGTAGACGTGCATGCCGTCCACGTAGGAGCGGTGCGCCTGGGGATGCTGGATCAGGGCCAGCGCCGAGGCACGCACGATCAGGTCGTTGACGCTGATCTTGTCGCCGGAGTCGGCAAGGCCGCTGTTCAACTCGGCCCGCAGCTGCATCGCACGGGTCATGTCGATCTCGGACTCGACGTAGAAGTGGGGGACGCTCTGCTTGGACTGGGCCATGCGCGTGGCCACGGCCTTCAGCATCGGCGTCAGCTCGCGGATCTCGCCCCCGGCCGGAGCGCTCTGAGTGGCTGGGGGCGCGTCGGCCGCCGCCGGCCGGGTCAGCTCGCCGCTCGAGATCAGGCGCTCCACGTCGGCCTTGACGACGCGGCCCTCGGGGCCGCTGCCCCGGCCGGCCATGGCTGCCAGGTCGATGCCGGCCTCGTCGGCCATGCGGCGGGCGATCGGCGAGACGCGCAGCGCTGCCGTGGCGCGGGATCCGTTGCCGGCCGCGGCCTTCGCCTTTGACGACGACTTCGATGGCTTGCGGGCGGGCGCGGCCTTCGGCTCCGGCTCGGCAGCCGCCTCCCCCTGCGGTGGCGGGGTGGTGGCGCCGTTTCCGGCCGACGCGGCCTCGTCGGCGGTTTCGCCCTCGGCGCCCACGATCGCGATCGGTGCGCCCAGGGCGACCGTCTCGCCGTCGCCGACCAGGATCCGCAGCACGGTGCCGGCGTCGTAGGCCTGGAACTCCATGGTGGCCTTGTCGGTCTCGATCTCGGCCAGCACGTCGCCGGCGGCGAACGCGTCGCCCTCGTGCACCAGCCAGCGGCCGATGGTGCCCTCCTCCATCGTGTCGGAGAGCCGCGGCATCACCAGTTCTTCGGACATGGATCCTTCCGGTCGTGGCTCATGCGATCCCGCTCTCGGCCAGCAGCCCGCGCGCGGCGGCCTCGATCTTGGTTTCGAGCGGCAGCGCCGCGAGCTCCAGCGGCTTGGAGTAGGGCATCGGCACCTCGGCGCCGCCGACGCGCTCGACCGGGGCGTCGAGGTCGTCGAAGCAGAGCCGGTGGATGCGGGCGGCCAGCTCGGCACCGACGCCGTAGGTCGACCAGCCCTCCTCGGCGATCAGCGCGCGACTGGTCTTGCGCACCGACTCGGCCACGGTCTCGGCGTCCAGCGGGCGCAGGGAGCGGAGGTCGACCACCTCGATCTCGATGCCGTCGCGGGACATGGTGTCGGCCACCCGCAGCGCCCGCTGCACGGTGTAGGAGTGGGCGACGAGGGTCAGGTCGCGTCCCTCGCGGACGACGGCGGCGCGGCCCAGCGGAACCGTGTAGTCGGGATCATCGGGCATGGTGCCGGTGACGTTGTACATGACCAGATTCTCGACGAACAGCACCGGGTCGTCGTCGCGGATCGCCGTCTTCATCATGCCGTAGGCGTCGGCCACGGAGGCGGGCGCCACCACCTTCATGCCGGGGCAGCCTGCGAACCAGGCCTCCAGGCTCTGCGAGTGCTGGGCGGTGAGCTGGGCGCCGGCCCCGCCGGGTGTGCGGATCACCATCGGCACGCCCACGGCGCCACCGAACATGTAGCGGATCTTGGCGGCGTGGTTGATGACCTGATCCATGGCCACCAGGATGAAGTTGATGGTCATGATCTCGACCACGGGGCGCAGGCCCATCATGGCGGCGCCGATGCCGGCCCCGACGAAGCCCTCCTCCGAGATCGGGGTCTCCCGCACGCGCTCGGGGCCGTACTTCTGCCAGAGCCCGGCGGTGACCTTGTAGCTGCCCTCGAAGCGGCCGATCTCCTCGCCCATCAGGAACACGTCGGGGTCGCGGGCGAGCTCGTCGTCGAGCGCCCGGCGCAACCCCTCACGGTAGGTCAGGTCTGCCACGTGCGCTCCTCTCCGCGCTCGCCGAACGGGGCCCCGGCGCGCATGCGGGCGAACTGCTCGCGCCAGGCGGGGTCGCCGTAGACATGCTCGTAGAGGGTGTCTGGGTCGGGGAAGGCGGCGCCCAGCGCCTCGTCGATCGCGGATTTGACCTCGGCGGCGACGTCGCTCCAGACCTGGTCGATCTCGTCCTGCTCGAGCAGCCCGCGCTCGCTGCAGAGCAGGCCGAAGCGGGTGATCGGGTCGCGCTTGCGCCACGAGTCGATCTCCTCGGCCGAGCGGTAGACCTTGCCCGCGTCGGCAACGCTGTGGCCGCGGAAGCGATAGGTGATGGTCTCCAGCAGGGCGGGCCGGCGTTCTCGGCGGGCGATCCCCATCAGGCGGGCGGTGGCCTCGCGGACGGCCAGCACGTCGTTGCCGTCGATCCGCTCGCCGTGCATGCGGTAGGCGGCGGCACGGCGCCACAGGTCGGGCTCGGCGGAGGACTGCTCGACCGAGGTGCCCATGCCGTACTGGTTGTTGATGATCTGAAAGACGATCGGGAGGTCCCAGATGCCGGCCAGATTGAGCGCCTCGTGGAACGACCCGGTCTCGACGGCGCCGTCGCCGAACTGGCAGAGCACCGCGTTTGGCAGGTCGCGGTAGGAGAGGGCGAGAGCGGTGCCGGCGGCGATCGGCAGGTGTGCGCCAACGATGCCCCAGCCGCCGAAGAAGCGGCGCTGCACGTCCATCAGGTGCATGGAGCCGCCGCGGCCGTGGGCGACGCCGGTCTCCTTGCCGAACAGCTCGGCCATCACGGCAACGGGCTCGCTGCCCACGGCCAGGGCAGTGCCGTGGTCGCGGTAGCTGGCATAAAGGCAGTCTCCCGGCTCAAGCGCGTCGATGGCGCCGACAGTGGACGCCTCTTCGCCGATCGCGAGGTGGCAGTAGCCGCCTATGCGGGCGCGGGTGTACTGCTCCTCTGTGCGCTCCTCGAAGCGGCGGATCAGCGCCATCATGCGAAACAGGCGCAGCGCGGTGTCCTTGTCGAGCAGGGTGTCGGGCGGGGTCTCCGCGGCCTTGGCCATCGGCAAAACAGTAGCGGGAAGATGACTGGTCGATACCTTCGTGATGGCTGGACGGCGAGAACCACGTCTGGCGAGGACGCAGGGAGCGTCAATATCGGGAATATTGGCGCGACCGAGGACGCCGCCAGGCGACGGTTCGCAGCCGTAGCCGGAGGCGGCCAGGCGCACGAGAGGTGTCGACCGGTCATCTAAACTGGCGACCGTTATGGCCGTTCCCGTCACCGTTCCCCGGCTGGGCGAGGAGATGCGCTCCGCCATCCTGATCCAGTTTCTGGTGCCGGCCGGCGGCGCGGTCACGCGCGGCCAGCCGCTGTACGAGCTGGACACCGACAAGGTGACACAGGAGGTCGAGGCGGAGGCCGACGGCGTGGTGTTGCGGATCGACGCCTCGGAGGGCGGCGAGTACGCGGTGGGCGCGGTGCTGGCGTGGATCGGCGAGCAGGGTGAGGAGCTTCCATCGCCCGCCTGAACGTGCACCGGTTCGGCGCCGCCGACGGCGCGCCGTTGCTGGCGGTGCATGGCGTGACCGGGCACGGCGGACGCTACCGAGCGCTGGCCGAGCGGGGGCTGCCGGAGCGGCGCTGGATGGCGGTCGACCTGCGTGGGCACGGGCAGTCCGACTGGCGTGCTCCCTGGACGGCGGAGCAGCACGTCGCTGACCTCCTGGAGACGATGGACGCGGAGGGCGTCGAACGCTGCGACGTGGTCGGGCACAGCTTCGGCGGGCTGCTCGCGACGCACCTGGCGGCGACGGCGCCAGGCCGAGTGGGCAAGGTGGTGCTGCTTGACCCGGCGATCGCGCAGAGCGGCCAGGACATGCTGGAGGCGGCCGAGGAGACGCGGCACGACGAGGGCTGGGCCAGCGAATCGGAGGCGCGGGCGGCCCGGGCCGAGGGGCGGCCGCCGCAGGCGCTGCCGTTCGTGGCGGCCGATCTGGATGAGGCGCTCGAGCGGGGCGAGGACGGGCGCTACCGCCTGCGCTATTGCCGTTCCACGGTGGTCACGGCCTGGAGCGAGATGGCGCGACCGCCCGCCCCGCTTGACGAGTTCGGCGGCGAGCTGCTGCTGGTGCCGGCCCTGCACGACGGCATGGTCGGGCCGGCGCTGGTGGACGCGCTCGAGCGCGACCTGGGTGACCGGCTGACCGTGCAGGGCCTCGAGGCCGGGCACATGGTCTACTGGGACGCGTTCGACAAGACGGCGGCGCTGCTGCGGACGTGGCTGGCCGGCGACGGTGCCTGAGGCGTCCCACCGGGGGCGGGGAGGTGTCAAACACCGCCCGCGCGGCCGTGGCGTTTCGTGACGCAACCGGAACGGTCATTGCGAGCGCCGTGACAGCCGAATCCCATGGTTGAGCGAAACGGCCCCTTGATGGTGTCAAACACCGACCTCGGCTTGCCGGCACACCGGCGCCCGATCGTGACTTGTCGTTACACGGGCGTAGCACGCCAAACGGTGCTTCCGGGCAGGCCGCTTCGCCTGAGATACGATCCCCCCGCACGTCGACCGACCGACTGAGGAGTGGAGCCCGATGGAGTGTGATGTTGTCGTCCTGGGCGGAGGCCCCGGCGGATACCCCGCTGCCATCCGGGCTGCCCAGCTGGGCGCGCAGGTGGTCATGATCGAGCAGGCGCGGGTCGGCGGCACCTGCATCACCGTCGGCTGCATCCCGACCAAGACCTGGGTGCAGACCGCGCACGCATTGAAGGACGCGACCCAGACGTTCGCGCAGCTGGGCGTCAACGTGTCGGGCGTCGAGCTCGATTTCGCGACCACCCAGAAGAACAAGGAGACGATCGTCGGCGGGCTCGTCAACGGCATCACCGGCGTCGTCAAGGCAAACGGCATCGAGGTCGTCACCGGCCGCGGCAGCTTCAAGGACGCGAACACGATCGCGGTCGAGGGTGGGGAGGACATCTCGTTCAAGCAGGCGATCATCGCCACCGGCTCGCACGCGCTGCACCCTCCGATCGACGGCATCGACGGCCCGCTCTGCGTCGACTCGACCAGGTTGCTCGAAGTCGATCAGGTGCCGGCCAGGGCCGCGATCCTGGGCGGCGGCGTGATCGGCGTCGAGTTCGCCTCGATCCTGCAGCACTTCGGCTGCGAGGTCACGATCGTCGAGATGCTGGACAGCCTGATCCCGACCGAGGACGCCGACGCCGCCAAGGAGCTCTCCCGCGCCTTCAAAAAGCGCGGCATCACCATGCACCTGGGCGCCCGCGCGACCCGCATCGAGCATGGCGACGAGGCCGTCCTGCACTTCGAGTCGTCCGACGGCACGGCCGGTCTGGTGGCCGCAGACCTGGTGCTGGTCGCCACCGGGCGTGGGCCCAACGTCGCCAATATCGGCCTCGAGCAGGCCGGCGTCGCCTCCGACCCCCGCAAGGGCATCGAGACCGACTCGGCGATGCGCACGAACGTGACCCACATCTTCGCCGCCGGCGACGTGGCCGGCCGCTTTCAGCTGGCCCACACGTCGTTCCGTGAGGGCGAGGTGGCGGCCGAGAACGCCACCGGCCACGAGGCGGAGATCGACTACACCGCCGTGCCGCGCTGCATCTACACCGACCCGGAGGTGGCTGGCGTAGGGCTGACCGAGGCCCAGGCGCGCGAGCAGCACGGCGACGAGGTTTCCATTGGGCGGATGCCGTTCTCGGCCAACGCCCGCGCGCAGATGTACGCCGAGAAGACCGGGTGGGTCAAGACCATCCACGAGAACCGCTACGGCGAGCTGCTGGGGCTGGTGGTCGTTGGCCCCCAGGCCACCGAGCTGGTCAACGCGGGCGTGGTGGGGCTGACTGCCGAGGCAACGATCGAGACAATCGGCGATTCGATGGCGGCACACCCGACGCTGGCCGAGGCGGTCAAGGAGGCGGCCCTGGTCGCGCTCGGACGCCCCATCCACCTGCCGCCGGCGAAGCCCCGCGCCAAGGCAGCCGCCGCCCGGTGAGCGGTGTACGCGGCTCACAGCTCCTGATCCCGACGCTCAAGGACGATCCGACCGACGCGGAGGCGATCAGCCACAAGCTGCTGGTGCGGGGCGGCTTCATCCGGCAGGTGGGATCCGGGCTCTACACGTACCTGCCACTGGGCTGGCGCGTGATGCGGCAGATCGACACGATCATCCGCGAGGAGATGGACACGATCGGCCAGGAGATGCTGATGCCCGTCCTGAACCCGGCCGAGCTGTGGCAGCGCACCGGCCGCTGGGACATCGAGCAGCTGTACAAGCTGACCGACTCCTCCGGGAAGCACTACGCGCTGGCGATGACCCACGAGGAGTGCGTCACCTTCCACGCCTCCCGCGAGATCCGCTCCTACAAGGAGCTGCCCCAGATCTGGTACCACATCCAGACAAAGGAGCGGGACGAGCCGCGGCCCAAGAGCGGCATCCTGCGCACCCGCGAGTTCATCATGAAGGACTCCTACAGCCTCGACCGCGACGAGGACGGCCTGGAGGCCAGTTATCAGC
Organism: Gaiellales bacterium; assembly: GCA_035473255.1. Classification (GTDB taxonomy): domain Bacteria; phylum Actinomycetota; class Thermoleophilia; order Gaiellales; family JAICJC01; genus JAICYJ01. Next base: position 21,333 of record DATIOK010000177.1, read on the forward strand.
GCCACATCGAGGTCTACAAGCGCATCTACGACCGCTGCGGTCTCGAGTACTGGATGGTCGAGTCCGACGTGGGCATGATGGGCGGGCTGGGCGCACACGAGTTCATGGCGCCGAGCAGCGCGGGGGAGGACGAGGTCGCGCTCTGCTCGAGCTGCGACTACGCCGCCAACGTGGAGCTGGCCCGCTCGCGGCCCCGCACGCCGCAGTTCCCGGAGCGCCTGGACGCTCCGCAGGAGATCGAGACGCCGGGTGCGACCACGATCGAGGCGCTGGCCGGGCAGCTCGGGATCGACCAGGCGGCCACCGCCAAGGCGATGGTGCTGTCGAGGGACGGCGAGGTCGTGCTGCTGCTGGTCCGCGGCGACGATCGCATGCACGAGCTGAAGGCGACCAAGGCGCTGGGCGGCGCGTACCGGCCGGCCACGCCTGAGGAGATCGTTGCCACGTTTGGCGCCGAGCCCGGCTCGATCGGGCCGGTCGGCGTGGGTACGCGCGTGATCGCCGACGAGGCGCTGCGCGAGGGCCAGTACGTCTCCGGTGCCAACCGCACCGGCTTCCATCTGCTGGGCGTGGAGGCCGGGCGCGACTACACGCCCGAGCTTGCGGACCTGCGCGAAGTGCGCGACGGCGAGGGCTGTCCAGACTGTGACGGGACGCTGCGAGTTGAGCGCGTTATCGAAATTGGGAATATATTCAAGCTCGGCACCAAGTACTCGGCGCCGTTGAACGCGACATACCTGGATGAGTCAGGGCAATCGCAGCCCATCGTGATGGGAAGCTACGGAATCGGATTGGCGAGGATCATGGCTGCGGCGATCGAACAGGGGCATGACGACAACGGCATGATCTGGCCGGCGTCGATCGCACCCTTCCAGGCTCACATGGTTGTGATCGGCGACGCTGGCTCCGAGCAGTTCGCGGTCGCAGAAGAGCTGGAGGGCCAGCTCATGGCGGGCGGCACCTCGGTGCTGTTCGACGACCGCGACGTCAGCCCGGGTGTGAAGTTCGCCGACGCCGAGCTGATCGGCGCACCGGTGCGACTCACGATCGGCAAGCGCACCGTGTCGGAGGGCACGGTCGACCTTCAGGCTCGCAGGGGGCGCGAGCAGATCTCGACGAGTGTGCGGGATGCGCCTGAACGGGCTCAGGCGATCCTTCAGGAAGGAGCTTGACGGTGGCACGCAAGACCGCAGCAGCAACCAAGAAGTCCGCTCCGAGCAAGCGATCGGCCGCGAGCAACGGCAGCAGCCGGCCGTTCGGCGTGGCGCTCGAGGCGCGCATGCACGACAAGGGCATCTCCTACCGCGCGCTGGCCGAGAAGACCGGCCTCTCCGCCGGCTACCTGAACCACCTGGTGCACGGCAACCGGCCGGTACCCGCCAATCCCGTGATCCAGAGCATCGCAAAGGCGGTCGGCATGAAGGCCGACAGCTTCCGTGAGTTCCGGATCCGCAAGGTGTCAGAGGCGCTGGCCAAGAAGCCG
>DATIOK010000178.1:0-4252 GCA_035473255.1 Gaiellales bacterium
CTGGAGACCCACGTGTCCGAGATCCTGGCCGCCGACGACGTCCTGAATCTGGCCGCGGCGATGGAGCCCGGCAGCGTGGCCGGAGTCTTGGTCTGGGAGAACACCTGGGCAGCGCCGTTCGCCAGCGCCGCCCGCCGAGCAGGGGGCCAGCTGATCGCGACCGGCCGGATCCCGATCCAGGCGATCGCCGCCTCGCTCGAAGCCGAACAGGCCGCCGACGAAGGGATCTGACATGCTTCGACCCGCTCGAGCTGCGCGCCGCGGTGTCATCGGCGCCCCGGTAGCTCGTACCGCCGCCGTTGTCGGGACAGCGGCCGTGGTCGCCCACGGTGTCGACCGGCGCCATGACCGCCGAGAGGACCGACGAGACGACCGAGGTGACAGACGAGACGACAGGCGCGACCGCCGCTGAGCGCGGCCGCGGCCCGGGCGAAGGTCGATCGCGGTGGTACTGCTCGCGGATCTTGTCTATCTCGTTGAACGCCTCAGCGAACCGCAGGAACGTGGTCGTTCTGCCCTCGGATCGCGGCGACGTGATCTCACCGCATCATTCGTGTGATTCTGGCCGGTATCGCAGAAGCGGCAGCCTTCGTGGACGAGCTCAATAGCGGCTGCTAGCGGCAGACCACCGGCGACGACTGTGTCGCGATCGTCGCGGACGGTGAACCGGTCGGCTCCGTCATTGATCATGTATCGGCCCATCGCCCGTGCTCCTCTGAGACATTCGCCTGCTCGCCGGACCGGCGCCCAGTCGCCGCAGCGCCTTGTCCGGTCTTCGTGCGGTGCCGCGCGCCATGTCCCCACCCTCGCGGTCATCGACGGGAGGCCTGCTCGCACTGAGTGAGGCGACTGGTTCGCGCTCATGGATACAGTCGGCCACCACGGAGGGGATCTGTCCTCAGTAGTCCCTACTGGATTCCGGAGCACAGACCACACGGACGGCCTCGGCGCTGGTCGATGTCTCGCCCGGGCCTCGGCGAGCACCTGCGATGTGATTGTCCAAGTGAAAGTGCTGTTTCGCCGTGACCGGCGTCGGTCGGTGGACGCGCTCACGCGGACTTAGACTCAGGCGTGGACAGGTGGCCTGTGGTCGGCCGGTCGAATGAGCTTCGCCAGCTGGCTGCTGCTGTCGTCGCCCGGCGGGGCGCGGTAATCACCGGTCCGGCCGGAGTGGGTAAGACAACCTTGGCCGTGACGGGCGTGGAGCTCGCCCAGCAGCGAGGGATGTCGATGGCTCGCGCCACGGCTACTCGGGCGTCGCGGGGTCTGCCGTTCGGGGCGTTGGCATCGATGCTGCCGGCCGACCCGGGCGGTGATCGCCTTTCCCGCGAGGATCGCGGTGACCTGCTGCGACGCTACGGGCGGGCCGTGCTCGACGGGGCCGGAGGGCGTCCGCTGCTGGTGTTCGTGGATGACGCCCATCTGTTGGACGACGGGTCGGCCACCTTGCTCCACCAACTGGCGCTGACTCGGGCGGCGACGGTGCTGGCCACCGTCCGGTCCGGTGAGCGGGCCCCTGATCCGGTGGTGGCGTTGTGGAAGGACGCACTGGCTGATCGCATCGAGGTCGGTGTGCTTGATGCTGCGGCAATCGAGGAGCTGCTGGTCTCGGTGCTGGGCGGGCCGGTGGACGCGGCGTCGGTGCGTCTGCTCGTCGATCGTTGTCGCGGCAATCCGCTGTTTTTGCGCGAGCTGGTGACTGGGGCGCTGGAGGCTGGTGCGCTGGTCGAGGAGGGCGGCCTGTGGCAGCTTCGGGGCGATCTTCGGCCGACGGCCCGCCTGGTCGAGTTGGTGGCGCTGCGATTGGGTGACCTGACCGCCGCGGAGCGGGCCGTGTTGGAGCTGCTCACTCTGGGTGAGCCGCTCGAGCAGGCTGAGCTCGCCCGATTGGCGGATCCCGTTTCGGTCGACGCCTTGGAACAGAAGGGCCTGATCACCAGCCGCCCGGAAGGTCGGCGGGCCCAGGTGTGGCTCGCTCACCCCGTTTACGGGGACGTGGTGCGGGTGGGGATCAGCGCGATTCGCGGGCAGCGGATCGCCCGGTCGTTGGCCGAGCTGATCGAGGCAGCCGGCGGCCCGGGCCGGGAGGACACCCTGCGGCTGGCGTCGTTGCGTTTGATGGGCGGTGGTGGCAGCGCCGAGCTCCTGCTAGCGGGGGCGATCGCCGCCCGGGGGCGCCACGACCACGCTCTCGCCGAGCGCCTTGCCCGAGCCGCGATCGAGGAAGGCGCCGGCTTCGCAGCCCGCTATGTGGCCGCCGAGGCCGCCCAGTACCAGGGCCGGCCCGAACAGGCCGAGAACGAGCTAGCTGCGCTCGCCAGGGACGCGGTCAGCGACGCCGAGCGGGCCCGGGTCGCCGTGCTTCGGTTCGATAACGCCTTGTTCTTGCGGGGCCGGGCCGATCTTCGACTGCTTGACGACGTGGCCGAGGGCATCACCGATCCGTTGTGGCGCGACGAGCTGGTGAGCAGACGCGTCTTGGTGTCGGGCTGGAGTCGCGGGCCGAGGGCCGCGGTGGAGGCGGCGTCAACCTTGCTCGAGCGCCCCGACACAGGAGGCCGCACTGCCGCGCACGTGGTGGCGTTCTACAACCTGGTCCGGCTCGGTCGCCTCGACCAGGTCACCGAGCTACTCAGTCCATCCGCGGGCAGCGCAGCGACACCCGCGGTTGACGCGCCTTGGGATCAGTGGGCCCTGTTCGGACACCGCGCCGGTGCACTCATCCACGCCGGTCGACTGCGGGAGGCCGAGGAGCTCCTAACCGGTGCCTACGACCTGGTCCTCGACCAACCAGCTTCGAAGGCGCGGGCATTCGTCGCCCGATGGCTCACCGTTCTGCACCTCGAACAAGGCCGTCCCATGAGCGCCTTTCGCCGGGCCAGCGAGTCATACACGCTGTTTCGGCAGCTCGGGCAGCCGTACAGCGCCCAGCTCCTCTACGGCCTTGCCGCTCTGGCACTGGCGCTCGTCGGACAAGCCGATCGGGCAGCCGAGACCCTCAGCGTCCACGACGCGCTCGACGTTCCTGCGCTGCTGCCGAACGAGACCGACATCCTTCAGGCCCGGGCCTGGACAGCGGCCGCCGCCGGTGATCTTCCTACGGCTCGTGCGCAGCTCGAAGCGGCGGCCGAGCTCGGCGAACAGATCGGCGACCTCGTCGGGGCCAGCGGCGCCCTGCACGGCCTGGCCCGCATCGGCCGGGCCGGACACGTGGCCGCCCGTCTGACTGATCTGGTCGACGATATCGACGGTGACCTCGCCGCGGCTCGCGCCGGCTATGCCAACGCCGTCGCGGCCGCAGACAGCGTGGCGCTCGACCAGGTCGCCAGTGAGTTCGAGAACCTCGGTGCCAACCTCTACGCCGCCGAAGCATGCGCCGAAGCCGCCGTCCTGCTCCGCCGCGCCGGCATGATCCGCCAAACCGCAGCCGCTGAGCAGAAAGCCGCGCGACTGCTGGCCCGCTGCGAAGGCGCCGCCACACCGCCAATCCAAACCATGACCGGGCGGCTGCGTCTGACTCCCGCCGAGCTCGACACGGCCGTGCAGGCCGCGGCGGGCCGCACCAACAAGCAGATCGCCAGCGATATGCATCTCTCGGTCCGTACCGTCGAAAGCCACCTCCAGCGCGCCTATGAGAAGCTCGGGGTCTCCGGGCGCCATGACTTGGCCGAAGCCCTCCGCAACCATCCGCCCGCCTGACGGTCGAACGAACTCCTGAACCGGCCCCCCCGGTCGTATGGACGGCATTCTTCGCCGCGCCTCGCCCGCCCGTTGAGCGCCGACACCGGGAGCACGCGCGGGCGGCCCGGGGCCACTATGCGGTCCTCACCCGGAAACCAGTAGGCACTACTGAGGACCGGCGACCTCAATAGTGGTCGGCTACGTCCATGAACGCGATCCGGCAGCCCGAGTCTGGAACCAGTGCGGCGCGCTGCGTACTCGAACACGAGCCGTGGGGTGATGGGCCGACCGAGTCGGCGCGGTTATCCCGCACAGCTAATGGGCATTCCGTCGAGCTAAGGCGTGATTCCGAGCTGTTGCGCGCTCTGCACGATGAGCATGCGCGCTCGTTGCTGTCGTACGTCGTTGGGTTGACCCACGATCGGGCCAGTGCGCAGGACGTCGTGCAGGAGACCTTGCTCCGGGCGAGCCGCAACGCGGCCGTGGTCGAACGGGCCGGCGGCTCCCCGCGAGGCTGGCTGTTCACGGTGGCCAGGCGCATCGTCATCGACCAATGGCGCTCGGCGAGTCG
>DATIOK010000179.1:0-4145 GCA_035473255.1 Gaiellales bacterium
TGCCCGGTTGCCACCGTCTGGGGCGTCGGGTACAAGGTCGCTGACGATGCTCCGGTCACTTAGAACACGGCTGACGCTGCTGTTTGCAGGGACGCTGTTGCTGGCGACGGTGATCGCCGGCGCCGCCTCGATCCGGCTCTATCAGAGCTACAACCGCGACCAGACGGCCAGTGAGCTGCGGTCGCAGGTGGGCGGCGCCGCCCAGTACTTCGACGCCGCGCTGAATGCGTTCGGCCACGGCGGCCAGCATACTCCCACGCGCGCGACCGTAAATCAGATCGAAAGCATCTGCGGCTGCAAGGTGCTGTATACCGGCACCGTGCCGCCATTCCCGGTCGGGAAGAAGCTGATCAGCTTCGCCGGAAAGGGTGTGGACTGGCAGACCATGCATCCTGACGACCGGGTCACGTTCCAGTTCCAACCACCCGGCAACGACCACACCTACATCGGCGTGGCAGCCCCTATCGGCTTCCCGAGTCAGCCAGTGGGGGCGATCGTGATGGCGAAGCCGCTGGCCGACGTCAACCGCGCCTGGACGAAGGTGGCGGGCCGTGTTGCGGCCGGCACCGGCATCGGCCTGCTGGTTGCGTTCATCCTGGCAACGTTCGTGGCGCGACGGATCACGCGGCCGCTGAAGGAGCTGGGCGCGGCCGCCGACCGGGTCGCCCGCGGCGACCTCGAGGTGCACGTGGCCGGCGACCGCACCGCCGACGACGAGCTGGGACAGCTGGCCCACCGCTTCCAGGGCATGGTCGATCGCCTGCGCGAGGTGGACGAGCTGGAACGAAACTTCCTGATGCGCGTCACCCATGAGCTGCGCACGCCGGTGACCGCCATCTCGGGTCACGTCCAGGCCATGAACGAGGGGCTGGTCGGCCCCGAGGACATGGACACGTCGCTCGACGCCGTCGGCGAGGAGGTGCGCCGCATCGGCCGGCTGGTCGACGACCTGCTCGACCTCACCCGCCTGGAGGCCCACCAGTTCCGGCTGGTTCGCGAGGAGGTGGGGCTGGAGGCGCTGCTGGAGCAGGCCGCAGCATCGTTCCGCGACCGCGCCCGCGCCAACGAGGTCAGCTTCGACACCCCGATCGCCGGCGCGCCCACGATCCTGTCGGACGGCGACCGGGTGCTGCAGATCGTGTCCAACCTGCTCGACAACGCCTTCCGCTGGACGCCCCGCAAGGGCACCGTCACGCTCAGCTACGCGACCGCCAACTCGACCGCCGCGATCCACATCTCGGACACCGGACCAGGCATCCCGGCGGCCGACCAGGACGCCGTCTTCCACCCGTTCTACAGCCGCCGCGGCGAGGGCGGCACCGGCCTTGGCCTTTCGATCGGACGCGAGCTGGCGCACGCCCTCGGCGGCCGGCTGACCGTCGACAGCGAGGTCGGCCAGGGCACCACCTTCACGCTGTCGCTGCCGTCCAGCCAGCTGAACGGGGGCGGAGTGCGCTGATGCGCTACCGGCTGTGCGACACGGCGCAGGACGTGTCCGGGATCTGTGTCGAGCTGGAGCTGACCGTCGAACCGTTCGCGGACGAGGTGCCCTACGCGCTGTCCCTGCACGCCGGCGGTCTGCAGGTCGCCCAGGTCGAGCGCGGCGCCCTCACGCCCGCCGAGCTGTTCGCGCTCGGCCACGCCCTGCTGGACGCCGCCGCCGACGGGTTCGGACACTTCGTGCCCGCCGACGAGGTGTTCGGGCTCGACCTGGCCCCGCCCAGCGTGCCAGTGGCGTTGCACGAGGTGGGGGTGACGGTGTGGGTGGACGCGGGCCGCGCGGCCGCGACCAGGGCCACCCGCAGCGGCGTGGCGGTGCAACTGGTGATCGATGCGCCGTCGCTGGCGATGGTGGCCGAGTCGGTCTGCGACGACGCCGCGCGCGTGCTCAGCCGCTGACCACGACGGGCAGGCCGAGGTCGGCCGCCGCGGCCACCCAGACCGCGTGGTCGGCGCCCGAGAACAGCACGTGCCGCACCGTCCGCACGCTGCCCGACGCGAGCGCCGCGGAGTGCGAGACGTCGAGAGCGATCGGCGCCGCCCTGTCGACCGGATACCCGAAGATGCCGGTCGAGATGGCCGGGAAGGCCACCGAGGCGCAACCCAGCCGCGACGCCACCTCGATCGAGCGGCGATAGCACGACGCCAGCAGCTCCGGCTCGCCGTCATCGCCGCCCCGCCACACCGGCCCCACCGTATGGATCACGTAGTCGGCCGGCAGGTCGCCGGCGGTGCTGGACTTCGCGTCACCGGTCTGGCATCCGCCCAGCAACCTGGTCTCGGCCAGGATGGCGGGTCCCCCGGCGCGGTGGATGGCGCCGTCCACACCGCCGCCTCCCAGCAGCGACCCGTTCGCGGCGTTCACGATCGCATCGGCGGTCTGGCGGGTGATGTCTCCCTGCACCAGCTCGATGCTGACGGCCACCGCGCGTCAGTCCCCGTCGGAGGCCATGGCCAGCTCGCCGTCGCCCGACTCGATCACGGGACGCACGTGCTCACCGCCGTGCACGTACTTGCCGCCCCGGAACCAGGAGGCTGCGGCGGCTGTGAGGCAGGCGAGGATGGCGAAGTCGAAGGCCTCAGTGAGGCCCTGCTCGAACGGCTTGGCGATCAGCTGGGGAAAGTACTGGCGGCTGGTCAAGTAGGCGGCCTGGTGTGGGCTGAGGTGGTTGATCGAGCTGCCCAGCAGCTGATGCATCGGGTTGTAGCCGAGGAACGACGAGAACAGGAGGCCGACCGGCGGCAGCTGCGAGATGCGCTGGGCCGCGTCCGGGGCGACGCCCTGGGCCTGCAGGCCCTGGTCGAGCGTGCCCGGCAGCGAACCGGCCAGGCCTAGCACCATCAGCGTGAAGAAGATGCCGATCGAGAGCACCAGCGCCGAGTTCTGGAACGTGGTGGCCATGCCCGCTCCGGCGCCGCGCCGGTTGGGCGGCAGGCTGTTCATGATGCCGGCCTGGTTGGGCGAGGTGAACAGGCCCATGCCGATCCCGACCAGTACCAGCAGGGCGGCGAACTCGGGATAGCCGAAGTTCACGGGCAGCCGCTCCAGCAGGTAGAAGGAAAGCGCGGCGATCAGCATGCCGCCGGTCGCGAACGGGCGCGCACCGAACCGGTCCGAGAGCAGTCCGGAGGTGGGACCTGCGATCAGGAAGCCGACCGTCAGCGGCAGCATGTAGACGCCCGCCCACAGCGGCGTCTGCTCGAAGCTGTAGCCGTGCAGCGGCAGCCAGATGCCCTGCAGCCAGATGATCAGCATGAACATCAGCCCGCCGCGGCCGAGCGAGGCCAGCAGGGTGGCGATGTTGCCGAAGCTGAAGGCCCGGATGCGGAACAGGGAGAGCCGGAACATCGGATCCTCGGTGCGCATCTCGATCACCACGAACGCTGCCAGCAGCGCCAGGCCCGCCACCATCGCGCCCACCACGCGCGGGTTCGTCCAGCCCAGGACGTGCCCGCCGTAGGGCTGGATGCCGTACGTGATCGCGACCAGCACGGCGATCAGCCCGAGGGCGAACGTGATGTTGCCCCACCAGTCGATGCGGGCCTGCTGGCGGATGCCGCGCTCCTCGAGCTTCATCCACGACCAGACCGTCCCGAACAGGCCGACCGGCACCGACACCAGGAACACCAGCCGCCAGTCGATGGGGCCGAGGATGCCGCCCACCACCAGGCCGATGAACGACCCGGCGATGCCGGCCACGGCGTTCACCCCCAGCGCCATGCCGCGCTGGTCGGAGGGGAAGGCATCGGTCAGGATCGCCGAGGAGTTGGCGAACAGGAGGGCGCCGCCGACGCCCTGGCCGATGCGCATCACGATCATCCAGATCGCGGCCGGCGGCCCGGTCATCCAGGTCATGGACAGAAGCAGCGAGAAGACGGTGAAGATCGCGAAGCCGAGCGTGAACATGCGCACGCGTCCGTAGATGTCGCCGACCCGGCCGAAGCTGACCACCAACACCGCCGTGGCCACCAGGAAGCCCATGATCATCCACAGCAGGTAGCTGGAGCTCTCGGGCTGCAGCGGGTTGAGGTTGATGCCGCGGAAGATGTCCGGCAGCGCGATCAGGAGGATCGACGCGTTGATCGTGGCGATCAGCATCCCAAGCGTCGTGTTCGAGAGTGCCACCCACTTGTGGTCCAGCTTG
>DATIOK010000180.1:0-20871 GCA_035473255.1 Gaiellales bacterium
GCCGGTGGAGAATCTTCGTGCGGGTGCCGTTTCCCGGGAGAGACCTGCTCTCGACCGTGGTCGATCTCCCGTTCGCGGTGCCCACGCTGGTCGCCGGGGTCATGCTGGTGGCGTTGTACGGGCCCCACTCCACGGTCGGCGGCTGGCTTGAGCGCCACGGCATCCACATCATCTTCGCGCCGCTGGGGATCCTGCTGGCGTTGCTGTTCGTGACGCTGCCGCTGGTCGTGCGAAGCGTGCAGCCGGTGCTGATCGAGCTGGACACGGCCGAGGAGGAGGCCGCCAGGGTGCTGGGAGCCGGTGGCCTGACCACGTTTCGCAAGGTCGTGTTTCCGGCGCTGCGCCCGGCCATCACGGCCGGCGCGCTGCTGGCGTTCGCGAGGAGCCTCGGGGAGTTCGGTGCGATCGTGTTCGTGTCGGGCAACATCCCCAACAAGACGCTGACGGCGCCGGTGTTGATCACGCAGCTGCTCAACCCGACCACCTTCGGTGCCGTCGCCGGCCCGGGGGAGGCGGCCGCGGTGTCGTCGCTGCTGTTCCTGTTCTCGTTCGTGCTGGTGCTGATCACGGAACGGGTCAGCTCGCATTCTCTGCAACGGGCGTCGGAGCTGTGAGCGCCGTCTCCACCTCAGCCAGGGCCGACCGGCGCAAGGCGCGGCTGTGGCGCGCGCTGATGCTCTCGGTCGCGCTGCTGTACGTGGCCGTGCTGCTGCTCGCGCCGCTCGGCGGCATCATCTACTACGCGCTCAAGGAGGGCCTGGGCGAGGTCGGTCACACGTTCCGCCAGTCCGACGTCCGCCACGCGTTCTACCTGACCGCCATCATCATGGTGGTGACGGTGATCGTCACGACCTTCTTCGGGATCATCGTCGCGCTGGTGCTGGCACGCGACCGGTTCGTCGGCAAGCGGCTGGTGTCGGCCCTGGTCGACCTGCCGCTGGCCGTCTCACCCGTGATCGTCGGGCTGATGGCGGTGCTCCTGTTCGGCCGAGGTGGCTGGTTCGAGCCCTTCTTCGCCGCGCGCGGCATCCAGGTCATCTTCGCGCTGCCGTCGATGATCCTGGTCACCATCTTCATCTCGATCCCGTTCGTGATCCGCGAGGTCGTCCCGGTGCTGCAGGAGCTGGGCATGGAGGAGGAGCAGGCCGCCTGGACGCTTGGCGCATCGCGGCTACAGACGTTCCGTCGCGTGACGCTTCCCAACATTCGCTGGGGGCTGCTGTACGGGATCGCGCTCTCCGCCGCACGGTCGATCGGCGAGGTGGGAGCCGTGCTGATCGTGAGCGGGTCGCTGCAGGGGCAGACCGAGACCGCGACCCTCTACATCCTGCGTGCCTTCGACCAGTACCAGGAGCAGCAGGCGTACATCGTGGCGCTCACGCTGGCCAGCTTCTCGATCGTGATGCTGATCGGGATCGAGACGTTGAAACGCAGAGCTTCGAGGGAGGCGGGTTAGGTGGCGGGAAGTATCCAGGTGAGAGGGCTGACGAAGTCATTCGGCGCGTTCCGTGCCGTGGACGACGTCACGTTCGAGGCGGCGGAGGGAACGATCACGGCGCTGCTCGGCCCCAGCGGTTCGGGGAAGAGCACGGTGCTGCGGATGATTGCCGGTCTGGAGCAGCCGGACGCCGGCAGCGTATGGGTCGCCGGCGAGGAGCTGACGGAGGCGAGCGTTCAGGACCGGCGGCTCGGCTTCGTGTTCCAGCACTACGCGCTGTTCCGGCACATGACCGTTCGCAAGAACGTCGCGTTCGGCCTGTCGGTGCGGCAGGTGGACAAGGGCACGCAGCGCGAGCGAGTGGACGAGCTGCTCGAGCTGGTCGGCCTGGCTCCGTTCGGTGACAGGTATCCCGATCAGCTCTCTGGCGGCCAGCGCCAGCGCGTGGCGCTGGCACGGGCGCTCGCGCCCCGGCCGCAGGTGCTGCTCCTGGACGAGCCGTTCGGCGCTCTGGACGCGCGCGTCCGGCAGGAGCTGCGCGCGTGGCTCGACCACCTGCACCGGGAGCTCGGCGTGACCAGCCTGTTCGTCACCCACGATCAGGAGGAGGCCCTCGAGCTGGCCAACGAGATCGTGGTGATGAACCACGGCCGCGTGGAGCAGGTCGGCCCGGCCGACGCGATCTACAACCAGCCGGCCACGCCGTTCGTGGCCGCGTTCGTCGGCGCCTCGAACGTGCTACGTGGGACGGTGTGGGAGCGGCACGTGCATTTCGGCCATTCCATCGTGGCCGGGGCGCACGAGATCCCCGACGGCGCAGAGGCGATCGCCTACATCCGCCCGCACGACATCGAGATCACCGGCGAGGCCGGTTGCACCTCCTTCCCGGTCGCGGTCGAGCGGCGTACCGACATGGGGTGGATGTCCAAGCTCCACCTCCGGCTCGAGGACGGACAGCCGCTGGTGGCCCAGCTCCCCAACGAGGAGATCGTGGGTGTCGAGGCCGGCCAGCGGCTGTTCGCGAACCTGCGAAATCCGAAGGTGTTCGCAGCCGACCGGGCCGATGCCGAGTCCGCGACGGTGCCGGGGGCAGTCGTTGCTCCAGCCGAGACGGAGCCCCAGGCCGAGGCCGTCTAGGACCTCACTCGTACTGCAGCGCCTCCAGCACGTCCAGCCGCGCCGCACGCCGGGCCGGCAGGATCGCCGCCAGCACTCCCGCCAGGGCGGCCACGATCAGCACCACGATGATGAACGAGACGGGCACCGAGAACTGGATGCCCTGGTCGCTCAGGCCCTTGGTCAGGATCCATCCGAACACGAGGCCGACGCCGACGCCGATCAGTCCGCCGATCACCGAGGTGATCACGCTCTCGTAGCGCACCATTCGCCGCAGCTGCCGGCGGGTGGTGCCGACGGCGCGCAGCATGCCGATCTCGCGCGTGCGCTCGAACACCGACAACGCCAGGGTGTTGATGATGCCGACCAGCGAGATGATGCCGATCATCGCCAACAGCACGTACAGGAACGTGAGGAAGCCGTTCACCTGGCTCTCGGTGTGCTGCTTGTACTCGGCGTTGGTGCGCACCGTCGCCACCGGGAACTGCTTCAGCGCCGCGGCCACCTCGGCCTTGCCCTGGTCGAGGTTGACACCCGGCTTGAACTTGACCAGCAGCACGCCGGGGTCGCTGTTCGTCGTCCAGGTGGAGAAGGTCGACGTCGGGATCGAGATGCCGGTCATCAGCACCGGGTCCTTGTACTGTCCGACCACCTTCAGGGTCAGCTTGTTGCCCTCGATGCTTGTGACCTGGAAGTGCTGGCCGATCTTGAGGTGGTGTGACTTCGCGAACTGCTCCTCGATCAGCGCCTGGTCGCCCTGGAAGTGTCCCAGCAGCGCATCCGACCCGCCCTGCTGCCAGTCGAACTTGTAGAGCTGCGGGAAGTCGAGCGGATCGATGCCGTTGACCGTGTCGATGCCGCCGTGGTTGATCTTGGCCTCGGTGAACTGGATGCCGGCAGCCGTCTGCACGTCGGGCACCGCCTGCGCGGTCGGCACGGCCTCCGCCGGGATCGGCGAGAAGCTGTCCGACTGGATGATCAGGTCGCTCGTGATGGAGTTGTCGAGCGCGCCCAGGAACGAGTCCTTGAACCCGTTCACGAACACCGCCACGAACACGACCAGCGCCACGCCGATCATCAGCGACGACGAAGTGACGGCCGTGCGGGCCGGGTTGCGGGCGGTGTTCTCGCGCGCCAGCTGGCTGGTCAACGGCGAGGGCCGCTCCGGCGGCCACTCGGTCTCGGTGCGCCGCCAGATCCGGAACACGGCGTAGATCGAAAGCGCCGCCGACACCAGCAGGCCGAACAACGCCAGCGGCGCCGAGATCAGCGCCAGGATGCCGCAGACGATGCCGCCCAGCAGCATGAACAGCAGGAACGCCAGAACGTAGGAGACGACCCGGCGCACGACGTACCACGCACGACCCAGCCCCGGCACGCGCATGATCTGCGTGCCGATCCAGTCCCCGAGGCGGATCAGCAGCCCCAGCGGCACGCCGATCACCTCCGCCAGCGGCTGCACCACGTAGGACGACAGCATCGCGACCGCGAGGAAGCAGAGGATCGCGCCGCCCGCCATGCTGAGCAGGACGCTGGGCGTGCTGCCGAATCCAAACAGCGCGTGCACGATCCCGCCCTTGTCGAACACGCCGTCCACCAGCAGGCCCAGGCCGACGGCGCCCATCAACGAAGCCAGCAGGCCGCGATGGCGGGCCATCCACGAGGGCGGCAGCTCGGCGCCCTCGCGCAGCGCTGCGATCGGGGGCACGCGCGTGGCCCGGAAGGCCGGCCCGATCGCCGCCAGCATGGCGATCAGCGTGCCGACCAGCAGCGGCAGCCAGATCGTCAGCGGCTTCAGGGTGATGGCCGAGGTGGGCAGCCCCGATCCAGACCTGTCGAACAGCGTGTCCAGCAGCTTCGCGAAGCCGATGCCGACCACGATCCCCGACAGCGATGCCAGCAGGCCGATCACCAGCGCCTCGATCAGCACCGAGCGCAGCACCTGGCGGCGGCTGGCGCCGATCGTGCGCAGCAGGGCGAACTCGCGGCTGCGCTGGGCGACCGTGATCGAGAACGTGTTGAAGATGATGAAGGCGCCCGCGAACACGGTGGCGCCCGCGAACGCCAGCAACAGCGGCGTCAGGAAGTCGTTGATCCCGCTGGCCACCTGGTTGGCCTGCTCCTTGGCCGCCTCGGGGCCGGTCTGCACCTTCACGAAGTGGGGTACCGCCGCGATGATGCGCTGCTTCAGCTGCTGCTGGCTGACGCCCGGGTCGGCCTTGACCGCGATCGTGGAGGTCTGATCGACGCGGTCATACCACTGCTGGGCGTCCGCGAAGGTGGTGCCGACGATGGTGGCGCCGCCGATCGACGAGGCGGTGCCGAGGTTGAAGATGCCCACGATCGTGACCGGCTCGAGGCCGACCGCGGTGGCCAGCTGGACGTGCTGGCCGACCGTCAGATGCTTGTCGTCTGCCAGCTTCGAGTTGACCACGACCTCGCCCGAGGCTGTGGGCGCGTGGCCGGCGGAGAACGTGTAGGGGTTGAACGTGTCGGACAGGCTCGAGATCACCAGGCTGGGCGCGCCGCTGCTCGAGCCCGCGTACTTGCCCTTTACGACCAGGGCGCCGGCCGCCTGGATCTGTCCCTCGGCCTTGGCGACGCCGTCGACGTGCGCGATCGTGCCGATCAGCGACGCCGGCAACGGGCCGGGCTGGGCGCCGTTGTTGCTGGTGAAGGCCGTGCGCTTGGAGGCCAGCACGTCGGTCTTTTCGAGCCCGGTCTGGAAGATGCTGTCGAACGCGCCCGTGATCTGGTCACGGAGGACGAACGTGCCCGCGATCATGGCCGTGCCAAGCACGATCGAGATCGCCGTCAGGATGGCGCGGGTCTTGCGGCCCCACAGGCCCCGCAGTGCGACCAGGATCACTGCCCGGACACCTCCGACATCGCCGTCAGCACGTCCTGCTCGCTGGCGGCGCGGCCCTGGTCGCGCACGATCAGGCCGTCGGCCAGGAACAGGATGCGGTCGGCCATGGCCGAGGCACGGGCGTCGTGGGTGACCATCACGGTGGTCTGTCCGTAGCTCTCGACCGCCTCGCGCATCAGCGCCAGGATCTCCTCGCTGGTGGTCGAGTCGAGGTTGCCGGTGGGCTCGTCGGCGAACATCACGGTTGGCCGTGTGACCAGCCCGCGGGCGATCGCCACGCGCTGCTGCTGGCCGCCGGACAGCTCGGCCGGGCGGTGGGTGCGACGGTCGGAAAGGCCGACCTTGCTGATCACCTCGTCGACCCATCCGGGCTCGGCGTCGCGGCCCGCGATCCGCAGCGGCAGCACGATGTTCTCCTCGGCCGTCAGCATCGGAAGCAGGTTGAAGAACTGGAAGATGAAGCCGATATGGCGGCGCCGCAGCAGGGTCAGCTGCTGGTCGCCCATCGCGGTGATCTCCTGGCCGTCGATCGAGACGCTGCCGGTGGTGGGCCGGTCGAGCCCGGCCAGGATGTGCATCAGCGTCGACTTGCCGGAGCCGGAGGGACCCATCACGGCGGTGAACTGGCCGGGCGGGATCTCGAGGTCCACGCCGCGCAGCGCCTGGACGATGGTGTCGCCCTCGCCGTAGTCGCGGGTGACGTCATGGGCTGCCACGACCATCGTGGTGGCACTGGATTCGGCTGGTGCGCTCAAGTCTTCCTCCCGGAGGTTCATCGTCACCGCATGGTCGTGCGTGCGCCCGGTGTTCGCAGGTGGGGTAGCCCGCGAGCAGGGTGCGGCTAACCGTACGTTCAGCTCGGCTGGTCGGCCAGCCGCGCTGCCTCGCTCGTGCAGATCTCGAGCAACAGACGGTACAGGTCGGCCAGCCGCTGGTCGGACAGCGGCCCGGTGTTGGTGGTGTTCAGCTTCTCGATCAGTGTCTGCTCCCGGGCGGGATCGCGCATCGGGTAGCCCTGCTCGCGCTTGTGCCTGTGCAGCTCTGCTACCAGCGTCACCCGCCGGTTGACGGCGTCCAGGATCTCGCCGTCGACGGCGCTGATGCGCTCGCGATAGGAGGCGACGACCGGATCCTGGGTGGCATCCATCGCCTGCGAGTCTACCGGCAGCCGTGTCGGGCTTGCCTCTAGTGGGACACGGTCGCCAACGCCAGCAGGATGCCCAGCAGGTTGATGGTGGCGTGGGTGGCAACGCCCGGCCAGAGCGAGTCGGTGCGGCGGCGCAGCTCGCCCAGCAGCAGCCCGGCGATCAGCACCTGGATCAGCAGCTGCGGCAGGCCGTGCGCCAGCGCGAAGAAGACCGCGCTGCCGGGCACCGCGTAGCGGCCCAGCGTGGCGAACGTGAGCCCGCGGAACAGCAGCTCCTCACCCAGCGGCACCAGCAGGCCCAGCACCAGCAGCGCCAGCGCCAGCACCAGCCACTCGTTGCCGTGTGGCGAGCGGGTCGGCGTCAGCCCCTGGTCGCGGTCGCCGTGCAGGAACGGGTCGAGCGCCAGGCTGACTGCCGACACCACCACCACGCAGCCCGCCGACATCAACACCGCCTGGCGCAGGTCACGCGGCCGGCGCAGCGCCAGCGCCGCGCGCACGTTCGTGCGCGCGAACCACGCCGCCATTACCGAGTAGCCGCCGAATGCGATTGCCGAGACCAGCGCCGAGGCCACGACGGAGCCCTGGTAGACACCGTTCCGCATGTCCGAGGGCGAGCTGGTGTTGATCGCGATCAGGTTGAGCGCGATCAGCGCCGCCGGCGGGACCAGCCACCAGGGGGAGATGCGCGGGCCGTCGTTCATGCCAGCAGCGGCTCCAGGTCGAGCAGCGACGAGATCGTGCCGGCCGCCGGCGCAGGGCTGCGGTCGACGATCACCACGTCGATGCCGGCCGCGCGCGCGCCCTCTCCGTCCAGCTCCGGCACGTCGCCGACGTGGAGCGCGGACGCCGCGTCCACCTTCAGCCGCCGTAGCGCCAGCTCGAAGATGACCGGGTCGGGCTTGGCCGCGCCGCCCGTGGCGGAGTCGACCACGACCCCCATCTCGATGCCTGCCGACCGCAGCGCGCCCGGCAGCGAGCAGTCGCCGTTCGAGACGACGGCGGTGGCCAGCCCCCGCTCGCGGACCATGCGCAGCGCCGGCGTGGCGTCGGGATAGGCGCGAAACGCGATCGCATCCGACAGCACGGCCAACGCGGTGGCGTCATCGGCGTCGAGCCCCAGCCGGTCGAGCACGATTGCCGCGCACTCCCGCTGCAGGTGACGCAGTGTGGGCTGGTCGCGCGCCGCACTGCAGTGAGCCGCGTAGTGGGTCAGCTCGGCACGCATCGCCTCCGCCGCCTGCTCGTGCGAGATATCGCTGCCGAGGCGCATGCGTGCGGCAGCCTGCAGCCTGGCGGCGGGGCGGTCGAGCTTGATCAGCGTGCCGAAGGCATCGAACAGCACCGCCCGGTACGTGCTCACTGCGGAGCGGTCGCGTCCGGATGCAGCTCCTTGGCGATCTGCGCCAGGGCCACCGCCACCCGCGGTCCGTCTTCGTTCAGCACCGAGGCCGGCAGCTGGATCACCCGTTTGTTCACGACCGCCGGCATCGTGCGGGTGGCCTTGTGCTTCCGCAGATCCGACAGCATCGCGCCCTGACCCTGCTCCGACAGGTACACGTCAGGTGCCAGCTCCGCCATCTGGGCGAACGTCACCGGCTGGGAGGGCGACACCTCGGAGGCGACGTTGATGCCGTTTGCCAGCCGCACCAGGTCGCCCGTCATGCTCGTCGGGTCGATCGTGAACGTCCCGGGAGTCACCAGCCCGACGTCGACGTAGGTGCGGGTCGGCGTCTCGGCGGCCACCGACTGCCTGACACGGCCCACCGACGTGGAGATCGCGCCGGCCAGCGCGCGCGCCGCATCCGCGTGGTCGGTGATCAGGCCCATCGCGGCGATGTCATTCTCGACCTGGTTGACCGAGTCGCCACCCACCACGTAGACCTCGGCTGCCGCCTTCAGCTGCAGCCGGTCGACGTCCTGAGCCGTCGGCACCATCGACTGTGGCACCAGCACCACGTCGGCCTGCGCGTGCTGGATCTGCTTCAGATCGGGCTGTCCTCCGGTCACCATGACGGGCAGGTGGAGCGACTGCTTGGGGTAGGTCTCGAGACCGCTGCGCCCGACCAGCAGCTTTTCCGCCCCGATCCTGTACAGCGCGGCGGTCATGCCCGGGTCGAGCGAGACGATGCGGCGGGGAGACGTGTCGATGTGCACCTGGCGGCCGAGCGCGTCACGCACCGTCTGCGGGTACGCGGGCAGTGCGCCCGTGGGCTCGGTCTTGAACCCGCACGAGCTGCAGAGCAGAACGATCAGCGCTAGCGCGGTCACCCGGGGCAGCATGAGGCGCGATTGTACTGTTCGATCGTGAGACGACACAGCTGGTTGTTCTGGGCGTTCCTGCTGGTGCTGCTGACCGGCGCCGTGCTCTACGGGCCGGCGGAGCTGGCGCAGCGCTCCACAGCCGCGGACGAGCCGGTGTCGTTTCTGTCGCACCCGCTTGAGGGCTGGAAGTTCATGCTGACCGCGGCCCGTGAGCGGCCGGGCGCGGTTGCCGGCACGCCGGCCGAGGCCCGGCAGATCGCGCTGCGCACGTTCGACGACGGCAGGCTGCGGCCCACCCGAGTCGACTTGCTGTGGCTTCCGGACCGTCGCGTGCGCTTGCGCACGTTGCAGGGAAACCGCGAGCTGACGACGAAGTCCCAGCTACTCTGGAAGGTGACGGGGCACCGGGGCCAGGATGGCCCCAACGTGACCGTCGGCTTGATCGACCTCGCCACCGGAAGGGTGATCTACGACGGCCGATTGGCTGCAGAATAACTGGCCCACGATTGCGATTGCGTGCGGCGGCCTGCTGGTTTTGTGGGCCGTCGACCGGATGCTGGTCCGCTACGGCCACCGATGGTCGGAGCGGCTGCCGGTGGCCGACCGCCCCATGCTCGAGACCCGCTACCGACTGCTGCGACGGGTGGCGTCGGCGGTCGTGCTGTTCCTGGCCGTGGGTGCGCTCCTGTTCAGCATCCCGGCCACGCGCCAGTACGCGCAGGCGGTGTTCGCATCCTCAGCGGTGCTGGGGCTGGCGGTCGGGTTCGCCGCTCGGTCGACGATCGCCAACTTCGTGGCCGGCGTGATGATCGCGATCACCCAGCCCGTGCGGCTCGGCGACCGCGTCCAGATCGGCGACGCCGACGGCCAGGTCGAGGACATCGGGCTCACCTACACGCGCCTGCGCACGCCCGACAACCGGCGCGTGCTGATCCCCAACGAGGAGCTGGCCAGCTCACGCGTCACCAACCAGACGCTGGTCGACTCCGTCAGCCTGGCGCGTGTGCTGGTGACGGTGCCGCTGAGCGCCGACACGGCGCGCGTGCGGGAGCTGCTGGCGGGCCTGGTGCTGGTGGCGCCCGGCCGCCTCGGTGACCGCCCCGATCCGGGCGTGGCCGTGGCCGAGCTGACCGCCGACAGCGCCGTGTTCAGCCTCGGCGTGTGGGTGGCGGATCCGCAGACGGCGGTGCAGACGGCAGCCTGGCTGCGCGAACAGACGCTGGCGCGCCTCGCCGACGACGGCATGTTCCGCGGCATCGAGGCCTCGATCGCGAAGTGACGCCACGCGACGGCAATCGCTCGTACGACGACGTCCTCGCCCACGTCGCCGCCAAGCGCCGCAAGCGCCGCTCCCGGGAGCGCCGCAACGGCCGCAGGTCGGCGATAGCTACGCTCGTGCTGCTGCTGGCGTTCGTCGTGATGGCGCTGCTGGTCTCGGGCGCCGTGGCGGGTGCGATCTACGTGCACGGTGTGCTCACGGGGGTGTCCCTGGACACGCTCCAGGCCGACCCGCCCGGGATCAACTCGCAGATCTATGACCGCGACGGCCACCTGCTGGAGACGATCTCGTCGACCGAGAACCGCACGCCGGTCACGGCCAGCCAGATCTCGCCGTGGCTGAAGATCGCGACCGTCGACGTCGAGGACAAGCGCTTCTGGCAACACGGCGGCCTCGACTACCCCGGCATCATCCGCGCGGCGATCGACAACCTTCAGGCGGGCCAGATCACCCAGGGCGCCTCCACGCTGGAGCAGCAGCTGGTGCGAAACCTGTACCTGTCCGACGAGCAGTCGGCCACCCGCAAGATCCGTGAGGCCTGGCTGGCCACGCAGATGGCCGACGAATGGTCGAAGCGCAAGATCCTGACCGAATACCTGAACGTCGTCCCCTACGGCGCGGTCACGTACGGCTGCCAGGCCGCTGCGCTGCGCTACTTCGACCGCCCCTGCTCGAAGCTGACGATCAAGCAGGCGGCACTGCTGGCGGGGCTGCCGCAGAACCCGATCACGTACAACCCGCTGTCGAACAAGGCGGCGGCCAGGGCCCGCCGCAACGAGGTGCTGACGGCGATGCTCTCGGCTGGCCACATCACGCAGGCCCAGTACGACGCCGCCTCCTCGTCGAAGCTCGGCACTCACCCGGGCCGCTACCTCGACCAGACCGGGGGCGACGAGGGCTACTTCGTGTCGTGGGTGCGCCAGACGCTCGAGGAGAAGCTGGGTCGCAACACGGTCAAGAAGGGCGGGCTGGCCATCCACACCACGCTTGACCCGCGGCTGCAGGCGGCCGCCCACAATACGCTTCGCACCATGATGAGCTGGTCGGGTGCTCCGGCCGCGGCCCTGGTCTCGATCGACCCCCGCAACGGCCAGGTGCTGGCGATGGACTCGTCGGTGCCGTTCAGCAAGACCTCGCAGTTCAACATCCCGGCCGAGGCCTATCGCCAGGTCGGATCCACGTTCAAGATGTTCACCCTCGTCACGTCGATCGCCGACGGCTACAACCCGAACACCACATCGGAGCTGTCGGCGCACCTGTCCTACACGTTCCCCAACACGCCGCTCGGGGCCAGCAACCCGTGGGTGGTCGACACCGCCTCGGACAGTGAGGAGCTGAATGCTCCCCGCACGATCGCCGACGCCACCGCCCAGTCCGACAACACCGTGTTCGCGCGGCTGTCGATCGACCTGGGCGCGCAGTCGATCGTGAACACCGCCCACAAGCTGGGTATCCCCAAGTCGGTCAAGCTCGCGCCCTACCCGTCGATCACGCTCGGCGTCAGCCCGGTGTCACCGCTGTGGATGGCGGCCGCCTACTCGACCCTGGCCGCCAATGGCGTTCGCCACGATCCGCAGTTCGTGACCAGCATCGACAGCATCGCCTCGGGCCGCACGCTAGAGAGCAACAAGCCGCAGGCCAAGCGCGTGCTGTCGGATGGCGTCGCCTACGAAGCAAACAAGGTGCTGGAAGGCCCGATCTGCTGCGGCACCGCCGCTGCGACGGCGCAGTTCCCCGACGGCCGCGTCGAGGCCGGCAAGACCGGCACCACCAACGACTACAAGGACGCCTGGTTCTGCGGCTACACGCCCAACCTCACGACCTGTGTCTGGATGGGCTACCCCAAGGGCGAGATCACCCTCACCAACCTGAACGGCCACACGCCCTTCGGCGGCGACATCCCGGCCACGATCTGGCGCACCTACATGGAGCGGGCGTTCGCGCTCGAGCCGAAGAAGTTCCCGGCGGTCTACGACTGGCCGCTGCCCAAGCATCCCGTGCAGTGGGTGCCGTTCCACTCGCAGTTCCCCACCTTCGTGCCCTGCACGGCCAAGTGCCACCCCAAGACCACCAAGAGCGGGGGCGGCGCTACCAGCGGCGGCGGCACCAGCGGGGGCGGCACCAGCGGCGGAACCGGTGGCGGTGGCGGTGGTGGCGGCAGCGGCGGGCCACCGCCCTCGACCTGATCAGCGGTTGATGGAACCAATCATCTAGCATCGGTCCGTGCTGTCGGTTGTCGAAGCTCTCGAGGTGATCCGCGGCGCCAGCCCGCGGGTGCGCACGTCGCAGCAGCCGCTGGACTGGACGATGAGCGGCCGTGTGCTGGCCGCTGACGTGTTCGCCGCGGTGAGCCTGCCGCCGTTCGCAACCTCTGCGATGGACGGCTACGCCGTGCATGCCGCCGACCTGGGCGGCGCCCCGGTGCCGATCGCGTTCCGCGTCGCCGCCGGCGATCCGCCGGGCCACCTGCCGGCGGGCAGCAGCGCCGGCATTGCCACCGGCGCTCCGCTGCCGGAGGGCGCCGACGCGGTGGTGCCGATCGAGGATGCGCGCGAGCAGGACGGGCTGATAGCCGAGCGTCCGGCGGTGGGAGCCTGCATCCGGCCGGCCGGCGGCGACATCGCTGCCGGCGGCCTGGTCGCGTCGGCCGGGACCGCGCTCTCGCCCGCGGTGCTGGCCGCCCTGGCCGCGTCCGGCTGCGATCGGGTGCCGGTGGCAGACCGGCCGCGGGTTGCGGTGCTGGCCACCGGCAGCGAGCTGGTGGCGCCCGGGCAGCCACTTGAACCGGGCCAGATCTATGAGTCCAACGCCACGGCCCTGGCCGCCCAGGCCGCGCGGGCCGGCGCCGAGCTGATCTCCTCCGGTGTGGTACCCGACGACCCGGCGGCCACCGAGCGCGCCTTCGCCGACGCGATCGCCGCCGCCGACGTGGTGGTGTCGACCGGCGGTGTGTCCGTGGGCCCGCACGATCACGTCAAGCCGGCGATGGAGGCGCTGGGCGTGCGCGAGCTGTTCTGGCGTGTTGCCCACAAGCCCGGGAAGCCGCTCTGGTTCGGCGCGGCGCCCTCCGGCGCGCTCGTGTTCGGCCTGCCCGGAAACCCGGTCTCCAGCCTGGTCTGCTTCGAGCTGTTCGTGCGAGCCGCGCTGGACACCATGACGGGCGCGCGGCCGCGGCCGCTGCCGGTGGCACGGCTGGCGGCGCCGGTACGGCGGCTGCGCCTGCGAGATCACGCGGTGCGCTGCCGGCTGGAGCCGGGAGATGACGGCATGCGGCTGCATCCGCAGGACGCACAGGACTCACACATGATCGCGCACGCTGCGTCGGCCGACGCGCTGGCGCTGGTCGCGGCCGGCGAGGGCGAGGCGGCGGCCGGTGACCTGGTCAGCTACCTCGTGATCTAGACGGTTGACCTAGCTCGGCAGCGGAACCGTGCGGCCGTTCTTGCCGGGCAGCGTCACCGAGACGCCGCGGGCGAACACCACCCAACGGTGCGAGGCGCTGTAGAGCGGATGGCAGGCCGAGAGCACCAGGCGCTCGTAGCCCTGAGGCGTGATGATGCCCCAGTCGTTGTTGGGCACCACCTGGTGCATCTGCACGCGGTACGTGAACGTGGCGTACGGCATCTGCAGCGTGATGGTGTCACCGTTGCGGATCTCGTCGATGTGACGGAACCATGCGCCGTAGGTGGTGCGATGGCCCGCGATCGCCACCGAAGAGCCCATCCCCGGGAAGGACGTGTTCATGTAGTGGCCGGGGCCCTTGCTGAGGTCGGAGTCGAAGCCGGCCGTCGTGCCCTGCACCACCACCACGTCGGACAGGCCGATGCGATGGATCGTGAGCCGCCCGAACGCGCGTCCCTCATTGAGGCTGTGCTTGAACAACAGCGCGTCCTTCCGCACCAGCGCCAGGGCGGCGCTGTTGTCGGGCGGCGGCGTGACGATCTTGAACTGCTGCTGGGATTGGTGGAACTCGGAGGTCAGCGCCCGCTGCTGCCAGTGCGCCCACAGCCAGGTGACCGGGTCGCCCCAGGCCAGGATCAACCCGGCGTACATGATCACGCCAACGCCCACCACGATCAGCGCGGTGGAGATGCGCCGGAGCCGGCGGCCGGGAGAGCCGGCGGCCGTGCCGGCCGCCATGGTGCGAGTCGCCATGACTCAGTTATACAGCCGATGCGGCGGATGCGCAGGTCCGTACCGGCCAGCGATCAGTGCCGCCACCTGCGCCGCGGAGGCGGCGGTCAGGATCAGGCAGACCGCGATCGCGGGTGACAGGTAGCCGCTGGCGGTCATCGCCAGCATCGCCCGCGGGGTGGAGAGGCCGAGGTGGAACTGTGTCGCGTACTCGATTATCAGCAGCGCCGGGCCCAGGAACCCGATCAGGTAGACCAGCACCATGTAGCGGCGCCCGGCGCGGGCCGCCGTGGGCAGCAGCAGCCATGCGTGCGCAGCCGGCAACACCAGGATCAGCGCGAACGGGTTGATCGCCACCAGCAGCGTGGACGCAAACGCCAGCCCGAGCAGGCCGGCCACCAGCCCGCTGGTGCGCTCGCCGCCGGACACGGCCGTGACTATCGCCGTCCGCGGGCGGGTTGCGAACCTCCAGACCGTCACCCCTGCCAGCGCTGCCAGCAGGATGCCGCTCCAGGTGATGCCGAGGGCGTGGGGCCGCGGCGCCAGGTTGAGGCCGGACGCGAGGTCTCCCGGCAGCACCGGCAGCAGCCACAGAGTGACCAGGAACGCCGCCCACGGCAGCACCCGCCAGCACAAGGCCGTCACCGCCGGCGCCAGCGGCAGCCGCCGGCGCCGGCAGCGCGCGGCCATGTCCAGCGTGCACGCCAGAGCGGGGGCGAGCAGAGCCACCAGGGCCGTCTCGGCCAGCCACCCTCGCATCGTACGGGTGCCGAGGAAGATGTCCGGGCGTCCGCCCGGCTCGATCACGGACGCGCCGTCCAGCTGCTGCACCAGGCTGGCCGTCGCGTTACCGACGTCGGTCAGCTGCGCGGGCCTGTAGCTGGTGAACGTGGCATGCGGGTCGGGCGGCGGTCCGGCGGTCAGTGACAGGGCGGGCACGCTGCGGGCCAGCAACGGACCCTGCTCGCCCACGGCATAGGGCACGGCCAGGCCCGAGAGCTGGTCGAGCAGGCCGGGCACCACGGGCGATCGTCCGGTGGTGCGCTGGATCGCGCTGCGCGCCGTGCGAAACAGCGTCGGAGACGTGCCCCGGGTCGTGTCCGGCCTGATCACGATCCGGATCGGAGTGCCGCGCGGCGCGGCGACCGAATCCAGCACGATGGCGGACACCACACGGCGTGCCAGCGCTGAGTGCTCGGCGAAGTACGCGGCGCCCTGCCCTCCGGTGGTGCCGCCGTCCGTGGACACGAACAGCAGCCCGTGCTCGAAGGCGGCCGGCCGCAGCTCCCTGGCCAGCTCCAGCATCACGCCCACCGAGGAGGCGTTGTCATCGGCGCCGGTGCCGACGCCGTCGTGGTGTGCCACGACCGCGATCAGCTCGGGTAGCCGCCCCGGCAGGTAGCCGATCACGTTCTTCATGGGCACGTTCGGCTGGCCCGGCAGGTCGGCGGCGAACGTCTGCTCGCTCACCTTGTAGCCGAACCGTTGCAGCTGGGAGCTGATCCAGCCGGCCGCAGCCAGGTCGCCGTTTCCGCCGGGTCCGCGCATCTTCGGCAGCGACAGCATGTAGGCGGCACGGGTAGCCGCGGCGCCTCCGTTGAACGGCGTCGGCGGCGTGGGCGGCGTGGGCGGCAGGGCCGGCTCCCGCGTTGCCAGCGCCGCCACCAGCACCGGAACCAGGGCGATCACCAGCAGCAGGCGATACAGCGGCCATGAGACCAGTCCCATGCGGGTGTTGGCGGCACGGCGCGGCACGCGCCCTTATAGCACGCAATCGCCCATTGCACGGGGGGTGGGGCACTACGATGTGGTGGTGACCGGTGACGCAACCATCCTGCTCGTGGACGACGAGGAGTCGATCCAGAAGCTGCTCACCTTCCCGCTCGAGCGGGAGGGGTACCGGGTCGTTCAGGCCCGGGACGGGGAGGAGGCGCTGCTCCGCTTCCAGGAGGGGCCGGTCGATCTGGTGGTGCTGGACGTGATGCTGCCGAAGTTGGACGGCCTCGAGGTCTGCCGCAGGCTGCGTACCACCTCGGCCGTGCCGATCATCATGCTGACGGCGCGCGACGACGAGGTCGACAAGGTGCTGGGCCTGGAGCTGGGCGCCGACGACTACATCACCAAGCCGTTCTCGATCCGCGAGTTCCGAAGCCGCATCCGGGCGATGCTGCGGCGGGCGACGCTGCTCTCGGAGCTGCGGCCGTTCGGCACCGAGGCGATCGTCGTCGACGGGCTCGTGATCGACCCCGCCAAGCGCACCGTCCAGGTCGACGGCGAGCCCGTGCAGCTCACGTACGTGGAGTTCGAGGTGCTGCGGACGCTGGCGACGCACCCGGGCCGCGTGTACAGCCGCCAGTCGCTGCTGGAGGCGGTGTGGGGCGGCTCAGCCTATCGAGAGCCGCGCACGATCGACGTGCACATCCGCCATCTGCGCGAGAAGCTCGAGGCCGACCCGGCCGATCCGTCGTTCATCCTGACCGTGCGCGGAGCCGGCTACCACTTCCGCGATATCGCGCCGGCACCCTCTGTGCCGTGAGGTCGCTACGCCTGCGCCTGATCCTGGTGCTGGCGGCCGTTGTCGCCACCGCCATGGGCGTCGTGTTCCTGTACGTGGTGCCGACGCTCCGCGACAACCTGATCGCCGGCCGCCTCAAGCGGCTGGAGCAGGTGTCGCACGCCGAGCAGGAGAGGGACTCGACCCTGCGGGGTGAGATCGCGCACCTCAGCAGCACCGGCGTGCTGCCGCTTGGCACGCACAAGACGGTGCGTCGCATCGGGCGGCTCGCCAACGCCCGCGTGGCCGTCTTCCAGCGGCGCGGCGGAGCCGTCCTGGACACTCGCGTGAACGGTCTGGCCGGAGTGACCAGGAACGACCCGATCGTGCTGCGCGCCGCGCGCACAGGGTTCGCCAGCGGCCACCGCGGCGGAACGCTGGTGGTGGCCTTCACGGTCGGCAAGGTTGGCCTGGTGGCGCTCAGCCAGCAGGTCAGCGACGTCAACCAGACCGCCGACCTGGTGGAACGGCGGATCCTGATCGCAGCCGCGCTGGCCCTGCTGGTGGCGATGCTCGTCGGCTGGGCGTCGGCCCACGCCGTCACCCGCCGCCTGTCGCACCTCGAGCAGGGCGCGCGGCGGATCGCGCTGGGCGAGTTCGACCGTCCCATCGGCGACCAGTCGCCAGACGAGCTTGGCCAGCTGGGGCGCGCGTTCGACCTGATGCAGACCCGCCTTGATCGCGCCGACCGGGTGCGCAAGGAGTTCGTCGCCAACGCCTCGCACGAGCTGCGCACGCCGCTGTTCTCGCTGAGCGGGTTCATGGAGCTGTTGGACGACGAGGATCTCGACGAGGAGACGAGGGCGGCGTTCATGCAGCAGATGCGGGAGCAGGTGCACCGCCTCACCAAGCTTGCCACCGACCTGCTCGACCTGTCCCGGCTGGACGCCGGCGCCGTGGCGGTCGAGCACGAGCCGATCGACATGGCCTCGGCGGCGCGTGGGCTGGTGCGCGAGTTCCGTGGCCTGGCCGTCGGCTATGGCAGCCGCATCTCGCTGGTGAAGCCGGACGCCGACCTACCGCACGCGATAGGGGATGAGCTGCGGGTGCAGCAGGTGGGCAGGGCGCTGCTCGACAACGCCATCCGCCACAACCCGTCGGGCACCCAGGTGCGCGTCGCTGTCACCGCCGACAACGGCAGCGTGCGGCTGGATGTGGCCGACAACGGACCCGCCATCGACGATCAGACCGCCCGCCACCTGTTCGAGCGGTTCTACCGCGGCGAGGCCACCAGCGCGGCCGGCAGCGGCCTTGGTCTGGCCATCGCCCGCGAGCTGGCCGAACGGATGGACGGGCGGTTGGAGCTGGTGAGCGACGATGGCGAGACGCGGTTCGCGTTCAGCCTTCCGGCCGAGCAAGGCTAACCTGCGTCAATGCGACCGACCGCAATCATCGCCGCGATCGCCGGATTGGTGGCCGGCGTGCTGGCCGCGATCGTGACCGTTGCGATCGCGTCCTCGAACGGCGCCTTCGACGGATCGACCACCGTGATCACGGCCGGCGCCGCGACCGTCGCTCCGGTCAACGTGACCACGTCGCAAAGCGATTTCGATCCCGCCGCCATCTACCGGGCCCGCATCCGCGGCGTGGTCACGATCACCTCGGTGTTCCCCGACGGCGAGGCCGGCGGCAGCGGCTTCGTGGTCTCGAACGACGGGCTGATACTGACCAACGCGCATGTGGTCACGAACTCGGCCGACCAGAATGTGCAGGCCAGCGACGTCAAGCCGGCCGACCACGTCTTCGTGCGGTTCCAGAACGGCGACCAGATCTCGGCCGGCATCGTCGGCTACGACCTGTTCGCCGACGTGGCCGTGCTGCGTGTCAGCGCCGACGGCGAGAAGCTGCAGCCCGTGCCCCTGGGCAACTCCTCGCGGGTGCGTGTGGGCGTGCCGGTGGCGGCCATCGGCAGCCCGTTCCTCGAGGCCGGCTCGCTGTCGGTCGGCGTCGTGTCGGCCATCAACCGCTCGCTGTCGAGCGGTACCGGGTTCGCCATCCCGGGAGCGATCCAGACGGATGCGGCGATCAACCACGGCAACTCCGGCGGGCCGCTGTTCAACTCGGCCGGGGAGGTGATCGGCATCAACGCACAGATCCAGACCACCAGCGGCGGAGGCGAGGGGGTCGGTTTCGCCGTGCCGATCGACCTTGTCCGGCACTCGATGCAGCAACTGGTTGAGCACGGCAAGGTCTCCTACGGCTGGCTGGGCGTGCGGCTGAGCACGGTCACGCCGGCCATCGCCGACCGGTTCGGGCTGGCCGTGCAGCACGGCGCGCTGCTGGTGGAGGTGACCCCGGGCGGCCCTGCGGACGATGCCGGGCTGAAGGTGGCAGGCGATCTGCAGCAGTTCCAGAACACCTCGATCCGGCCCGACGGCGACATCATCACCGCCGTCAACGGCCATCCCGTGCTCGGCTCCGATCAGTTTGTGCGGCTGGTGGCGGAAGCCGCCCCGGGCCAGGTGCTGCACCTGCAGGTGCAGCGCGGCGACCAGTCGCGCTCGGTCAACGTGACGCTGGGTGTGAGACCGCTCTAGCAGGGGATTCGCCTCGGTGCGCGTACCGGGGGGTCCGGTTGGTAGTGTCCGCGCCCATGCAACGCGTCAACGTGGGCCACAAGACCCTTGCCGACTACGCGTCGATCGTGGGCCGGTCGCTCGCTGACGAGATCCGCACCCTGGCCGAGCCGCTGCGCGGCACGCGCATGCTGCACCTGTCGGCCACCGCGTTCGGTGGTGGCGTCGCCGAGATCCAGTACACCCTGATCCCGCTGCTGAACGACGTCGGCATCGAGGCCGAGTGGCGCGTGATCCACGGGCGCGACGAGTTCTTCGACGTCACCAAGGCGATCCACAACGGCCTGCAGGGCAACCCGCAGTCGCTGACGGACGAGCAGAAGGACGTGTTCATGCGCTACAACCGCCTGAACGCCGACGATCTGGAGGACGCCGACGAGTGGGACATGATCGTCGTGCACGATCCCCAGCCGGCCGCCATCCGCAGCATGCTCACGACCACCCGGCCGCGGTGGGTGTGGCGCTGCCACATCGACCTGTCCGCCCCAAACCCGGAGGTGCTCGAGTTCCTGCTGCCGTCGATCTCGAGCTACGACGCGTCCATCTTCCACATGCACGACTACGTGCCGTCCGCGGCCGGGCTCACCGGCGCGGTGATCTGGCCGCCTGCGATCGACCCGCTGGCGCCCAAGAACATGGCGCTGGCTCCGGAGGACGCGGCCTACATCGTCGACCAGTTCGGCATCGACGCCAACCGGCCGATGCTGCTGCAGGTCTCACGCTTCGACCCGTGGAAGGACCCGCTGGGCGTGATCCAGGCCTACCACGAGGTGAAGGGGCAGCACCCCGGGATGCAGCTGGCGCTGGTCGGCTCGATGGCCCACGACGACCCTGAGGGCTGGGAGTTCTACAACCAGACCGTCGAGTTCGCCGGCGACGACCCCGACGTCCACATCCTCAGCAACCTCAACAACGTCGGGGCGGTCGAGGTGAACGCGTTTCAGGTGCACGCGGCCGCCTGCATCCAGAAGTCGATCAAGGAGGGCTTCGGCCTGACCGTCTCCGAGGCGCTGTGGAAGTCGCGTCCGGTGATCGGCGGCAAGGTCGGCGGCATCACCTCCCAGATCGAGGACCGCGTGACCGGGCACCTGGTCAGTTCCTCCCAGGAGTGCGCTCAGCGCGCGCTCGAGATCCTGGCGGACCCGGCCGAGGCACGCCAGATGGCCCGGCGCGGCAAGGAGCAGGTGCGCCTGCGGTTCCTGACGCCGCGGTTGATGCGCAACTGGCTGGCACTGATGCACCACTTCGAGGGCGAGCAGGTCGAGCTCGACTTCCACGACGCCCGCGCCTAGATGATTGATCGGTATCTTCGTGATGTCCTGGATGGCGAGAACCGAGTCTCGCAAGGATCGAGGGAGCGTCAATATCGGGAATATTGGCGCGACCGAGGACGCCGCGAGGCGACGGTTCGCAGCCGTAGCCACCCCTGCCGTTTCCTTAAACCGACCTCTCGCAGCGGCCAGGCTCGCGAGAGATACCGATCAATCATCTAG
>DATIOK010000181.1:0-1632 GCA_035473255.1 Gaiellales bacterium
ATCGGCTCGATACCCGGAGCGATGCTCGGCGGCCTGGTGATCGGCGTCGCGGAATCGTTCGTCACCGGCTACATCTCCTCCACCTACTCCAACCTGATCGTGTTCGGGATCCTGATCGTGGTGATGCTGCTGCGGCCCACCGGGCTGCTCGGCCGGGCCCAGCTGCAGAAGGTGTGACGGGCTGATGAGCATCGTTCCGCAGGGGCCGAAGGTCGGGGCCGACGAGTGGGTGGCCAGGCAGGGGCACCGGCGCGAGTACCTGCCGTCCTGGCTTGGCCGCGCGCAGCAGGCGGGCGAGCGGATCGGCTGGTGGCCCAGGCTGGCGATCGCCGGGCTGGTCGGCCTGGCCCTGCCGCTGGCCGGGCTGGGCGGTTTCCAGCTGCAGGTCGGCATCGACGCGCTGGTGATCGCGCTGCTGGCGGTGGGCCTGAACATCGTGGTGGGCTGGGCCGGGCTGCTCGACCTCGGCTACGTCGCGTTCTTCGGCTGCGGCGCGTACGGGTACGCGCTGCTCTCCTCGCCCCAGCTCGGCGCCAACGGCATCCACCTGCCGTACTGGCTGTCGCTGCCGATCGTGATGATCGGCGCGGCGCTCATCGGGCTGGCCGTCGGGCTGCCGTCCCGGCGGCTGCTCGGCGACTACCTGGCCATCGTGACGCTGTTCTTCGGCGAGGCGTTCGTCGAGGTCACCAACAACGTGGCGCCGTCCAAGCTGGGCGGGCCGAACGGGATCACCTCGATCGACCCGATCAGTGGCTTCGGGATCCAGCTGACGACCAACGAAAGCTACTACTACCTCCTGGTGATCGTGCTGGTGGTCACGATGGCGGTGCTGCGGCTGCTGGAGTATTCGCGCACCGGCCGGGCCTGGCGCGCGGTCCGCGAGGACCCGCTGGCGGCGGCGGCGATGACGATCCCGGTTAACCGGGTGAAGCTGTCCGCGTTCGCCTGCGGCGCCATGGTCGCGGCGCTGGCCGGCACCATCTTCGCCGCCCAGCAGGCGAGCGTGTTCCCCACCGACTTCGACACCCCGATCCTGATCCTGATCTACGCCGGGCTCATCCTCGGCGGCACGGGCAGCATCGCGGGCGCGGCAACCGGCGCGCTGGTGGTGATGGTCATCTACGACGGCGTGCTGCGCAGCCCGGCCGAGGCCAGCATCCTGTTCTACGGGCTGGGCCTGCTGACCCTGCTGGTCAAGCTGCGCCCCTGGCGCAGGCTGGCCGCGGTCCTCGGCGCGACCGTCGCGCTCGGCTACGCGGCGTACGCCATCGTCGCGGCCATCTCGCCCAGCGCGGTCGCGGGCGGCCCGCAGACGACCGGCTTGCTCGGCGACGGGCTGCGTGACTGGGTCATCGTCCCGGGCAATCCGCAGACCGCGCAGACCGCGGGAAACGTCGGGTTCGTGGTGCTGATCTGCCTGGCGCTCACGCTGGTGCAGGTTAAGGGCAGGTGGCGGACCATCTTGCTGGTGCCGACGATCTACCTGGCCGCGTTCGTATGGGAGACCAGGCTGGTGAACGAGCCATCGATCACCCGGCAACTGATGATCGGCGCGATCCTCATCGTGATAATGATCACCCGCCCGCAGGGGCTGCTCGGACAGCGGCGGGTCGAGGCCGCGACATGAGC
>DATIOK010000182.1:0-1530 GCA_035473255.1 Gaiellales bacterium
CCAGCGTGGGGCGGGCGATCACGATCAGCAGCACACCCGCTTCGAGCCGGATCGCAAACAGCAGCGGGACGGCAAGCGCCAGACCGCCCGCCACCAGCAGGTCGCCGCGCCCGCTGGCGATCGCGACCAGGTACACCGCCACCGCCACCGCCATCGCCGTCAGCCAGACGAGCGGTCCGCCCGAGGCGCGTGCCGTCGCGCCGCTCCACGGCGCAGACGCCGGCACGGGCTGCGGTCGCGATCCGGTAAGGGCGGGGGAGGCCAACGTCGCTACGGCGAGGAGCGGGCCTGCGCGCGCTCGCCTGTGCGGCCGCGCCGGAGGATGGCGTCACCGCCCCTGGACAGGAAGCCGCTGCGCTCGAGGCAGATGCGAACCTTGCCGGCAACCGCGGCGTCCTCGAGCATCTCGAGGCTGCGCTCGAGCTCCGTCCACGTGCTCTTTCCGCGCCGCAGCACGAGAATGGTGATGTCGGCGGCGGCAGCAGCGATCAGGGCCTGCGGGTGCTGGAGCACCCCAGGGGCGGTGATCACCGTCACGTCGCCGATGCGTCCATCGGCGAGCGTGGCACGTAGGCGCGGCATCGATCGCAGCGGGCGCGGCTCGGCCTCGACAGGCGTCCAGGCCTCATCGCCCTCCCCCGACCGGGACACGCCCTGGTCGGAAAGCAGGGTGGTGGGGCGCCCGGAGGCGGCGAACGACGCCGCCAGTTCGCGGCTGAGCGGCGTCTCGCCGATGGACGGCGCCACGGCGACGACGCCCCCGGTCGCGTCCAGGCCGCCGACCTCGGTCACCGTTCGCAAAGTCTCGATCGACTCGGCATCGCCGCGGTCGACCTCCAGAGCGCGCAGTCCTGCCAGCCTGAGGTCGGCGACGCTGCGGATGCGGGGGTCGAACTGCCCGAGTGCGAGCGCGACCAGGATTCCGAGGATCAGCCCAGCCACGGCGCTGCCGGCCATGATCGCACTCGAAGGGATCGATCGTGACTTGGAGGCCGTGATCGAGCCGACCCGGAAGATCTGCTGGTCGAGGCCGTTGGCGGCCGCCTGCAGCCGGGTGATGGCCGCCGTCACAGGCGGTCCACCTTGGCCGTTCAGCTTTGCGGCCGCGCGCTGCAGTTGTTGCCGCTGGGTCGCGATCCGGGTCGAGATCAGCTTGTCCACGTAGGCCTTCAGCCGTCGCTCGGCCTCTGCTGTGGAGCCGCCGCCCGAATAGGTGAGCTCCACCTCGGTTCCGTTGAGTGGCGTGAACCCAAGCGCGCCGCTGAGACCCGATCCCGTCATGCCGCCACCGAGCTTGGCGGCGGCCGCGGCTGCGATCTGGGGATCGACGAAATCACCTCGGGTCAGCTCGTTGACCGACCGCAGTTCGGTCGATGGCTGCGGCAGCCCGGACTGGGGACTGAAGGCCACCGACGTGTCCTGCTCGTGGACGCGGGCGGACGCCGTCGCGCTGGAGAGACGCTTGTTGGCGAGCGACACTCCCAGTACGGTCACCAGCACAACGCAGATCAGCACCGCCCACCAGCGGGC
>DATIOK010000183.1:0-17724 GCA_035473255.1 Gaiellales bacterium
GCCGGACTCGTCGCATGGCTGCCGAGGTGGGCGGCGCTAGCAACGCCATGCGGTGCTGTTCGGCCTGGGCGGTGAACTCCGGCTGGTGGGACCTGGCCGCCAGGTTCGCCAGCCGGGTGACGTCGGCCGCGGCGCGGGGTAGTCGGGCGGTTACGGTGACCCGGCAAACTGCCTCCTGCACCCAGGCGTGGATCCACGCATAGCGGTCCAGGTCCTCCGCAGCGCGGCGAACGGCCTCGTCCAGCCAGCGCAGCGCCTCCGGCAGGTCGCCGCGGGCGAAGGCGGCCAGCCCGAGCCCGCGTGCGGTCATGCCCTGCCAGCACCAGTCCCCCAGCACGAGGCTCAGCGACCAGGCGCGGCGCAACCGCCGGTCGGCCTGGTCGATCTTGCCGTCGGCGAGATCCAGCTCGGCTTGGATGGCTTCCATCCAGGGGAGCATGGCGGTCCAGCGCTCCTCGGCCGCGATCCGCAGGGCCTGTTCGGCGTACTCGGCCGCGGTGTCCAGCTCCCGTTGCAGCAGCAGCGAGCGGCTGGCAATCGAGATCGACCAGGCGGCCTGCCGCATATGCCCGGCCGACTCGGCCAGCTGCGCGGAATCACGCAGGGCCCGCAGCGCGCGGCTGTGCTCTCCGCGGTCCGCCAGGAACATCCCCTCGACGGCCCGCACCGAGCTCATGGCATGGGCGTCGTCGCCTGCGGCCGCCGCGGCGGACGACAGCAATCGGCGGGTCGGCTCGACCCGACCGCTGGTGTTCTCCACGTACGCCAGGTCGCGCAGCGCCTCGGCGACCAGCCCGTGGCTACCCGCCCGCTGGGCGAGCCGGGCGCCCTCGCGAAGCGCCTGGATCCCTTCGGTGACATGCGCCCCCACCGAGTGCACGAGCCCGCCGCCCAGCGCCACCAGGGCGGTGGCGTGCAGCTGGTCGTCGTCGCGCCGAGCGGCCAGCTGTACGGCGTCCCGGAGGTGCTCGAGGCCAGCCGGTACGGCACCGGCGGCCATGGCAGCCTGCCCAGCCTCGATCCGAGACGTGGTGTCAGGGTCGGGCGGCGGCGAGGGATCGTCGCCGTGCTCGCTGGGCTTGTCGCGCATCAGCCGGTCGATGCGTAGCTCCTGACGGATCCAGGTGCTCCACTCCCTGAGCTGAGCCAGCGCGGCTGGGTGGTTGCCGGCGACCACTAGGGAGCTGACCAGCGTCGCTCGGGAGGCCACCTCATGCGGCTCGACCGCCACCGCACGGACGGCGGCGGCAATCGCGAGCGACGGTTTCGCGGACACGAGGGCCTGGTTGGCGAGCAGCCGCAGCCGTTCCCCTCGCGCCGTGTCGAGGTGGTGCCGAGCGGCGGTCAGCCAAAGATCGAAGTCGACCCCGGCGATGCCGTCGGCTCCGTCGAGGAGCGTCTCGGGCGGGCCCAGACCCCCGGCCTCGCCGTCATGGCCGCCGGGCCGGTCGCTCAGCAGTTCGGTGACGTCGACCCGGCAGCTCGGCCCAACGTCGATCACAACCGGGTCGCCCCCCATGGTGACGTGCCCACGCAGGGCGCCGCGCAACTGGCTCAGCGTCCAGCGCAGCGCGCCCAGCGGATCGTCGGCGTCCGGGAACAGCAGATTGGCCAGGCTGCGCCGGCTCGAGGGCTGGTCGGCCAGCAGCAGTACCGCCAGCAGCGCCCACGTCTTGCGCCCGCGCGGGCCGGGCAGCGGCCTGCCGTCGAACTCGGCCCGCGGCCGTCCGAGCAGCCGGATGTGCAGCACCATTGTTTCCAGATAGTGCAACGGGCGTGGCCCCGGGACAACCGCAATCAGGCGGCCGCCCCGGAACCGCGCCGGTCAGCCGACAGGCGCGCCTCCGGCGAGCGCCTTGACGTCGGCGGTGCTCAATGGGTTGCCGCCGATCCCCCACTCGCCGCTGGTGACCTCTTCGACGATGACCCAGGTGACCGGGCGCATGTTCTCGCCCTCGATCTCGACCATCGCCTCGGTGAGGTCGCGGACGATCCGCTGCTTCTGCTCGGCGTCGAACACACCCTCGATGAGCTTGACGTTGACCAATGGCATTGCGAGCCTCCTTCGCTCAGTTACCGGCCGGCGGCCGGTGCACTCGGACTGTCGTGCCCCACCGTGTGCGACCACGTGTGCGCATCGCACCTATCGACGAATCACCGCAAATCAAATTCGGCGCGGGCAGGTCGCCTCGCTCAGGGGCCCACACGCTGCCGCACCCGCAGTCCCGGGAGGATGCGCATCACCACTGATGCGACGAGGAGGACGTGATGGAGCAGCCAGACTGGGCAGCGCCCTTGGGTAATGCGTATGAGAGCGCGCTGGCCTTCCTGACCGGCCTGCCCACCCGGCCCGTGGGCGCCAGGACAAGCGATCTGGACCTGCAGTCGGGCCTGGGCGGTCCATTGCCGGAGACGCCGGAGGATCCGCGGAAGGTGATCGAGATGCTCGCCGCGGCGGCCGAACCCGGCCTGGTCGCGACCCCGAGCGGCCGGTTCTTCGGGTTCGTCGTCGGCGGATCGAACCCAGCGGCCCTGGCCGCCGACTGGCTTACCAGCGCCTGGGACCAGAACGCCGGTCTGCACGCCCTCGGACCGGCGGCCGCGACGGTCGAGCAGGTCGCCGGCGGCTGGCTGGCGGAGCTCCTCGGGCTCCCCGCCGACGTGTCGGTCGGCTTCGTGACCGGCGTGCAGATGGCCAACTTCACCGCCCTGGCCGCCGCTCGGCACGAGATGCTCGCGCGTGCCGGCTGGAACGTCGAGGCCGACGGGCTGGCGGGGGCGCCCCGCCTTCGTGTGCTGGCCGGTACGCAACGGCACGACACCATCGACCGGGCGTTGCGCTTCCTCGGCGTCGGGACCAGCGCGATAATCCCCGTCGATGTGGACGACCAGGGGCGGATGCGTCCGGCCGCCCTGCGCGCGGTCCTACGCGAGGAGAGCGGGCCGATGATCGTGTGCGCCCAGGTCGGCAACGTCAATACCGGCGCGATCGACCCCGTTCGCGAGATCTGCGACGTCGCGCACGAGGCCGGCGCGTGGGTACACGTCGACGGCGCCTTCGGCCTGTGGGCGGGGGTAAGCCCAAGGCTGCGGCCGCTGGTGGCCGGGGTGAACCTGGCCGACTCATGGGCGACCGACGCGCACAAATGGCTAAACGTGCCGTACGACTCCGGGCTGGTCTTCTGCGCCAACCCCGAAGCGCACCGGGCCGCCATGGGCGTGCGGGCCAGCTACCTCATCCACGGCGCCGGCAGCGAGCGCGACGCGCTGGACTACAACCCAGAGTTCTCCCGCCGCGCGCGCGGATTCCCCGTCTACGCGGCGATCCGCGCACTGGGGCGCGCCGGGATCGCGGAGCTGGTCGAGCGCTGCTGTGCGCTGGCCCGCC
Source organism: Gaiellales bacterium (assembly GCA_035473255.1). Classification (GTDB taxonomy): domain Bacteria; phylum Actinomycetota; class Thermoleophilia; order Gaiellales; family JAICJC01; genus JAICYJ01. Next base: position 3,389 of record DATIOK010000183.1, read on the forward strand.
GCTTCGCCGACCGGCTTGGCGACGACGACGGCGTCGAAGTGCTCAACGATGTGGTCCTCAACCAGGTCCTCGTCCGCTTACCCGCCGCCGACGGTGACCACGACGGACACACGCGCAGGGTGGTGCAGCAACTGCAGCGGGAGGGCACCTGCTGGATGAGCGGCACCACCTGGCACGGCCAGGCGGCGATGCGCATCTCGGTATCGAACTGGTCGACCGACGAGGCCGACGTGGATCGGTCGGTCGAGGCCATCCTCCGCTGTGCCCGGGCGGCCGCCGGCTCCCCTCGAGATCACCAGCTCCCGGCCACCGCCGCGGGCCATGGCGCGACCCACGGCCTGCCGTAGGCCGCCGACGATCAGGCACGGCTGCCTGGACGCCCTGGGCGGCTAGGCTTCGCGCGGTTGCCTTGATTGGGTTGGGAAGCCGGTGCGAGTGCAGCACCGTCGCGGCAGTGTGACCAGCGCAAGCTGGAGGTCAGACCCTCTCCCGATCACGGACCGAGACCGGGACCCGAGATCCTGAGGGAGGTTCAGTGTCATCCCCCGACTCCACGGTCGAACTCACAGCGGAGCAGTTCGCCAGGCTCGATGCGAACCGTCGACAGGTTGGCGCCCTCACCAGCAGGCTGTACCAAGCGAAGACTCGTGCGAAGGTCGCCGAGCAGATCGTCGAGGACGCCCGCGCACTGGTTGCCACGATCCCGCACGGCTCACCGCACGACGAGCGGCTGTGTCTCAAGTGCCGGATGGACAAGCTGCTCACCCCTACGAAGCTGTGATCTACCTGGTCCGTCACGGAGAGTCGGAGTGGAACGTAGCGCAACGGACGCAGGGTCAGACGTGGCATCCGCGACTGACCGCGCACGGCCGCGCTCAAGCCCAGGCCGCGGCTCGCGCGCTGCTCGCGGATCTAGGGAGCACGCCGGTGTCCTGCGTCGTGAGCAGCGACCTGGTTCGCGCCGTGCAGACAGCAGAGATTGTCGCCGGAGTGCTCGGCGCTCGGATGTGCGTCGATGCGCGGCTCCGCGAGCAGTCGCTGGGGTCATTCGAGGGCCTGAGCTACGCCGAGTCGTTCGCCGCCGGATCTGCGTTCGACTGGTCCGACCCGGACCTGCGTGTCGACGGTGGCGAGTCGCTCCGCGAGATGGCGACGCGGATGACCTCTGCGTTGTCCGACTTTGCCGACGAGCTCATCAACTCGGGTGCCATCGTCGTGGTGAGCCACGGTGATGCGATCAGGGCCTTGCTGGCCGCGCGCGTGGGAGCGTTGCCTGGTGCGGGCGCGTGGATCGATGTCCCGAACGGCTCAGTCGCCGTCCTCGACGGCACGAACGGCGCTCGCTGGCTGGCGGTGGATCGTCAAGTCAACGGTCGCTGACGCGTGCCGTGGTGGCGCGCGTTCGTAGGCCCGTGAGCAGCAGCTGAGCCGCGAGGCAGGCGCCCACGCCTTCTCCTGCGCGCAGGCGCAGTTGCAGCAAAGGCTCCAAGCCGAGCTCGGTGAGGACGATGTCGTGGGCACGTTCCCGGCTGCGCTGTCCGGCGACGAGTGCGCTGTGCGCGGCCGGCTGTATCCGCACCGCGAGCAGGGCGGCGACGGAGGTGACCAATCCGTCGAGGACGACGGGGACGCGCCGCTGCGCCCCCCCGAGGACAACACCGGCGAGCACGGCTGTCTCTGGGCCGCCGACGGCCGCGAGTACGTAGCGCGGGTCGGCCAGCTTGTCCGCGTAAGCATCTCGGGCCCGTGCGACGGCCCGGCCGACGACGTCCCGCTTGCGCTCGATCATCGCGGCATCCGCCCCGGCGCCCAGTCCGACGCCGTCCTCGACCGGGACGCCGAGGAATGCGTGAAGCAGCGCGGCGGCAACGGTGGTGTTACCGATACCGACCTCGCCGAGACAGATCAGGCCGTCATCGGAGAGACGCTCGCCGAGCGCCCGTCCTTGGTCCATGAGCGCCTCGACGTCATCGAGGCTCATCGCGTCCGACTCGACGAGGTCACCCGGGCTCTCGGCGGCCGCGCGCACGGCCTGCGCCCGCAAGCCGGCACCGAGCGCAGTCGTGGCCCCGATGGAGACGCCGGCCGTCGTGGCCGCGAACACGTCTTCGGCAACACTGGCCGGATAGGCAGAAACGCCGTAGCCGGCGACGGGGTGATCGGCCGCCACCACGATCAACGTGCCGGTCGTCGGCGGGCTCGGGTTGAGTGCCAGGACGCGGTTGATCGCCACATCCAGCACGCCGAGCGACCCGGGAACGGTGAGGAGGTCGTCGCCGGTGTCGCGTCCGGCCACGACGGCGCGCTGGTCGGGAGCAGCAAGGTGCGAGACCGGCCGCGCCGGTGCGTCGTCGGTGGGCCAGCGCTCAGCGATGACGACGTCATCGAGGGCGAGGCGCTTGGACCAGCCGTGGCGCTGAAGGCCGGGGTCGGGCGGCCGCTCGTCCGGCCAGCCGAGGCAGAGCCAGCCGAGCGTATCGACGCCTTCGGGCAGGTAGAGCAAGTCGGCAAGGTCGTCGGGCCGGAAGAGGGTCACCCAACCCATGCCTAGGCCGGCCGCGCGTGCGGCGAGCCACATGTTCTCGATCGCGCAAGCGCAGCTCCACAGGTCGGTGTCGGTGAAGGTCGCCCGGCCGAGAACCCCGGCCGCCTGGGCGCGGCGGTCGCAGGTCACGACGATGCCGATCGGCGCTTCGCGGATCCCCTCGAGTTGCAGGTCCAGCAACCGGGCGCGCCGGTCGGGGGTGAGCAGGTCCGCTTGGCGCAGCCGCTCCCGGTCGGACAGCACGGCGGCGCGGTCGCGGGTGCCCTGCTCAGTGACGACGATGAAGCGCCAGGGTTGCGAGTGGCCGACGGACGGAGCCTGGTGGCCGGCCCTGAGTACTGCACGAAGCAGATCCGCCCGCACCGGATCGGGGCGGTAGCGGCGGATGTCGCGGCGGGCGGACAGCACGGTATGCAGCGCCTCGACGGTGCCGTCGTCGAAGGCCCAACCGCCGGGGTCGGCGGCCCGGGTGGCCGCCGAAGTCGTGTCGCCGACCAGCGGAACTGGACGAGGGTAGGTGTGCTCGCTCATCGCAGGGCGATCCCGACGAGGGCAACCGCAGTGGTCGTCTCGATGAGTGCGCCGAAGACGTCGCCGGTGACTCCGCCGAGCCTTCGGACGATGTGCAGCCGCCCGAGGTAGGAGGCGAGCAGGGCCACGGCTTGCGGCACGACGATCCAGGCGATCGGAATGGAGACGGTTGGCGCGAGTGCGGCGCCCACGCCGAGGACGACGACAACCCAGGCCCACACGGCGAACGGGCTGACGCCGTCGGCGACGATTGCGCCGAAGCCCGACTCGCGTGCGGACGGAACGCCGCGCATCGCAGCGGCTAAGGCACTGACTCGACCCGTGGCGGCGGACACGCCGAGGGCCACGACGGTAACCCACGCCCCGCCGCGCACGACGTCCAGCGCCGCGATGTCACAGCTGAGAATCAGTACAAGGGTCAGGACCCCGAACGGGCCGATATCGGACTGGCGCATGATCTCCAACGCCCGAGCGGCCGGCGCTCCGCTGCCGAGTCCGTCGGCGGTGTCAGCGAGCCCGTCGAGGTGTAGGCCACGCGTAAGCCAGGCAAGCACCGCGACCGCCAGCACAGCCCCGAGGAACGTGGCGTGCGGCACCCAGTGCCGGATCGCTGCCGCGGGCAAAGCGGCAACGGCACCGGCCACGCCACCGACGACGGGCAACCACAGCAGCGCGGACACGCCTTCCCCCGGTGCGAGCTCGGCGCGGGTACGCACCGGGACGAGCGTGAACAGGCTCACCGATCGGACCAGTGTCATGCGCGCTCCGCAGGACATCGCTCGGCGGTCATCGCAGCCTTTGCGGGATGCCTGCCGTCACCAGCCAGACATCCTCGGCCGCGGCGGCGAGGCGCTGGTTCAACTCGCCGAGTAGATCGCGAAACCGCCGGCCGGCCCTAGTCGGCGGAACGACCCCGCCGCCGACTTCGTCGCTGACCGCGATGATGCTGGACCGGGTGGCCGTCCACGCTCGCACCAGCGAGTTCATGGCCTCCGTGAGTCGCTGGTCGGAGTCGGGGTCAGGCGGTTCAGCCCAGCATCCGTACTCGTCCATCACGCCGGCGAGCCAGCTCGTGATGCTGTCGACGAGTAACACGCTGCCGTCGTCGCGGGCGAAGAGCTTCGCGAGGTCGCGCGTCTCGACGGTCTCCCACGCCGCCGGACGGCGCCGGCGGTGACCTTCGATGCGCGCGACCCATTCGTGGTCGCCAGGGTCGCCAGTCGCCGTGGCGACGTAGGTGACCGAAGCGGCTGAGGAGGCCAGCCGTTCGGCATAACGCGACTTCCCCGATCGGCTCCCGCCGAGAACAAGCGCTCGGCAGGAGACTCGGGAGGCGCTCGCTTCGATGACAACGGTCGCTGGGTTGGCAAGTCCGGCCTGACTTACCGACGCAGCGAGATCTGCGAGCCGGGCGCGCACCACCAGCTGCGTCGGCAGACTGCCATCAGCCACGCACGCAGCCTCCGCGTCGGGCGAGACTCCCTCCGCGACGAGGCGATCGGCGATGGCGGCAAGGTGGCGCATACCCATGAGCACGACGATGTTCGTCCCGGAGCGGCGGAGGGCCGCCCAGTCGACGCGGTTGGCCGGATCGTCCGGATGCAGGTGGCCGGAGACGACGCTGAAGCCCGCGGCGCCCTCGCTGCTCGTGAGTGGCAGGTTCGCGAAGACCGCACTGGCCGTCGCGCTGGTGACGCCTGGCACGACCTCGACCGCGATGCCGGCCTCGCCGCAGGACACCAGCTCCTGACCGCCGTGCGCGAAGACGAATGGGTCGCCGCCTTTGAGGCGCACGACGGTCTTGCCGGCGCGGGCCCGATCGATCATCAGCGCGACGATCTCGTCGTGGGCCAGGGTGCATTTGCCCGGTGCACGGGCGGCGTCGATGACTTCGACGTCGGGCCCGAGCCGGGTCAGCAGTCCGGTAGGCGCGAGGCGGTCGTGGATGACGACATCGGCAACCAAGAGCCGGTCAAGTCCGCGGATGGTGATGAGGTCGTCCGCGCCGGGACCGCCGCCGACCAGGACGACGTTTCCAGTCATGCCAGTACCTCGGTCACGAGGCGGCTCCTACGCGTCGAGCCGCCCGGTACTGACGAGCGGCGGCGACGAGGCGCTCGGCGGTTCCAGGCATGCCACTCCAGTGGGTGTGGAGGTAGGAGGCGTGCACGTTGCCGCGAACGAAGCCTTCAGTGACGGCTTCTCCGCGCGTGCTCCACGTCCAGGCGTTGGATTCGGTTCCGCCAGCGCGAACAGTCGTGCGGTGGAACTCATGGCCGTGGACCCGCGTGCCCTCGGCCGCAATCGGCGAGTCCGTGCGGGCGACAGCCGTTCGGTAGCCGAGGACGAGGCGCCCGGTCATCGCTGTGTCTATGTCGAGGACGCCGCACATCTGTTGGCCGTCCAATGTGCGGGACAGGTAGAGGAGGCCGGCGCACTCGGCGAGGACCGGTGCGCCAGCGGACGCCAGCCCGGCGATCTCAGCGCGCAGCGCGTTGTTGGCGGACAGCTCCGGAGCATGAACCTCCGGGAACCCACCACCGATAACCACGGCGTCGACCTCGGGCGGGAGCGTCTCATCGCGGAGCGGATCGAAGCCGGCGACCTCGGCACCGGCCCGGGTGAGCAATTCGGGGTGCTCGGCATACCCGAATGTGAATGCCGCGCCGGCCGCCACTGCTATACGGGTAAGCGGCGCCCTGGCCGGGACAGTCTCGGCCGCGGCTTCGGACAACTGACCGACCGTGGCTGCAATCCGCAGCACCGCATCCAGATCGACGCTCTCGGCGACGACTGCGGCGAGGGCATCGACCGCGGCCTGCGCCTCGGGTCGCCTCTCGGCGGCGGGGACCAACCCCAGATGGCGGGACGGGACGGTGAGGTCGTCCTGCCGATGAACAACGCCGAGCACCGGGATGCCCAACGGCTCGACCGCCGAACGCAGGAGGTGCGCGTGATACTCCGAACCGACCTGGTTGAAGATCACCCCGGCTAGTCGCACCCGCCGATCGAAGGTCAGAAAGCCGTGTATCAAGGCTGCGACGGACGAGCTGACCCCCGAGGCGTCCACGACGAGAACGACCGGGGCGTCGAGTAGTCGCGCGACGTGCGCGGTGGAGGCGAAGTCACCTTCCGTGCCAGCGCCGTCGAACAGTCCCATGACGCCCTCGATCACCGCGATGTCCGCAGGCGTGGGCAGACGGGCCCCGTGCAGGAACAGCGGCACGATGCGCTCCTCGCCGACCAGCCACGGGTCCAGGTTGCGTCCGGCGCGTCCTGCGGCCAGGGCGTGGTAGCTCGGGTCGATGTAGTCCGGGCCGACCTTGTGCGGTGAGACGGCAAGACCACGCTGCCGAAGGGCGGCGAGCAGACCGGTCGCGATCGAGGTCTTTCCGTGACCGCTTCCGGGTGCTGCGATCACGACCCGAGGGATCGTCACCATTCGATGCCGCGCTGCCCCTTCTGGCCGGCATCCATCGGGTGCCTGATCTTGGTCATCTCGACGACGAGGTCGGCCGCGTCGATGAGGTCGGGGTGGGCGTCGCGGCCGGTGATGACGACGTGCTGGTGCCCCGGTCGTGTGGTGAGAGCATCGACGACGTCGGCGACATCGATCCAGCCCCACTTCATCGGGTAGGTGAACTCGTCCAGGACATACATGCCGAAGCGCTCCGCAGCGAGGTCGCGTTTGATCTGCTCCCAGCCTTCCTGCGCGTTGGCGGCATGATCGTCAGGATCACCCCGCTGAATCCATGACCAGCCTTCGCCCATCTTTTGCCAGACGACCTCGCCACCCTCACCGGTCTGCTCGTGTAGCCGGCCCAGCGCGCGGAACGCGGCCTCCTCGCCGACCTTCCACTTGGCGCTCTTGACGAACTGGTAGATGCCGATGCCCCAACCCTGGTTCCAGCCGCGCAGCGCAAGGCCGAAAGCCGCGGTCGACTTCCCCTTCATCGCCCCGGTGTGCACGATCAGCAGCGGGCGGTTGCGCCGCTGCTTGGTGGTGAGGCCGTCGTTGGGGATGGTTTCAGCTATGCCCCGGGGCATGGTCAGGCCGCCTCTCGATGCGAGCGGACGACGCCGGCGAGGCCGTCTGCGGAGAGCTCCTCAGGACGAAGGCAGACGGCGCCTAGAGCGTTAGCCAACGTCGCGGCGAGGCCGAGGCGAATCGGGCCGGCCTCGCAGTCGATGACGATGGCGGCGACGCCCTCGCGCCGCAGCAAGCTTGCGACCGCGAGGGGGTCGGCGCCGGTGGTGTGCCTGCCGTCGGTGACGAGGACGACGAGCGCGCGCCGACTCGGGTCACGAAGGCGCTCGCGCTCTAGCGTCGCGCGAACCTCTAACAAGCCGGCGGACAGCGGTGTGCGGCCGCCGGTCGGCAGGCTCTCCAGTCGAGCCGCTGCGGCGTCCACCGACGAGGTGGGCGGGAGCAGCAGTTCGGCCCGGTTGCCACGGAAGGTGATGAATCCGACCTTGTCGCGGCGCTGGTAGGCGTCCAGCAGAAGCGACAGCACCGCACCCTTCACGGTGGACATGCGTTGCCGCGCAGCCATCGATCCGCTCGCGTCCACGGCGAAGAGTACGAGGTTGGACTCACGTCCTTCGCAGTGCCGCTCGCGGAGGTCGGCCCGTTCCAGGACCAGGCCGGCGCCGAGGCGTCCACGCCGGGTCTGGTGCGGAGCGCAGGCCATGAGGGTCGCGATGAGGTGGAGGTCCCGCAGCGGCCCGTGCGGGACGCGGGCGCCGATGGTCCGCCCACCGTCGGTGTATGCGCGCGAACGACGTCCTGGGGCGCCGCTTCCCTTGCCCGGCACTTCAAGGCGGCCGGTTCGGAAGGTAGCGCCAATACGGGCTACGGACTCTCGGCCACCGAAGCCAGCCGTGGCTTCGCCCGCCCGAGCGGACCCATCGTTGTCGCTGGCCGAGCTCTCGACCGGACCGTCCTCCGGCGCCGAACCGGACCCGGGCGGCTCCGGGTCGGGTTCGTCGTCGCGTTCCGGCCCGAGTGCGTCATCGAGTCGCTGCTCGTCTTCGCTGCTCAACCCGGGCGGGTCGAAGGGGTTGCGGCGACGGCGGTGCGGAAGCGTGAGGCGCGACGCTACCCGGATGTCCGCCCGTTCCACGTCCGCCGCGCCACGCCACGCGGCGTGTGCGGTAGCGGTCCGGGCGATGACGATATCCGCTCGTAGCCCGTCCACGCCGAATGCGGCGCAGACAGCCGCTATCAGCTGCAGCGCGGCATCGTCGAGGACGACCGATGCGAGCTGCGCCTGGGCCTTCGCGATTGCCTCGGCGAGAGCTTCTTGCTCGTCGGCGAAGCGCGCTACGAAGGCAGTGGGGTCGGCGTCGAAGTCCAGGCGCCGTCGTACGACTTCAGCCCGGAGCTCCGGTTCGCGGGGAGCGGCAACCTCGACGGTTAGCCCGAAGCGGTCCAGCAGCTGCGGCCGCAGTTCGCCCTCCTCGGGATTCATCGTGCCGACCAGCAGGAAGCGCGCCGCGTGCTGGACCGAGACGCCATCACGTTCGACGTAGTTGGTGCCCAACGCCGCGGCGTCGAGCAGCAAGTCGACGAGGTGGTCGTGCAACAGGTTGACCTCGTCGACATAGAGCACGCCGCGATGCGCCTGCGCGAGCAGGCCGGGCTGGAAACTCGTTACGCCCTCAGTAAGTGCACGCTCGAGATCGAGCGATCCCGTGAGTCGGTCGTCGGTCGCACCGACGGGAAGTTCGACCAGCCGCGCTGCGCGTACCTCGGTCTCGGCGTCATGCGCGTGCGGGCCGTCCGGGCACCGCCGGTCGGGGGCCGACGGCGGGCACGAGAACCGGCAGCCCGAGACCACTTCAACGGACGGAAGAACCGCGGTGAGCGCGCGGACAGTCGTCGACTTCGCCGTGCCTTTCTCGCCACGCACGAGCACGCCGCCGATGCCAGGTGAGATCGCGTTGAGGATGAGAGCCAGGCGCATGTCGTCCATGCCGACGACGGCGCTGAACGGGAACAATTCCTGTGCGGATGGGGTGTACACACCACAGCCCTTCACCCGGCAGGTGTCCGCGCCTGCCGTCAGCGACGACCACTGGGCAGCAGCCCGATGGCACGGGTGTCGATGTCCTGGCTCCCGGTCTCTGACGGCGTTCCCGAGACCGGCCACAGTGGCGGGACCGCCCCGGACTTGGCCGCGTCACGCAAGCCGCACCGGTGTTCCACGACAGCCGTTCATCGGCGATCGTCTCACAGCGCTACTGCACACTGTTAGCCGTGCCCAACCTCCCCGTCACCGTTGTCGGGATCGGCGCCGATGGCTGGGACGGGCTGAGCCCCGGCCGCGCCGCAGCCCTCTCGGCCGCGCAGGTAATCATCGGCGGATCACGGCAACTCGACCTGCTGCCGGAAGCTGTGACCGGTAAGCGGGTGCTGCTGCCCAGCCCCCTGCTTCCCGGGTTGGAAGTCGTTCTCGGCGATCACGCTGACACATCGATCGTGGTACTGGCGAGCGGCGACCCGATGCTGCACGGAATCGGCTCGACCCTCGTTCGGTTGCTCGGGGCCGACCGGGTGACCGTGCTCCCCCATCCTTCGTCGGTGTCGCTCGCCACCGCTCGTCTCGGCTGGCCGCTGGACGACGTGGAGGTGGTGAGCGCCGTTGGGCGTCCGCTTGACCTGTTGCACCCGGCTCTGCAACCCGGCCGGCGCGTCCTGGTCCTGGTAGCCGAACAGAGCGCGGCGGCCGACATCCGCACACTGCTGAAGGGCCGCGGCTTCGGGTCGAGCCCGGTTACTGTCCTGGCCGATCTCGGCGGAGACGCCGAGTCGGTCGCGTCAGCGGGAGAAGCGCCGCACAGCCGCTTGGCGATCGTGGCGATCGAGTGTGTGGCCGACCCGGACGTGATGCTGCTGCCCCGCACGCCGGGCCTGCCGGACGGCGCCTTCGAGCAGGACGGCCAGATCACCAAGCACGAGATTCGCGCCGTTGCTCTGGCCGCGCTCGGGCCCGTGCCGGGCCAGCTGCTCTGGGACGTCGGCGCGGGCTCCGGGAGCATCGCTATCGAGTGGATGCGCGTGCACCCGGCCAGCCGGGCCATCGCCGTCGAACCGCGGGCAGAGCGTCGCGACCGGATCGCTCGCAACGCGAGCGCGCTTGGTGTCCCTGGGCTACAGATCGTCGCCGGTACGGCGCCGGCCGCGCTCGTCGACCTTCCGAGGCCGGACGCAGTTTTCGTCGGCGGCGCCGTCACCGTCGACGGCGTCGTGCCAACCTGCATGGAGGCGCTCGCACCCGGGGGACGACTTGTTGCCAACGCCGTGACGATCGAGGGCCAGCAGGCACTCGTCGCCTGGCGGAAGCAGCTCGGTGGCTCGCTCACCCGCATCGCCGTCGAGCGGGCGGATGCGCTCGGTAGCTTCACCACCTGGCGACCGGCTCTGCCGGTCGTGCAGTGGTCCCTTCGTAAGGCAGGACCCGAGCAAGAGTGACCGTCCACTTCGTAGGCGCCGGCCCAGGCGCGGCCGACCTCATCACCGTCCGCGCGGAGCGGCTGCTGTCGGAGTGCTCGGTCTGCCTCTACGCCGGCAGCCTCGTCCCCGCCGAGCTGCTCGCGCAGTGCCCGCCCACGGCGACGTTGATCGACACCGCGGACTTGGACCTCAACCAGATCACCGAGGCGATCGCTGCCGCGGATGCCGACGGCAGGGACGTCGTGCGCCTGTGCTCTGGCGATCCAGCCGTGTTCAGCGCCGTCGCGGAGCAGGCCCGGCGGTTGGATCGGATCGGCATCGACTACGACATCACGCCCGGCGTCCCGGCGTTCGCTGCGGCCGCGGCCGCTCTGCGCCGTGAGCTAACGGTTCCGGAGGTCGGGCAGACGGTGGTCCTCACTCGGATCGCGCAGCAGGCCAGCGCGATGCCTCCGGGGGAGGAACTCGCCGCACTCGGCGCGACCAGGACGACACTCGTCCTGCACCTCGCTGTGCAGCGCATCGACCAGGTCGTCGCCGACCTCGAACCGAACTACGGACTCGACTGCCCCGTCGCCGTGGTGGCATATGCGAGCCAGCCCGGTGAGACGATCCTTCGCGGCACGCTGGGCGATATCGCGGCGCAGGTGCACGCTGCGGGTATCAGGCGCACGGCCGTCATCATCGTCGGCAATGTGCTGGCCGCCGAGGGCTTCCGGGACAGTCATCTCTACTCGACGACCCGCGAGCGGAGCAGCAGCTCAGGCGTCTGAGGGGTCGCTCGCGCGTCGGCGGCGCAACAGGTAGGTGTCCATGATCCAGCCATGCTCGGCGCGCAGTCGCGTTCGTACCTCGGCGATCTGGTCGGCGACTTCGTCGAGCCGTCCTGCGATGAGTGCTTGGTCGTCTGTGCCGAGGTAGGCGCCCCAGAAGACGTCCAGGCCTGGCTCGTCCAATACCGCGGCGGTGAAGCCGGAGTCGAGCATGACAACGGCGCTGTCCAGGCCCTCCGGGAGGCCGTCGGCGATGCGCCGGGCGGGAGTGATGTGTATCGGTTCCCCGATGCGGTTCAGCGGGATGCGGTGCGCGGCGGCCAGCGCCTGCACACTCGTCACGCCAGGAATCACCACATACTCGAACTCGACCACGCCGCTCGCGAGGATGCGGTCGATGACGCGCAGTGTGGAGTCGTAGACGGACGGGTCGCCCCACACCAGGAACGCGCCGACACCGTCGTCGGCGAGTTCGCTCGCCAATGCCGCGCCGATGCGCCGGGCGCGAGCCTCGTGCCAGTCCTGCACGGCGCCTTCGTAGGCTCCGCTGCGGAGCGACGGCGAGCGGTCACGCGGCGGCTCAGGGATCTCCACGATGCGAAAGCTCAGGTCGGTGACATGGCGCTTGAGGATCTCGTCTCGCACCGCGTTCAGGCCGGACTTCGCATCGCCCTTGTCGATCAAGAAGAAGACGTCCACCCGGTTGAGGGCCTGCACCGCCTGGACGGTGATCTGATCAGGGTGGCCGGGCCCGATGCCGACGACAAGCAGTTCACGCATTCGATCAGTCTCGCGTAACGCTCGTTAGTCTCGGCCGGTGCGCATCCTCGTCCTCGGCGGAACCGGCGAGGCGCGCGCTCTCGCCGCGGCGCTCGTGGCCGATGGCATGGACGTGATCTCTTCGCTGGCCGGACGCGTGCAGCAACCGCGGCGGCCGGAGGGGTCGGTTCGCATCGGCGGCTTCGGCGGCGTCGACGGCCTGGCGGCGTTCCTGCGTGACGACGACATCACAGCGGTGGTCGACGCCACTCATCCCTTCGCGGCGACGATCACCAGGAACGCCGCCATCGGTTCCGAGCAGGCCGGCGTGCCGCGATTAGTCCTCTGCCGTCCGGGTTGGGACATCCAGTCGTCGTGGCAGGTGGTCGCCGACATGCCGGCAGCCGCGCAGACGGTGCGCAGGTGGAGCGGCGAGTCGGTCTTCCTTACCACGGGACGCCGCGACCTCGCTGTGTTCGCCGACGACGACCGGCATCGATTCCTCGTGCGCACAGTCGACCCACCGGAGGGACCGGTACCACCTCAGACGACGCTGCTTCTCGACCGCGGTCCCTACACCCTCGACGGCGAGCGGGCGTTGCTACGCGAGTACGGCGTCGGTCTACTCGTCACCAAGAACAGCGGCGGGTCGATGACGGCCGCCAAGCTGCAAGCGGCCCGCGAGCTGAGTGTCCTCGTCGTCATGGTGCAGCGGCCGCCGCTCCCCGAAGGTAGCGAAGTCGTCGCGACGGTAGCTGACGCGCTGGCCTGGATCATTCGGTCGGGTAGCGGCGCGGGGTGATGACGCGCGCTTGATCCGAACCTGCGTTGACAATGCGGGATTGGCTCGATCCGACGATCAGCAGGCAACGCATGTCCACTTGGTTGGTGTCGAGTTCGCCCAGCGTCGTGACGGTGACCCGCTGATCGTCGGTGCCCACCGCGCGTCCGATCACCACCGGCGTCGCGGCGTCGCGGTATTTCAGCAGCAGTTCGCGGGCGTCGACCAACTGCTGCCGCCGGGTGTTCGAGGCAGGGTTGTAGATCGCGATCGCGAAGTCGCCGGAAGCAGCGGCCTCCAGACGCCGCGCGATGACGTCCCAAGGTTTGAGGCGATCCGAGAGCGAGAGGACGACGTAGTCGTGGCCGAGGGGGGCGCCGGACTGGCTCGCGACCGCCTGCGCCGCGGTGAGGCCGGGGACGACCTCTACCGGCACGTGGACGAAGCGCTCGTTGTCGGCAGCAGTTTCGAGCACGGCCGTGGCCATCGCGAAGACGCCCGGGTCGCCGGACGAGACGACGGCGACTCGCCGACCGCGCCGCGCGAGGTCGAGGGCGAACTCGGCGCGTTCGGCCTCGACTCGGTTGTCGCTGGCGTGCCGTTGCTGGCGGGGGTTCACCGGCACCCGCTCCACGTATGGCGCGTAGCCGACGATGTCGTCTGCCGCGGAAAGGACCGCCATCGCCTGCGGGGTCAGCCAGTCCCGACCCGCCGGCCCGAGGCCGACCACATCGACGCGGCCGACTCCGATGACGCCCTCAGTGGTCGCGCCCGGTGCCGTTGGACGTGCCTGCGCCGCTGCCCGGCCGGGGACGATCACGATCGACATGTACGGCACGTCCGACGGGTCGACGGCACCCGCGGGCCGGGTGACCTGCTTGTCACCGGACGCACGCTCGACGTAATACGCCTGCTCCAGCCGGCCGGCTTCCTTCAGCGCCTGTTGCACGCCCGCGTAGCTGCGGCTGATCTTCATGATTGCCGCGGCATCGGTCGTCATGAGCCGCTCGGTCAGCTGCTCCTGAGCCATCGTGCCGGGAAGCACCGTCAGAACATCGTCGCCCTCGGTGAGCGGCATCCCTAGGGCGGCGCATGCAGCGCTCACCGACGTCACGCCGGGCACGATCTGAGTCGCGTATCGCCCGTCGATGCGTTTGTGCATGTGCATATAGCTGCTGTAGAAGAGCGGGTCCCCTTCGGCGAGCAGCACGACATCGCGTCCAGCTTCCAGGTGCGCCATGAGCCGCGCGGCGGCCCGCTCGTAAAACTCCTCGATGGCACCTTCGTAACCGCCAGGGTGATCGATGGTTTCGGTGGTCACCGGGTAGACGAGCTGTTCTTCGATCTGGGCGCCGCGCAGGTACGGCTCGGCGATCAACCGTGCGACCGAGCGGCCGTGCCGGGCGGAGTGGTAGGCGACGACGTCGGCCGCGGCGATGAGCCGCACTGCCTTGACGGTGACGAGTTCGGGGTCACCCGGTCCGAGGCCGA
>DATIOK010000184.1:0-1980 GCA_035473255.1 Gaiellales bacterium
CGCGCGGCCAGCACCGCCTCCTTCTGGACGCCGCTGATGCCCCACAGCTGCACGTTGCCGGCGCGGTCGGCCTGCTGGGCGTGGATGATCGCGACGTCGGGCCGCAGCGCGCGCACGGCGGCCAGCCGCTCGCCGGTGAACGGGCAGTCCACCCAGCCGGCCGAGGAGGTGTGCCCGGGCAGGTCGGTGCCGGCGTAGCCGCGCAGCACGGCGAACGGCAGGTTGGCGGCGCCGGCCGCGTAGGCGGCGGCCATGCCTGCGTGCGAGTGCTCCTCGATCGCGAGCGGCACCGGCCAGCCCGACTCGACGGCGTCGCGGAAGCGGTGCAGCGAGCCGACGCCGGGGTTGCCGCCCCACGAGAAGATCATGCGCTCGGCGCAGCCCATGCCGATCATCTGGTCGTAGATCACGTCGGGCGTCAGCCGCACCAGCGTCAGGCCGCGGCGGCGCTGGCGGATCAGCTCGTGGCCGGCGGCGTGCGGGATCAGGTGCGTGAAGCCCTCCAGGGCGACGGTGTCGCCGTCGGACACCAGCTCGGCGACCGCGTCCCGAAGCGTCACCACCTCTGCCATCTGCTCGCTGCCCTCCTGTCGACCGGATCCAGAACCTAGCGGATCGGCTGGCGGCGGCGCTCTGGCACAATCGCATCACCGACCCGAGGAGCCGCCATGCCACCGTCCGCCACCAACGGCAAGATCTGTTACGTCGAGATCCCGACCGGCGACGTGGAGGCGTCGGCCGCGTTCTACCGGGACGTGTTCGGCTGGTCGATCCGCACCCGCGGCGACGGCGCCACCGCCTTCGACGACACCACCGGCCAGGTCAGCGGCGCGTTCGTGACCGGGCGGCCGGCGATGAGCCAGCCGGGGCCGCTGGTGTACGTGATGGCGGACGACGCCGAGGCCGCTTGCCGGGCGGTGACGGACGCCGGCGGCGAGATCGTGCAGCCGATCGGCGGCGACCCGGGCGAGCTCACGGCCCGCTTCCGCGACCCCGGCGGAAACGTGTTCGGCATCTACCAGGAGCCGCCGCAGGGTTGAGCGGAGAGCTGGGTGCCGGTCCGCCGGGCCGTGGCTCGCCGGCACCCACCGGTCACAGTTCCCCGCGGCGCGCGAGGTAACACCTGGCGCTAGCCGCGCGGCGCGGGCAGCTTCGTCGCGAGCGTGGTGCGCTGCCGCTCGGTGAGCCGGCCGACCGTGGTCTTGGCGGGTATCCCGGCGTCGCGCAGCAGCGTCTGCGAACGCACCTTGCCGACGCCCGGCGTGGTCATCACCAGCATCTCGATGCGGGCGGTGTGCAGGTAGTCGGGAGGGTCGAGGATCAGCGTGGCCAGCGACTCCTCGCCGTCCTTGAGACGACGCTTGAGCGCCGCCCGGCGCTCGCGGATCGCGTTGGCCTGGCCGAGCGCCTCCGTACGCTGGTCGCTGATCCGCCGACTGACCACCTCGACCACCTCCTGCGTCCAGGAGCCCGGATCGGATTGCGGGGATGGCGGCCTGCTGGAGGCGTCGGCTGGCGGCGCAGGCACGCGGCAGGGCTTCCCCTGCCCGCCATCCTACACCCGCCAGCCGATCTCCGGAGTGGAGCCCTCCAGGCGAAAACGCGCTAGCGCGTCAGGCGGCCGCGGCCAAAGATGAACAGCAGCAGAGCGATGATGGCCAGCACAATCAGGATCGTGATCAGCATCCGGTCCTCCTCCCGAAAAGGTCGTTACGTACCGGTTCCGTCATTCCCGCGCACCCGGCGGCGGAAACATCCGTACCGGTAGCGTGGTCAGTATCCGGCCGGCCGCTCGCCGCTGCGGTCGACGACCGTGGTCGTGCCGCGCCGAGACGCCATCGCCATCCAGATCAGCGATATCACCAGGCCAACGACGCCAACGGCCATCAGGATGTCACCGATGATGTGCCAGTTGACGTGTGCCGTGTGCACCGTCACCGCGAACCGCAGGATCGCTCCCACGGCGATCAACACTATGGA
>DATIOK010000185.1:0-18576 GCA_035473255.1 Gaiellales bacterium
CCCGAGATCGCACGCATGGCGGGCAGCCCACCAACCCACCAGACGGCCGGGGGGAGGGGTTCCGCCGGTGGGCTGGCTATACCGAAGCTTAGTCCCGGTCACCTGATCGAACACGTGGGCCGCCTGACCGATTTCTGTCGCCGCGCGGATCTCCGTGCGATGATGCCAGCCTTGTGGCTGAGGCATCCGAAATCCGTGTGCTGGTGGTCGATGACCACACGGCAACCCGCTCCGGCATCAAGGCCATCCTCGATTCCGAGATCGGTATCACCGTCGTCGGGGAGGCCACCAACGTGGAGTCGGCCGTGAGCATGGCCGACCGTCGCAAGCCGGATGTCGTGGTCATGGACCTGCAGCTGGACGGCGACATGGGCGGCGGGTTCGCGGCCACGCGCCGGGTGCTGGACGCCGACCCGGAGGTGGGCGTGATGATGTTCACCGCGTTTGGCGAGCACCATCTGCTGACCGACGGCCTGGAGGCGGGCGCCCGCGGCTTCATGGTCAAGGACGCCACCCCGGCCGAGATGGTGCGGGGCGTTCGGATCGTGGCGGAGGGAGGCGCCTATCTCGACCCGTCGCTCAGCGCCGACCTGCTGCGCGGCCGCGGGATCGGCCAGATCCCGGGGCTGTCCGCCCGCGAGCGCGAGATCCTGGCGATGCTGGCCGACGGCGAGTCGAACCGCGAGATCGCGGCCAAGCTGTACCTCTCTACCGAGACCGTCCGCACGCACGTACGCAACGCCATGCGCAAACTCGACGCGGACACCCGCACGCAGGCGGTGGCGCTCGCCATCCGCCAGCGGCTGATCGGCTGACTACCATGTGATCAGGCGACCAGGAGACATCGGTGGGCAAGGCTTCACGGGTTCGCGACCAGCGCGATCAGCAGCAGAAACGGCAGCAACAGCGCAACCTGTGGCTGGCGACGGGCGGGGTGGTGCTGGCGATCATCGCGATGGCCGCGGTGCTGAACCGCCTCAACCAGGCGCCCTCCGCGCCTGGGCCGGCCAAGCCCACGGTCGCCGATCTGAACGCACCCAAGTCGCTGCGCGTGGCGGCCGCGAGGGTCGGGTTCCATCCGCAGCTGATCCCGGGCGTGGGGCAGATCGAGGACAAGAGCGCCTCCGACTCGCCCGCACCCAACAACAGCACCCTGCTCAAGCCGGGCACCGTGGCGCCCGCGTTCTCGTTGAAGACGCCGGAGGGTGACACGGTCTCGCTCAGCGACTACGCCGGAAAGGCGCTCCTGATCGAGTTCTTCGCCACGTCCTGCCCGCATTGCCAGGCCGAGGCGCCGCACCTGCACGGCCTCTACAACACGCTGGACACGTCCCGCGAGCAGATGGTCTCGATCAACGCCGACAGCGAGGGGGCGCCCAGCGTGTATGCGTTCCACCGCTACTTCGGACTCCAGTACCCGGCCCTGCTCGACCTCGGCCCGCAGGTCGGCAGCTGGCACTCGCCCCAGAGTCCCGGGCCGATCACCAACGCCTACCACATCCAGGGCTATCCCACCTTCTACGTGATCGCGCCGGATGGCACCGTGCACTGGGCATCCGACAACGAGCAGCCGACGGCCAAGCTGAAGCAGGAGCTTGCTCAGGCGGCCGCCGGTGCGTAAACGCGAGCTGCTGCCCTGGGTGGGGCTGGCGGTGCGGCTCACGGCGGCGGGCATCTGGCTGTTCGCGGGCATCACCAAGCTGGCCGACCTGGACGGGTTCCGAGCGCAGGTGGATGCCTACCAGGTGCTGCCGCACGCCCTGGTGTCGCCCTTCAGCTACGGCCTGCCACTGGTCGAGGTCGCAATCGGCGGCTACCTGCTGGTGGGCGCGATGGTGCAGCCGACGGCGATCCTGGCCTGCGTGCTGATGGTGATCTTCCTGGTGGCCGAGGCGCAGGCCTGGGCGCGCGGGCTGTCGATCGACTGCGGCTGCTTCGGCACCACCGTGCAGACGCAGGTCGGGGCTGCCACCATCCTGCGCGACATCGTGCTCGGGGTGCCGTCCGCGCTGATGGCCTGGCGGCCGGCCCGCAAGCTGTCGGTCGACGCCAGCCTGTTGGGGCGCGAGGACGCCTTCGCACCGGCTCAGGCGCAGGCCTAGATGGTTGATCGGTATCTCTCGCGAGCCTGGCCGCTGCGGTCGCTAAGGGTTAGCGGTGGTCTGGGTGGCTACGGCTGCGAACCGTCGTCTCCGTCCGCGATCTGCGTAATCGCAGATCGCTCCCGATCGGTGCAAGGCTGTTGGCCTTGCACCTGGTCCTCGGTCGCGCCAATACGACCCGGTATTGACGCTCCCTGCCGTTCGCGATCTGCGTGATCGCAGATCGCTCATGACCGGTGCAAGTCGCATGAGACTTGCACCTGCGCGAGACTCGGTTCTCGCCCGGAAGTGATCTGCGTGATCGCAGATCACTCCCGACCGGCGCAAGGCGGTGCCTTGCGCCTCGGACATCACGGAGATACCGATCAACCATCTTAGGCAGCCCAGCGCTCGAAGGCGCGCGTGAACGCGCCCAGCAGGGCCGCGTGCAGATCCTCGGGAGAGGCCAGGCGCAGGCGCCGAGCCCAGCGTCCGCGCTCGGCCGCGCGCTCGCCCAGCCAGGCGCTGTCGAGGGACCGGGCGGTGGCACGGCCGGCCTCCGAACGAGCCTCGATCGCCGTTCGGATCCGTGGCCCCTCGGATGACCGCTGCTCCAGCCGGCGCAGGTCGCGGAGGCAGTCGCTGCAGGGGCGGGTGACGACGGCGCCGTCGACCGGGCCTTCGCAGGCACCGCAGACGGGGCAGCCGTATGCGGCCAGCCGCACCCGGTGCGAGGCGGCGGCCGAGCCGTCGCCCAGCAGCACCCAGACGGTGCCCGCGCCCGCCTCCACCTCGGTGCCGCGCACGGCCACCGGGTCGCCGTCGTACGGCCAGGTCCGAACGCGGTCGCCGGCCCGCAGACCGGTATGCTTGCAGACCGCGGCCACGGTCGGTTCGGGATCCGGCTGTGAG
Source organism: Gaiellales bacterium (assembly GCA_035473255.1). Classification (GTDB taxonomy): domain Bacteria; phylum Actinomycetota; class Thermoleophilia; order Gaiellales; family JAICJC01; genus JAICYJ01. The sequence goes on from DATIOK010000185.1 coordinate 2,994, forward strand.
ACGGGCTGAGCGGGCACCGTGCGGCCGCCCATGGCGGGCTGTGGCCACTCGCGACCGCTTGCGATCCAGGCCTGCACCGTGTCCCGGGCGTCGTTCAGCGCGCGCGTCAACATGGTCGCGGCCTCGCTGCGCTGCTCGGACACGGCGTGTAGGTCTGGGTGCGCGCGGATCACGCGGCGCTTCCAGGCCGCGGCGAGCTCGTCCGGATCGACCGGCGGTTGCAGCCCCAGCAGCCACAGCGCGCGGGCGCAGTCGCCGGTCCTCGGTGCACGTGGTCTCATGCTCTCAGGGTAGCTCCCGCACCAGTACCAGCTCGTCGCGGATGGGGATGCCGTACTCGCCCACCAGCGGGATCTGCGGTTTCATGCGCCGCGACTCGTCGACCGCTCCCGCCCGCAGCTCGGTCAGCGCGAAGCCACGGCGCTGGTAGAAGCGCAGCGCGTCCAGGTTGTCGTTGGTCGTGATCAGCCGCACCCGCCGGCAGCCGGCTGCGGCGGCCGCCTCGCATGCCGCCTCCAGCAGCGCCGTGCCGACGCCCTCGCCCTGGACGACGCTGTCGATCGAGACCACCTCGCACACGTCCGCCTCGATCAGGTAGGTGACGACGCCGGCCACCGCGCCGTCCGCGGCGACGGCCGCGAAGCCGGGCAGGTCATCCAAGCGGTGCAGCCGGCCGCCTCCGGCCGCCAGCGGCGCGCCCCAGCGCTCGGTCATGAAGCCGCTCAACCACGCCCGGTCGCCGTCCATCAACGGGCGCACCGTGGCTGACATCTCAGATCGGCCAGTAGCGTCGCATCGATCCGCGGGCGGCGGCGATCCCGGCGTCGCCGCGGCTCTCATCGTCCGGCAGGTAGCCCATCGGGTCGTCGAGTAGCGGGCCGGTGGCGAGGACGCCCTCGAGCGTGGCGTGCATGCACAGGGCCGAGTAGGAGCGGCCGTAGCCGCCCTCCTGGATCAGCGCCAGGCGGCCGTCGCAGTGGCGATCGGCCAGCTCCCGCGCCAGCTCGCCCAGCCGACGGAACCCGTTCATGGTCAGGCACTGGCGCCCGTTGGGGTCGAACTGGCTGGCATCCTGGCCGGCCGCGATCAGGATCAGACCCGGCCGGAAGTGGTCGAGGATTGGGAACAGCACCCGCCGCATGGCGGATGCGTAGGCCGTGTCGCCGCTGCCGTAGGCCAGCTCGACGTTCACGTTGTACCCGGCGCCGTCGCCGATTCCGGCCTCGAGCGTCGATCCGGTCTGAGGGTGCGCCGGCCCCCAGGAGCCGTGCGGCATGTGCAGCGAGCAGCTGAGCACGTCGCCGCGGTCATAGAAGCACTCCTGGGTGCCGTTTCCGTGATGGACGTCCCAGTCGATGATCGCCACCCGCTCGACCCCGCGCCGGCGGGCCGTCTCGGCCGCCAGCGCCGTGTTCGAGAACATGCAGTAGCCGTCGGTGCGGGCCGGCTGCGCATGGTGGCCGGGCGGCCGCACCAGCGCGTAGCTCTTGAGGCAGTCCCCGTCCAGCACCGCCTCCACCGCGGCGATCGCGGTGCCGGCCGACGACAGCGCCGCCGGCCAGGTGCCGGCGGAGACGACCGTGTGGCCGCCCAGCAGCCCGCCGCCGGCCTCGCAGAACTCGCGCACCTGCTCCACGTAGGCGGGGTCGTGCAACCTCTCCAGCTCCGGGATCGTGGCGTGGCGGCCGTCCCGCCAGGCCAGCCGCGGCGCGATCGGCCCCTCGCGCAGGCACGAGCGGATGTTCCGGATCCGCACGTCGTTTTCGGGGTGCAGTTCCGACACCTCGATCAACGGCGAGGGCGGGCTCTCGAACACACCCGAGCCCGTATCGTGCAGCAGCGCGTCGTCATGCCAGTAAACGTGCAGGTCGGGATCGGCCATCGGCGGCCGCGACATTACCCGGTCGCAGGCACCTCTGCACAGCCAGCCTCGGGACTACCATCATCGGTCCATGGCCCGCGTTGCCACAGCCCTGCTGGCGCCGATCTCGGTCGCCGCGGCGCGCATCCGCCGCCGGCCGCAGCGCGGCCTGCTGGCGGCTCTCGGCATCGCCGCCGCGACCGCCATGCTGGCCGCGACCATCGTCGGCGGACGGGTCTCGTCGGAGCTGAGCGTGCAGCGCGCCCTGGCCGCGGTGCCGGTCGACCAGCGGGCGATGCGGGTGCTGTGGAGCGGCGCGCCGGCGGGCGGCTACCGGGCGGTCGACCCGCCCGCGACCCGGGCGCTCGCGCAGCTGGCACCGGGCCCGGCCGTGCGCACGGTGCTCTACCGCGAGACGCGCTTTGAGAACAGCCGCATTGCCGTGGTCACGGGCGTCAACGACATCGCTAGCTGGGTGACGCTGACCAGCGGGCGGCTGCCCCGCAGCTGCACGCCCAGCCGCTGCGAGGTGGTGCAGGTGGCAGGCGCGCCGATGCCGGTCGCCGCCGCCGGGCCGACGCGCCTCGTGCGGGTCGGCACCGGCCGGCTCACGTCGGCGCTGCCGTTCGGGTCGCTCACCGACCTCGGCGTCAGCGCGGGCCACCACACCCCGCCGGCCACACTGGTGTCGGGCAACGTGGAGCAGGTCTCGCAGCTGCCCGGGCTGGCACCGATCTACCGCACGTACTCCTGGACGCGCCCGATCGATCCGCACCGTGTGCACAGCTGGGACGTCGGCTCGCTGCTGGGACGCGAAGCGCGGGCGCTGACCGGCCTCAGCTCCGGCTTCAGCCAGTGGAGCATCTCGGCCCCCGACCAGGCGCTGATCGACGCCACCGACCGCAGCGACACGGCGGGAGCGCGGCTCACGCTGGTCGGCGGCGAGGTGGCTACGCTGCTGCTGGCGTTCGTGGTGCTGGCCGCGAACGCGCTGCGCGGCGATGCGGTGGCGGAGCGGCGGCGGCTCGAGCGCCGAGGCGCGCGCCGAGGACAGGTCTGGCTGTTCGCGCTGGCGGAGGGCGGCTGGATCGCCCTGCTGGGCGTGCTGGCGGGCGCCCTGGCCGGGATCGTGATCGGCGTGGCCGTGTGCAACTCCGCCGGCCTTCCCCCAGGCGCGGTGATGTCGCATTCGCTGCTGACCGGGCAGGCGTTGCTGCTCGGCCTGGCGGCGCTGGTGGTGTCGGTGCTGCTGGTGGTCGTGGTGTTGCTCTTGCCCGACGGGCCGACCCGCTACGGCGGCGTGCTGGCCGACGCGGTGGCCGTGGCCGGCCTGGCGGCGCTGGCGCTGGCGGCGGCGCGCGGTGCCACCAGCATCGGCAGCACCACCGACGCCCGCTCCGACCCCTTGTTGCCGCTGCTGCCCCTGCTGGTGGCGCTGGTCGCCGGCGTCGCGGTGGCTCGGCTGCTGGGCCCGGCCATGCGGTTGCTGGAGCGGCGCGTGCGCGGCGCCTCGGCGGCGGTGCGGATCGCGGTCGTGTCGGTGGCGCGGGAGCCGCTGCCGGCAGCCATTGCCGCGGCGTTCCTGGCCGTGGCGCTCGGCCTCGGCTTCTTCGCCACCGCCTACGGCCAGACGCTGCGCACCGGCCAGAGCGACCAGGCCGACTTCGTGGTGCCCGCCGACGTCACGCTGGCGGAGGGCCCCCAGCTGGTGCGGCCCCTGGATGCCGCCTCGCTGGAGCAGTACCAACGGCTCGCCGGCGGCACCGTCGCCATGCCGGTGCTGCGGCTGAGCGCCACGGCCGCCACGACCGGGACACGGCCGGTCGACATCACCGCGTTGGCGCTGCCGGCGAAGGACATCCCCGACCTGCGCTGGCGCAGCGACACATCAAACATCAGCCAGGCTACCCTGGCGCGGCGCCTGACCCCGGCCGGCGACGTGTCGATGCGCGGGCCGCTGCTGGACGGATCGGGTCTGCTTCGCCTGGCGGTGGATGTGACCGGCTCGCCCGTGACCACGGCGCTGGTGCTGCAGACCGATCGTCAGTCCTTCGTCAGCCTGCCCATGGGAGCCGCCCGCGTCGGCCACTCGCAGCTGGAGCGAAGGCTGCCGGCACGCCTGGCGGGGTCGCGGCTGGTGGCGATCTCGATCGACCGCACGGCCGCCGACTCCAAGATCGCAATCCATCAGCAGGGCGAGGGCGGGGCGGTGTCCGGCATCAAGGGCAGCGTGCTGCTCGGCCCGCTGACGCTGGGTGCCGCCCCCGTCACCGACTGGTCAGGATGGATCGGCCGCGGCGGGCTGGTGGCGGGCGGCCCCGGCGCGCCGGTGCGGTTCGTGATCACGGGCGCCACGCACCCGCTGCTGCGGCCGGTCCAGCCCAGCGACGGCCGGCCGGTGCCCGTGATGGTGAGCCCCGACCTGGCCCGCGCCGCCGTCGGCGGCCTGGTGCGCCTGACGTTTGCCGGCATCAGCGTGCCTGGGCGGGTGGTGGCCGTGGGACGCCGCTTTCCGACCGTAACGGGCAGCTTCGCGGCGGCCGACGAGACGCTGCTTGCGACCGCGCTCAACGCCGACGATCCGGGCTCTGCGGTGCCGTCGGAGATGTGGCTGCGAGCCCGCAACGCCGACCGGGTGGCCGCACTCAACGCCCAGGTCACGCGGCCGCCATACGACAGCATGACGCGAAGCTCCCACGCGGGCACGCTTGCGACCCTGCGCAGCGACCCGCTCTCGCGCGGCATCCGGCTGGTGCTTGAGGGCGCCGCCGCGCTGGCGCTTCTGCTCTCGCTGGCGGCGCTGCTGCTGTCGGTGGCCGCCGCGGTGCGCGACGACCGGGTGGCGCTGTTCGACCTGGAGGCGCAGGGCGTGGGGCCGCCCACGCTGCGCAGCCAGCTGCGGCTGCGCGCCGCGATCGTGACCGCCGTGGGGCTGGTGGTGGCCGTGGTGATCGGAGTGGTGCTGTCGACGGCCACGGTTGGACTGGTGCAGGTGACCGCGTCGGCCACGGTTCCGGTTCCGCCGCTGGAGCGGCACCTGGCGTGGCCGGTGGTGCTGGCAGGGCTGGTCGGCTTCCTGCTGCTGTCGGCGCTGGCGGTGGCGCTTTCGACCAGGGCCGCGTTCTCGGCCGATTTGCCGCGGCGGGCCACGGGGGAGGCGCCGTGAGCCGGGCGATCGACGTCCGCGACGCGTTTCGCATCCACCGCACGGCGGAGGGCGATGCCGCGGCGCTGCAGGGGCTGACGCTGTCGGTGGAGGAGGGGGAGATCGTCGTCGTGCTGGGGCCGAGCGGAGCCGGCAAGAGCACGCTGCTGCGGATCCTGGCTGCGCTGGAGCCGCTGTCGGCCGGCACCGCCAATGTCTACGGGCTGGACATCGGCAGCCTGCGCGGCCGCGCCGCCGCCGACTACCGCGCCCGCCGGCTGGGCGTGATCGACCAGCACTACACGCGGGCGCTGCCGCCCGACCTGCGCTGCGAGGAGATCATCGGGCTGCAGCTGGCGCTGCGCGGCGAGCAGCGGTCGCAGCGGCGCGACCGTGCCGCCGAGCTGCTGGCCGCGGTCGGCCTCGAGCGCGCCGCGGCGATGCTGCCCGGCCAGCTCTCGGGCGGCGAGCAGCAGCGGGTGGCGGTGTGCGCGGCGCTCGCGCACCGGCCGCAGCTGCTGCTGGCTGACGAGCCGTCCGGCGAGCTCGACCGCCGAAACGGCGACATCGTCTACGAGCTGATCCAGGAGCTGGTGCGCGGTCAGGGCACGACGGCGCTGATCGTCAGCCACGACCACGGCGCCACCCGGATCGCCGACCGCACCGTCCGCATCCGCGACGGCCGGCTGAGCGAGGAGTGGCGCGACGGCCGGGCGATGCTGGTGGTCGGGCACGGCGGCTGGGTGCACCTGCCGGAGCACCTCCGTGCGGGCCTCGGCATCACCTCGCACGTCCAGGCCGACAAGGAGGGCGACGGCGTGGTGCTGCGGCCGGCCCCCGGCACGTTCGTGCCCCAGCAGCCGCCGGCGCCGCCGCCGGCCGTGACCGCAGGGTCGGAGCCGGTGGCGGCCTTGCGGCAGGTGACGAAGGCCTTCGGCTCGCGGTCGCTGTTCGCCGGGTACGACGCCGAGTTTCGGCGCGGCGCGATGACCGCCGTGATCGGCCGGTCGGGCTCCGGGAAGAGCACCATGCTGGCGATGCTGGCCGGCCTGGAGCGGCCCGATTCCGGCGAGGTGCTGGTGCTGGGCCGGCCGCTCTCGCGGCTGGATCGCGACGGCCTGGCCGGCCTGCGGCGCTCCAGCGTCGCCTACGTGAGCCAGGAGCCAGGGCTGGTCGGGTTCCTCAGCGCCGAGGAGAACGTCACCTTCACGCTCGGCCTGCGCGGAGTCACCGGCGCCGCCGCCGTCGACCGAGCGCGCGAATCGCTGTCGCGGGTGGGGCTGGGCCCGCGCAGCGACCAGCGCGCCTCCCGGCTCTCGGCAGGCGAGCGTCAGCGGCTGGCGATCGCCCGTGCGCTGGCCGCGGGTGCTGACCTGCTGCTGGTGGACGAGCCGACGTCCCGGCTCGATCAGGCCAACGCCGAGTCGGTGGCGGCGCTGCTGGCAGACGCGGCGGCGGGGAGGTCGCTGGCGGTGGTCTGCGCCACCCACGATCCGCTGGTGATCGAGTGCGCCGGGGTCGAGGTGCGCCTGGACGACGAGCCGTCGGCGGCCGAGGTATCCGTGCCCGGCACGGGCGCCGTCGTGGACTGATGTGGCACCGCCTGCGGGCCGCTGGGCGTTGATGTCGGTACCATTCACCGGATCGCCTTGGCACGTACCTGGATGAGATCGTCAGCCGTCGCGCCACTGCTCGTGGCGCTGCTGGCGCTTGCCTCGAGCGGCTGCGGTCAGGGCGGCGCCGACGCGGCCACCACCAGCAAGCCGAAGTGCCCCGCGGCCCTGAAGCTCGGCTGGCAGACGCTGGCCAGCCGCATCGGCACCGACGTCTACTGCCCGGCCTGGCTGCCCAACCCGCTTGTGGGGAAGATCGACAAGGGCGAGGCCGGCGCCGCCGACAACGCCGTCCTGTCGGTGTCGAAGGACAAGAGCTACCTGGCCAGCTGGATCTGGGTCGAGGCCCAGACCGGCGAGGTGCACGTGATCCTGCGCGCCTATCCCGGCCGCACCACCATCCCCAGCTGCGTGGTCACCGAGGCCGGCTCGGGCAAGCAGGTCAAGCACCGCGTGCCGTGCTTCGCCGACCCCCATGGAACCGTCCACGCCGGGCCGATCACGGCGACCCTGTACACGGTCAACCAGGGCGCCGACCAGTGGCACCTCGTCTACGCCTGGCGCCACGCCGGATCCCTGTACACGGCCAGCCAGCACGTCGCCGCTCCGCTCACCTACGACACCGTCAACGCCGACCTGCGGCGGATCCTGACGCACCTGGTCGTGGTCGATCCGGCCGCCTGACGTGGAGCTGACACGCAGGCAGCTGCTGGCCGGCGTCGGCGCGACCACGCTGGCCGCGGCCGGCCTCTACGAGCTGGCCGAGCGCGCCGGCCGCGCACCCAGCCGGCCCGCGGTCACGGCGCGGCCGCCCGAACAGCACCTGCTGGGCGGGCTGCGGGTCGTCACCGACAACAACGTCGAGGTGGTGGTGCCGCCGCTGCACCACGAGATCGTCACGTTCCGGCTGCCCGGCGGCGGCCCCCCCGAGCTGCGCGACGGGCAGCGACGGCTGGTCCAGGCGCTGGCGGGCCTCGATCAGGACTACCCGTTCAGCCCGGCGGGTCTGGGCGTGACCGTCGGGTGGGGGCTGCCGTACTTCAGGGGCCCGGTGGCCGCGCCGGCGCGTGACCACGTTCCGGTCGATCGCCGCGCCTCTCAGGCGGCGGGGCACCCGGTCTCTGTGCTGTTGGACGCGATCCGCTTCCCGAGCGATACCAGCGGCATGCTGCTCGAGCAGAACGACGCGGTGCTGCTGCTGCGAAGCGACAACCCGGCGCATATCCACGACGCCCACGAACGCCTGGTCGGAAACCTCGACGTGTGGCAGCCGACCAGCATCCGCCGCGGCTTCGTGGGCGGCGGCTTCGACGGCGGCGAGGCGCTGCCGCACAAGCTGGCGGTGGCAGCCGGCGTCCCGGGCGCCAACCTGATCCCGGAGCAGGCCGAGCTGTTTCTGGGGTTCACCTCCACGCAGAAGGCGTCACTGGGGCCGGAGCGGATCGCGAACATCGAGACGCTGGGCTACTCCGACGGTGGCCCCGGCGGCTACTTCCGGCAGGGCACGACGATGCACGTCTCGCACATCTTCGAGGACCTGGAATCCTGGTTCCTGACGTTCGATCACGGCCAGCGGGCCGCCACCGTGTTCGGCCCGACACGGAACGTGCCCGAGGGGACGCTCACCGTCAGCCAGGGAACGGACGACGTGCCCTCCGTGGCCGCGATCCGCACGGATGCCGCGCGGTATGCGCGGATCGGTCACAGCCCGGCCATCCAGCAGACCTCGCGGCTGGCGGCGGACGCGGTGGGGCGCGACGGCACCACCTATGCGAAGGGCACGGCGGTACCGATCCGCGCCGACTTCAACACGCTCGACAACCCGTTCTACTGGAGCGCGGATCCTGGCCGCGATGGGCTCAGCCCCGCGGCCCGGGCCGGCCTGCACTTCGTCGTGTTCAACCCCACCAGCGACGATTTCCACCGCAACCGGCTGGCCATGGACGGGGTGCTGCCGGGCGGGCGGCGACTGCCGCTGGCACCGCGCGACCCCGGCCAGGGGTTCAACTCGGTGCTGACGACCACGCATAGGCAGAGCTTCCTGGTGCCGCCGCGGCGGCATCGGGCGTTTCCGCTGGCAGAGATGCTGTAGGGGTAGCGAGAGCCGGAGCGAGGCTCGCAGCCTCAGGCAGCGGAGGGCCTCATCGGCACCAGCCCCTTCACGATCCGGGCGACGGTCGCCTTGGCCGTGGCCGCCGTGTAAGGGTCGATCACGTGCAGGCTTACCACATAGGTGTTGCCGCCGTCGCGGAAGACCGCGGCGACGTGGCCGGTGCTGGAGCCGCGGTTGCGCGTGTACCACGTGACGGTGTGACCACCCAGCGTGTCGGTGCCGTCACGTCCGCCGTAGCAGGGCACCCCGCCGCAGGTATGTGGCCACGTGCCGGGTGCATAGCCCTCGAACACGATGTGGATCAGCTGGCTGAAGTCGTCGGAGCGCCAGACGAAGTGCACCTGCCAGAAGCGGCCCGGCGATGCCGCCGTGTTCACGTCGCCCCCGATCACGCCATCGACGTAGATGGGAAGCCATGTGGGGCAGAACACAGTCATGTGAACCCGGTTCGCCCACCTATGCCAGCCGGCGGCGCGAACCGACGGGCAGCTCGCGGATGCCGTATGGTCGCTTGGCACGGTGTCTGCGCGGCTGGTGCCACAGGCCGCGGTGGGGAGAACCAAGGCCACCGCCAGGAGCACCGCCTTCAGTTTTGCTGTTCGCATTGTGTCGTCCGAATCGCCCGTCAGGCTTGTCTTACGTGTTTAGGAATGGTAAATACCACAGTCGCCAAACGGCGAACGGGTGCCAGACCGGCCCGGAACATCAAACTCCCGACGATGGAGGAACGTGATGGGGACGGTTCGATTCCGAGCCATACCGATCGTTGCAGTCCTTGCACTGGCAGTAGCTGCCGGCTGCGGAAGCAGCAGTAGCAGCTCGAGCGGCGGTGGTGGCGGTAATGCGGGCACCCCTGTCAACATCTCCACCTGCCACGCACCCCAGGGCAAGGGGCAGTTCACGATCGTGTCGGACCTGCCGCGGCAGGGTTCCAACAAGATCCAGACCGACCAGATGTCTGAGGCCATCAACATGGTGCTGGCCTCACACAACTACAAGGCCGGCAAGTACACGGTCCAGTACCAGGACTGCGACGACTCGACGGCCCAGGCGGGCGCCTACGACCCGGCGACCTGCAGCTCGAACGCGAATGCCTACGTTCGCGATTCCAGCGTGATCGGCGTGCTGGGCACGCTCAACTCGCCCTGCGCCAAGCTCGAGGTGCCGATCCTGAACCGAGTCGGCCTGATCGAGATCTCCGGCGCCAACACCAACCTCGGGCTAACGCAGCCGAGCGGTGAGCCGGGCGAGCCCGACAAGTACTACCCGAGCGGCGTACGCAACTACGCTCGCGTGGTCGCGGTGGACAACTCGCAGGGCGCGGTGGACGCGACCCTGGCGCAGAAGCTGGGCGCCAAGAGCGTGTACGTGCTCGACGACAAGGAGTCCTACGGCGTCGGTGTGGCCGACTTCTTCCAGAAGGCGGCGACGCAGCTCGGCATCAAGATCGCCGGCCGCGACTCGTGGGATCCCAAGGCCGCCAACTACCAGGCCCTGATGCAGAAGATCAAGGCGGCCAACCCGGACGCGATCTTCCTGGGCGGCCTGATCTGCTCGAACGGCGGCCAGCTGATCAAGGACAAGGTGGCCGTGCTGGGTGCGAACACCGGTGTCAAGCTGATCGCCCCTGACGGCTTCTTCATCAGCTCGACGCTGACCGGCCAGGGTTCGGCCGGAGCGGCCGGCCAGGGCATGTACGTCACCAACGCCGGCGTTCCCGCCGACAAGCTGGTCGGCGCCGGCAAGACGTTCATCGACCAGTTCAAGGCCAAGTACGGCGTCACCACGGTGCAGCCGTACACCGCCTACGCCGCACAGACCGCACAGGTGCTGCTGAACGCGATCGCCGCATCTGACGGCACGCGGGCGTCGGTCACCAAGAACGTGTTCGGGATGAAGATCACGAACGGCATCCTGGGGTCGTTCCAGATCGGGCCTCAGGGTGACATCATCGGTCAGCAGCAGTTCACGGTCGGTCTTGGCAACTCGAAGACCGGGCAGTTCGACACCTACCAGGTCGTCAATCCTGACCCGGCGCTGGTGGCGAAGATCACCGGCAGCGGCTGAGTACGAGAGGGAGCGCCGCCATGGCAACCGACACGCATACCGCGCGACGGCCTGTCCTGGCGGTGCTCCCTCGTATCACCGGACTGCTGAACCGAGCGGTCACGATCGCGCTGCTGGCCCTGCTCGTGTTCTGGCTGGCGGTGAACCTCGTCCACGGACCCGGTCAGTTCGGGGCGGTGATGCTGATCGGGTTCACCAACGGCGCCCTCTACGCACTGGTCGCGCTCGGCTACACGCTGGTGTACGGCATCATCGAGCTGATCAACTTCGCCCACGGCGACGTGTTCATGTGGGGAACGATGATCACCGTCTCGATCGCGGGCACCAGGCTGGGGCTGGACGGCAGCCAGTCGGGCATCGTCACGTTCTTCGGCGTGCTGGCGGCGATGCTGGGAGCGATGATCTTCTGCGGCATTCTCAACCCGACCATCGAACGCGTGGCTCTGCGGCGGCTGCGGAATGCGCCACGGCTGGCGCCGCTGATCACCACCCTCGGCATCTCCTATATCCTCAGCAACGCGGCCCAGTACTTCTACGGGCCCAACTACACCGGGGTGGGCGCGATCCTGCCCAGCAACATCCTCTTCCTGAGCTGGCCGGCGAAGTCGCTGATCGTGATCCTGGCGACGATCCCGCTGCTGCTGGCGCTCACCTACGTGGTGCGGCGCACCCGCCAGGGTAAGGCCATGCGGGCCGTGGCCCAGGACATGGACGCCGCCCGCATGATGGGCGTCGACGTCGACCGCACGATCTCGTTCACGTTCGCGCTGGCCGGCATCCTGGCCGGTGCAGGCGGCACGCTTTACGTGCTCGAGATCACGACCACCCGCTACGACCTCGGCCAGATCGGGCTGTTGGCCTTCACCGCCGCCGTCCTCGGCGGCATCGGCAACCTCACGGGAGCCACGCTGGGCGCCCTCATCATCGGGTTGATCCAGGCATTTAACGAGGGCCTCTCCTGGCACGCGCCGGGTGAGCAGTGGACGACCTCGATCGTGTTCTCGATCCTGATCCTGATCCTCGTGTTCCGGCCCCAGGGGCTGCTGGGGCAGCCGGAGGCGGACAGAGCATGATCGACAAGCTCCCGATTCCCCGCTGGGCACGGCGTGCGATCATCCCGATCATCATCGTGCCGCTGGTCGTGCTCTACCCCGAGTACTACACGCAGCTCGGCACCAGCCAGCTGATCCCGACCCTGAGCACCGCTGTGACGATGACGGTGTTCGTGTGCATGGCCGTGGGCCTGAACATGGTGGTCGGCTATGCCGGCCTGCTCGACCTCGGCTACGTCGCCTTCTACGCAATCGGCAGCTACGTGGCGGGCTGGTTCGCATCGACCCAGTTCGCCAGCCACAGCATCGTGTTCGGCGCGGTGGGCGTGCAGTCCAACGCGATCGGCATCCACATCTCGATCTGGCTGCTCTTGCCGGTGGCGGCGGCGATGGCGGCCGCGGCGGGCGTGGTGATCGGCCTGCCCACGCTGCGTCTGCGCGGTGACTACCTGGCGCTGGTGACGCTCGGCTTCGGCGAGATCATCCCCCAGGTCGTGCGCAACGGCGACAACATGTTCGGCACCGGATTCAACCTCACCAACGGCGTCGCCGGCATCACCCCGATCGATCCGATGGGCTTCCGGTACCTGCACGGCATCCTCCCGTTCCTGCCCGACAACTTCCTGCTGACGCCCAATCTGGACGTCTGGTTCTACCGGGTGGGGCTGCTGCTGGTGGCGATCACCGTGTTCTGCTCGATCCGGCTGCGCGATTCGCGGCTGGGACGGGCCTGGGTCGCGCTGCGCGAGGACGAGATCGCGGCGGCCGCGATGGGCGTGCCGCTGATGCAGGTCAAGACCTGGGCCTACGCCTCGGGCGCGTTCTTCGGCGGCGCGGCGGGATGCTTCTACGGCGTCTACCAGGGCGGTGCCATCCCCGACAACTTCAAGCTCTACATCTCGACGCTGTTGCTGGCGATGGTGATCCTGGGCGGCATGGGCAACGTGTGGGGCGTGTGCCTGGGCGCCGCCGTCCTGTCGTACCTGAACCAGCAGGGGCTGGGCGCGATCGGCAACACCATCAACTCCAACTTCGGCACCAACATCGAGATCACCAAGTACGAGGCCGGGCTGTTCGGGCTGCTGATCGTGCTGATGATGCTGTTCCGCCCGCAGGGCCTGATACCAAGTGCCAGACGTAAAGCCGAGTTCGACGTGATCAAGGAAGAGCACGAGGTCGCCGGCGTGGTGGTCGGGTGAGCACCGAGGCGGCAGCGGCACCCGCGCCCGCGGCCGGTCCGAAGGGCGCTGCCATCCTTGAGACGCGGGCCGCGCGGAAGGAGTTCGGTGGCCTGGTCGCCTGCAGCGACATCGACTTCGTGGTACCGGAGCGCTCGATCGTGAGCCTGATCGGGCCGAACGGCGCCGGCAAGACCACGTTTTTCAACATGCTGACCGGAGCCTACAAGCCGACCGCCGGCGAGATCCTGTTCGCGGGGCGTGACGTCGGCGGCCTGCCGCCGCACAGGATCACCAAGCTCGGGGTCGGCCGCACGTTCCAGAACATCCGGCTGTTCCAGACCATGACCTCGGTTGAGAACGTGCTTGTCGGTATGCACTGCCGCCTGAAGGGCGGCCTCGTCCGCAGCATCCTGCGCACCCCCGGGATCAGGCGCGAGGAGCGAGAGGCCCTCGTGCGGGCGCGAGAGCTGCTGCGGTACTGCGGCCTTTCCGAGCGCGTCGACGACGAGTACTCGATGAACCTGTCCTACGGCGATCAACGCCGACTGGAGGTTGCGCGCGCGCTCGGCAGCGAGCCGACCCTGCTCTTGCTGGACGAGCCGACCGCCGGCATGAACCCACAGGAGTCGGCCGACTTCACCAGGTTCGTGTCGCAGCTGCGGGACGAGCGCGGTCTTACGATCCTGCTGATCGAGCACGACATGAAGGTCGTGATGGGCGTGTCCGAGCGGATCACGGTGCTCGATCACGGCGAGAAGATCGCCGAGGGTTCGCCTGCCGAGATCCAGGCCAATGACCGCGTGATCGAGGCCTACCTGGGCAGCGGCGCGGCCGGCTCCGCCGGTGCCGCGAACGGGGCGACCACGTGAGCGCCGAGGCGCCACCGGCGCCGGCCGCGAACCCGCCGGCGCTGCTCGAGCTGGACAAGGTGCGGACGTTCTACGGCCGCATCGAGGCCGTCAAGGGCCTCTCGATCACCGTCAACGAGGGCGAGATCGTAACCCTGATCGGCGCCAACGGTGCGGGCAAGTCGACCACGCTGCGCTCGATCCAGGGCCTCACGAAGCCCAAAGCCGGCACCATCCGCTTCGCCGGCAAGGAGATCCAGAACGCACCGCCGCACGAGATCGTGCAGATGGGGATCGCGCACTCGCCGGAGGGACGGCGCCTGTTCGCGCGCATGAGCGTGCGCGAGAACCTGGAGATGGGGGCGTTCAACCGCACCGATCGGGACGGCATCGAGCAGGACGTCGAGCACGTCTACGAGCTGTTCCCGCGCCTCAGCGAGCGGCGCGGCCAGCAGGCAGGAACGCTCTCGGGCGGCGAGCAGCAGATGTGCTCGATCGGCCGGGCGCTGATGTCGCGGCCCAAGCTGCTGCTGCTCGATGAGCCGTCGATGGGCCTTGCGCCGATCCTAGTCGACAAGATCTTCGAGATCATCCAGGAGATCAACCGCGAGGGAACTACCATCCTGCTGGTGGAGCAGAACGCGCTGATCGCCCTCGGCATCGCCAGCCGCGGCTACGTGCTCGAGACCGGCAAGGTGACGCTGTCGGACCGGGCCGAGGCGCTGGCGACCAACGACGAGGTGCGAAAGGCATACCTGGGCATCAGCTGAGGCGCCGTGCGGATCGCGGTGCCACTGATCACGGTGCTGGGGGCGCTGGTGGTGCTGGTGGCGGCGCCGTCCCGGTCGACGGTGGCGGGGCCGGCCGGGGCGCCGGGGCCGCATCCGGCCGATATCCACCCACCGCCGCTGCACAGCAACGACATGATGCGACGGGCCGGGGGTGTGCTGTGGTGGACCGGCACCGGTTGCCGGCTGGAGCGGGTGACGATGAGCACGCTGGTCGCCACGGACGCGCAGGCGCGTGAGTGCCGGGCCTGGCCGTCCCCCGACGGCACGGTGGTACTGGCACAGGGCCGCCCGGCCGGCGCGCCTGTGGTTGCGTTGAGGGGCTCGTCGATGCAGGAGCTGCAGCCGACGACGGTGCACGGCCGGGTGATCCGGGTGACCTGGTCGGCGGACTCCCAGT
The DNA here is from genome assembly GCA_035473255.1 of Gaiellales bacterium. GTDB lineage: Bacteria > Actinomycetota > Thermoleophilia > Gaiellales > JAICJC01 > JAICYJ01. The sequence goes on from DATIOK010000185.1 coordinate 18,062, forward strand.
ACGCGGCGGTGTGTACGTCCGATCGCCGCCACGGAACCAGGCTCGAGCTCCTAACCGCGCCATATCGCACAGGCGCGACGGTCGGCTATCGCTGCACCACCGCCTTCGCCCCGACCGGGGCCACGCTGACGTCAGACGGACGCTCCGTCTACGAGAACGGCGGCTCGCTGCGGCTGGGCAGGACCCTTGAGATCGCCGCCGGACGGCCCCGGCACGGCTACGTGGTGACCGCGCTCACGGCGACCTCGTCCGGACTGGCCGTGGCGGTGGCGCCGGTCGATCCGAACGACCCCAACGCCCAGTTCGCGATCCTGGTGCTGAACCGCGAGACCGGCAGCTCGAGCACCTTCCGCACGAGCCTGGCGACATCGGAGCTGGCCGTGGCGCCCGATGGCAGCGCGTTCTGGTACGAGCAGGCGCGGGGCCATGACGTGCTGCAGTCGCTGCTGCCGGGCGGCGTACCTGCCGGCGCACCGCCGATCGCCGCCTCCTACGCCTGGTCTCCTAACGGCCGC
>DATIOK010000186.1:0-1890 GCA_035473255.1 Gaiellales bacterium
GGATTCCAGTGACCGTCGCAACACTCGAGTGTTTCGGGAGTTGCGATGGTGCAGGGTCTGCCGGGTCGGCCGCCACAGGCGGCGAGAAGAGAGCAGTTCGCGCGGCTGATCGCGCGGGGCGTCAGTAGCGCGGAGGCGTGCCGGGTCGTCGGGGTGCACCCGAAGACGGGGAAACGCTGGCGACTCGGCCGCACAATCACCAGTTGCGGTGGCCGGAGGGTGCACTATCCACCCGTGATCGGCGCGCGTAAGGCGGAGATCTCGCCGCGGTACCTGTCGGAGGATGAGCGGGTGCGCATAGCGGATCTGCGCCGGGCTGGGCTGGGCGTGCGGGCCATCGCCGGGCAGGTAGGACGCAGCCCGTCGACGATCAGCAGGGAGCTGCGCCGCAACTGCGAGCCAGGCAGCGGGCAGTACCGCCCGTTCGCGGCGCAGCGGCTGGCTGCCCGGCGCCGGGGCCGGCCCGGTCGCGGCAAGCTGAGCGCTGATCTTGTGCTGCGCCAGTTCGTGGCGTGCCGCTTGGAGAAACGGTGGAGCCCGGAGCAGATCAGCCAGGCCCTGCGCATCGAGTTCCCCGGTGACCCCGTCAGGCACTTAGTGCACGAGACGATCTGCCAGGGCGTCTACCGCCCGGAGCTGGGCGGGCTGCGCCGCGACCTGCCCGCGTTGCTGCGGACCGGCCGGCGGCATCGCAAGTCGCACCGCCGCGCCGGCGCCCGCCGGGCCGGGGCGCTGACCGGCATGACGATGATCAGCCAGCGGCCGGCGGCGGCCGCCGGCCGCAGCGAAGCCGGGCACTGGGAGGGTGACCTGATCAGCGGCGCCAGCAACCGGTCGGCGATCGGCACGCTGGTCGACCGCGCCAGCAGGTTCACCATCCTGGTCCACCTGCCCGGTCCCCGGCACACCGCCGAGACGGTCCGCGACGCGCTGGTAGCGGCCCTGAGGCCACTGCCCGCGCAGCTACGCCGGTCGCTGACCTGGGATCAGGGCAAGGAGATGGCGCTGCACGGCGAGATCGCCGAGGCGCTGGGCATGCCGGTGTTCTTCTGCGAGCCGCACTCCCCCTGGCAGCGGCCGACCAACGAGAACACCAACGGGCTGCTGCGCCAGTACTTCCCCAAGGGCACCGACCTGCGGGTGCACGCCCCGGGCCAGCTGACCGCCGTCGCCGCCGAACTCAACGCCCGGCCGCGTAAGACCCTCGGCTGGAATACCCCGCAGGCCTTGCTGGCTGCCGCGCTGCACCAAGGCAGTCACAGCTAGCCGCCACCGGCGGAAGCCGGGCGCCTGCGCTGCGAAGATGGAGTCATGGCCGACATGCGCCGCCGCAGCCCCGAACCGCCGCCTGGGCCACCGCAGATCCAGCTCAAACCCGGCATGGCGCAAGAGCTGCTGCGCGACCTGGCGCCGCTGCTGGCCGAGGAGGGCATCGACGTCGACAACATCGACGTCCCCGACGTGCAGACGCTGCAGCACGCGCTGAACCGCGCGATGGAACGGCACAACATGTCGCTGTTCACTCCCGCCGGGCGCGCCCGCGAACTAGCCGCCGCAACCTTGCGCCTCGCCGTCGAGGCCATCGCCGGCGGCGATACCCCGCTCGCCGCAACAGTCCTGGACCAAGCCCAGCCCGAATCCCCCGACGGCTCCGCCCCCACCGTCGCCGCCTGCACCGGCCTTGCCCTCGGCCTGCTCGACCAGTGGCTAACCAGGCACGACACCGATGCCCCGGCCGGCCTGGCCGCCATAACCCGCCTGCCAGCCGGGCACTGGACCGGCGAGCGCGCCGCCACCGACATCCTCACCCTGGCACGCAAGGGACGAGCCTTCGCATCGCTCGACTCCCTGATCGCCCGCCAGGGCGGCCAGCACGTCCTCTACGGCAGC
>DATIOK010000187.1:0-2657 GCA_035473255.1 Gaiellales bacterium
GTGCTGGAGGTCGACCTGCTTGTCGGGCAACCGGCCCAACGGGATCGTGGTGCCGTCGAGCGCCTTGCCGGTCGTGGCACCGTCGCCCTCCGGGAAGCGGCCGAACAGGTTGTCGTAGGTGCGGTTCTCCTTGACGATGTAGACGATGTGCTTGATCGGCGTCGTCGAGGGCGCGAGCGGCAGCGGATCGCGCCTGGGGGCGGGGGGCGGAGGCGCGCTGGCCTTGACCGGCGCCCACGGGTCGACCGGAGTCTCGCCGGTGGTCAGCAGCACCAGCGCGACGAGGCCGATCACGACGAGGATCAGTGAGAGCGCCGCCCGTCGCCCGGCAGAGAGGGACACGGGGACGCATACTGCCACAGCTGATCTGGACCAGGATGAGAGAAGAGGTCAGGTTCGCGCCTGCAGCAACTCCTGGCGAAGCAGAGCGTCCGGCTGCTCGCCATCGCTTGCGAAGGTGATCCGCCCGGTCGGCGATATCACGTAGAACGTCGGGAAAGACTGCAGGTGGTACTCCGACGTGACCGGCCCTGAAGCGCCCGGTTGCGTGAACGACCCGGTCTGCGTGCCCTGGTCGAGCAGTGCCGGGTACGGCAGCCCGAAGTAGCGGTGGAATGCGTACACGCTGGCCGCATTCTCGGAGTCGGCGTTGATCGAGACGAACGCGACGCCCTTCGGCTGCAGCTCGGTTGCGAGCTTGGCCAGGTGCGGTGCCTCGGCCTGGCAGTGGGGGCACCATGTCGCGAACAGCTCCAGCAGCACCGGCTTGCCCCGGAAGTCCGACAGGCTGACGGTCTGCCCCTGGGGGGTCTTCAGCGTGAAGGCGGGAGCAAGCGTGCCCGGCTTCAGCAGGTCGCGGTTGGTGGCTGGCCGGGCCGCGCTGGCGGGCTCGCTTTCGAGCACGCCCACACCCGGCTCGGTGGTCGTGTGAAAGCCGACGGCTGCGGCGGCGCGTTTCAGCGCTGCCGGCGCGTTGCGATCGGCCGCCGACGTGGTATGTGCGGGCGGCGGTGCGACGCCGGTTTGTGACCGCGCCACGATGGCGGCGGTCGCCGCCACCACGATCAGCGCCACGCATGCCGTGGCGGCCCAAACCAGTCGCTGTGTTCGATGACGGCGGGCCGCCTCGGCGGCCTCACGTTGCCTTCGGGATGTACCCATCTCGGTTTCCTCCTTCCCGGGCCGCTGCGGGGCCCGGTCACTAATCAGCGGTCTCGCTCACCACGACCGCGGGCAGCGGCCCGTGCGGCCATGCTGCTGCGAGTCGCCGGTGCGCGATGTACGAAGCCGGGACCGATACGGGTGGTGCACGACCGCGCACGCCGCCGGCGAGCCGCCGCATGCGACGGTGGTCGGAGATCCGCGGCGCGCGCAGTCTGGGACGCTCCGAGAGCAGCAGAGCCAGGGCGTATGCGATCGCGGATGCGAGCTTCTCGGCGGCGCGTCGCACCGCACGGCACGCGAGCGCGACGATCGCGGCGGCTGCGATCGCCAGCAACAGGTGCAGCGTCAGGCTGCCGGCAGGCCCGTTGTGGGCGGGCGCTCCCGCCGCCAGCAGCGCGTAGTGGGCGCAGCCCTGGCAGACGAGCATCGCTCCCACCAGAGCGCTGAACGGGATCGCGTCGGGCACGGACTGGGAGCTCTTCGGGAGGTGGCCCGCGCGGGCGCTCGCCGTCCGTTCACGAAGCGCCAGCACCAGCTTCAGGGTCAGCACCAGCCCGGCCAGAGCCATGGCCGCGCCGAGTAGGGCCGCGGCCAGCCAGCTGCGATCGGCGAGTCCCCCCGGGCCGGCGTGTGCGATCACCGTTCCGACAGCCGAGAGGCCCGCGATTCCGCCAGCCTGGACGATTCTCACCGGTCGCATCATCCTCAATATGGCGCATGCGCATTGACGCTCGCCAATGGGCGCTGGAGTTCGACCGTGTGCGGCCGCCGCGGCGAGGTGCCATGACTCGGCGACGTTCCTAGGCCCCAGTCGCAAGCCGGGCCCGCACCTCGTCGACGTCGAGCCCGTCCACCGGCCGGCGGGCGCCGTCGGGCACGAAGCCGGCGGCTGAGTAGACTGCGGCCGCCCGGTCGTTGCCGGCAAAGTACCAGAGTACGACCGGCTCCAGCCCGCGCGCCAGCAGGTCTTCGACCAGCCACATCAGCATCGCGCGGCCCGCACCCCGACCCTGGTCGGCCGGGCGCACGTAGAGGCCGGCCACTTCGCCGGCGCCGCGCGCGTCGTTATCGGGGCAAGGCTCGCTGCGGCCATAGCCGATCACCTTGTCGCCGCTACAGGCAACGATCAGGCGATGGCGCTGAGGTGGCTGCCGAGCGTACGCGCTCCATTCAGCCGACTCCTGGGCCACGTCGAGGCTGGACAGGAACGCGGGGGAGAGCAGACCGGCGTAGGCTCGCCGCCAGGTCTCGACCTTGATGGCGCCGATCGCGGGCCCGTCGGCTTCACGGGCCGCGCGGACGGTGAGATCGGTATCCGGCGTCGCCTCTACCCGATCGGGGCGGGCGCGGCCGGCTGGGCGACGCCGATCATCGAGTCGCGCGTGATCAGCGCGGCCAGCTCGTCCTCGCTCATGCCCTCCGTGCCGGCCGGACGGCGTGGCATCACCAGGTAGCGGATATCCGCGGTCGAGTCGAGCACGCGCAGCTCGACG
>DATIOK010000188.1:0-4699 GCA_035473255.1 Gaiellales bacterium
AACTGCGGCCAATTGCATCTGATGCAGCATTCGGGGATTTGGCAGTGCGCGACACCGCGGGAATGTCGTGGGTTTTCGACGACGTGTCGGGTCTGCGGCTAGCCGTGGGAAGGCTGGTGCTGCTTGATGATCCCCACCGCGGCTTGCATCTGATGAGTGATACGTTCATGCACTTGTGACGGGTGATGCGGGCGGCGAACCGGGCCAGACGCGGTCGAGAGCAACAGCTGTGGGCGGGTCGGCGGCGGAGTTGCTCGCCCAGGGCGTGTCGTTGCTGGCACCGGAGGAGACGGTGTTCGAGGCGATGCTGGATGGCTGGGCGATCCAGCAGCGGTCGCGGATGCTGGCCGGGCACACGATCGAGCAGCGGCGGTTTCTGGTGGGTCGGTTCGCGCGGTTCACCAACGACTACCCATGGCGGTGGACGTCCTCCGATGTGGAGGAGTGGACCGCGGAACTGGTCGGCGGCGGCTGCTCGCATGCCACGGTGCGCAACTACCAGCAGGCGGTGACGCTGTTCTGCGGCTATGTCGCCGACGTGCGGTATCGGTGGGTGGAGGTCTGCGAGCGGCACTTCGGGGCGCATCCTGTGCAGGTGTTTCACGAGTGGAACACCGTGGTGCATCGCAGCGAGTACGAGGGCCGGCCGGGGAACCGGCCGCTGACCCGGGAGGAGTTGCAGGCCTTCTTCGACTACTGCGACGCCCGGGTCGCCGCGGTGGGGGCCAGCGGCCGCAAGGGCTGGCTGGCGGCGTTCCGGGACGCGACACTGTTCAAGGTCATCTATGGGTGGGGGCTGCGCCGTCGGGAGGCGGCGATGCTAGAGACGGTGGACTGGTCGGCCAACCCGGCGGCGGCGGAGTTCGGCCGCTACGGCGCCGTCTCGGTGCGCTACGGCAAGGCGAACCGGGGCAGCCCACCGCGGCGGCGCAGCGTGCTCACCGTGATGGGTTGGGCTGCCGAGGCGGTCGCCGAATGGGTGGAGGAGATCCGCCCGGCTTACGGATCCGTGGGGCCGGCGATGTGGCCCACCGAGCGGCGCGAGCGGGTCAGCACCGACGCGCTGTCGAACCGGTTCGTCGCCTATCGGGACGCCATCGGGTTGGACGCCAACCTGGGGCCGCATTGTCTGCGGCACTCCTACGCCACCCACCTGCTCGAGGACGGCTTTGACCACCTGTTCGTGCAGCAGCAGCTCGGGCACGCGTGGGCGTCGACGACCGCGATCTACACCAGCGTCGGCGCCGACTACAAGAACCGGGCGCTGCGCCGCGCGCTGGACCGCGCCTTCGCTCCAGACCGCTGAGAGGACAGGGGGAAACCGGCATGGCACGCACCCGCAAGAAGACGCTGGGATACCGCTGGCACCTGCGCCGGCTGATGGCCGACCACGACATGTTCGCCACCACCGACCTGGGCCCGCTGCTGGCCGACCGTGGCGTCGAGCTGTCCGCGGCGCAGATCTATCGGCTGGTGACTGGCACCCCGGAACGGCTCAGCCTGCGCACGCTGGTCGCGCTCTGCGACATCCTCGACTGCAGCCCCACCGACCTGATCGAACCGGTCGTCGAGGCCCCGGCGCTGCGCGCGACCGGCACTACCCGCAGCGCAGCCGTGCCGGCCGGGATCAAACAACGCACCCCGCGGCGGGCCGAGATCAGCCGGGGACGGTGAGCCCGCCGGGCTGCGTCCTGTGCGGCAACCCACCGAAACCGGGCCACGCCATGTGCTGGCGATGCCGGCGCGGCAAGGGCCGCGACCGCGGCCGGTGCGCTGACTGCGGCAAACCCAACCGGCTCCTCGACCGGGACGCACGCTGCCGCTGGTGCCGAGACAAGGCGCAGCAACGCTGCGGCGACTGCCACCACCCCACCCCGACGCTGATCACCATGCACGACCTGCGGGTCTGTGAACGCTGCGCGCTGCGCCGCCACCTCGACCAGGTCCTACCCGCCGACGGCGCCGGCGTGCTTCATCCGCTACGCGACGCCATCCTGCGCGCCGAACCCTTCACCACCCGCCGCTGGCTCACCCGCGCCCACGGCCTACTCACCGACCTGCACGACGGGCGCATCCCGCTCGACCACGCCGCGCTCGACGCCCTCCCACAACGCAAAGCCGTCGACTACCTGCGCGCGCTGCTAATCAGCTGCCAGATCATGCCGCCCGATCCCGGCCGGTCACTGCGCCGGCTCGAGCACGACCTGCCGGCCATGCTCGCCGACCTCACCGAACGGCACCGCAAGCTGGTCACCCGATGGATCCGCTGGGCAGTCCTCCCCCGGCTACGTCGACGTCTCACCGACGGCCTGGAACTGACCAACTCGGTGACCAACCAACGTCGCGCGATTGACCAGGTCACCGCGTTCCTGCAGCTACTGCAAGCTGATGGCCGCCACCTCGACCAGACCACCCAGCACGACATCGACGCTTGGTTTGCTGGCCCGGGTGCGATCCGATCGGCGCTGCGCCCGTTCCTCACATGGTCGCGCCGCAACAGGCACGTGCCCGGCGATCTGAGATTCCCCGAAAGCTACAAAGGCAAACCCGTCCAGCCGGTCGACTCCGAACACCGGTGGACCCTCGCACGTCGCCTCATCGACGACGACACCCTCGACCCGGTCGACCGCGTCGCCGGCGCACTGGTCGTGCTCTACGCCCAACCCGTGGCACGCATCGTGACGCTACGCATGAACGACATCGCGATCATCGACGACACCGTGCACCTCAAGCTCGGAACCGACCCCCTCGAGCTGCCCGGACCCTTCGCAACCCTCATCCAGCAACTACCGCACAAGCGACGCGACGGCACCGCAGACCAACTACCCAACCCATGGCTGTTCGCCAGCACCCACGCCGGACGGCATATCACAAGCCGGGCCCTCGGCGAACGCCTACGCGCCATCGGCATCGAGCCCCGCCGCGCCCGCCTGGCCGCCGCCGAACAACTCGCCCGTGAGATCCCACCCGCCATGCTCGCCGGCGTCCTCGGCATCACCCCCGCCAGCGCCGCACGCGCCGCCACCACCGCCAGCGGACACTGGGCCAACTACCCCGCCCACCGGCGATCATGACCCCTCTCCAACCCCTGCCAAGGATCGCTGCACCACCACGGTCCGATCCGTTGACGCTGAGCACGATGTCGTAGCCCCCGTCTAGCGTGATGCGCCGAGAGGCCGCCGCTTCACCGCTGACCGCTCGCCGGGCCGCCTGTCTGGCGGCCCGGAGAGAAGGCCCCGATGAAGATCGCGTTGTTGGGCACCGGGTTCGGCCAAGCCCACGCCGCCGTCTACGCCCATCGCGCGGACGTGGATGAGGTACTCGTCTTCGGCAGGACACCGCAGAAGCTTGCGAAGATCAGCGCCGAGTTCGGCGTCGCCACCACCACCGACCTCGACGCCGTGATCAGCGACAACACCGTCGACCTGGTCGACATCTGTCTACCCACCCGGGTGCACGCCGACATCGCGGTGAAGGCCATGCAGGCCGGCCGGGACGTCCTCATCGAGCTGCCGCTGGCCACCACCCTCGAGCACGCGCAACGCATCGTCGACGTCCAGCAGGCCACCCAGCGACGGGCGTTCGTGGACATGTTCTCCCGGTTCAGCCCGGCCAACCAGCAGCTACACGAAGCCGTGGCCGATCAACGCTACGGGGCGCTGAAGACGCTCGAGATCGACGGCCGCACCGCGCTGCTCTGGCCGGGCTACGACCTCACCCTCAACACCCTGGCGCTGGACATGATGCACGCCGACCTCGACCTGGTCACCGGCCTGCTCGGCCAACCCATCGCCGTGCACATCGCCGGCGTTGACAGCCCCGCCGGGCGCGGCTCAGCCGCCACGGTCCTGCTCGGCTACCCCGACGCGTTCGCCCGAATCAGCAGCTCCGCACTGATGCCCCAGCCCTACGGAATGCGCGGCGGCTGGCGCGCCAGCTTCACCGACGCGGTGCTCGAATACGACATGAACGCTGGATTCACCGGCCAAGGCCCAACCACCCTCACCGAACACACCGCGCACGGCGAGCAGCCCATCGAACTGGCCGCTACCAGCCCCTACGACGCGATGATCGACCACGTGCTGGCCTGCCTCGCCGGCCACGCCGACAACCTGATCGAACCCGCCAGTACATTACCCGCGCTCGAACTCACCCTGACAGTGCACAACCACCTCACCCAGCCAAAGCACTAAAGCCCCAGCGCAACAACACGACGCCCATCGACAGGAATTCAGGCACTTCGAATACAGCCAACCTGCCAGTCGAGTACCTCGTGAACGCTGCGACGAATCGCGGGTCGGCGATCCACTCGCCCGACGTAGCAAGCGCGGCGACCTTGTCCGCCAATGTGGCCAGTAGGGCTTCGGGCTCGACCTGGCGCTGCTCAGCGGTCTTGCTGTTCTTGTGAGTCATGGTGGGCGGCCCCTCTGGAGCGTCTGGCTGGAACGGGTGCCAGATCGGGGAGCCCCCGCGTTCTTCCTCCCCCACCTGGCGCGTTCTTCCCAGGGCCGGATCAGGCGGCCGAAGCGCAAGGGCCGGCGCAGCCGGTCACGTGTGACGCGAAGCGAAGCGCAGCGACCTTGCGCTCCGGGCGACCCGGCCCACACTCGAACGCCAGGTGGGGCAGCTTGCGGCTCGGCCGGCGCAGCCTGCGAACCGGCCGAGCTAGGGGCCAGCGCGGAGCGCCCTATTGCTCTTG
>DATIOK010000189.1:0-4616 GCA_035473255.1 Gaiellales bacterium
TTCCAGAGTCAGCAGCGGGTCAACCAGCGCGTCCTGGGCGCGCATCAGCGGATGCGCCACCCCCAGCTTGCGCCCCTGCACGGGGTCGACCACCACCGACCCGCCGGACACCTCGCTGCCGGTGCCGGACGTGGTCGGCACCGCGATCAGGTCGACGGACGGCACCGCGACGGCCGCCTTGCCCGCCAGGAACGTCTCGATCGGCCGGCCCTGCCCGGCCACCAGCCTCGCCGCCTTGGCCAGGTCGATGGCCGATCCGCCGCCCACCGCCACCAGCACCTCCGGCCGCTCCGCCGCAACCCGTGCGGCGGCGTCCGCGACGAGCGCAGGGGTCGGCTCGCCCGGCGGCTTCTGGTACAGCGGCAGCCCCGCCACCGCCGCGGCGACGGCGTCGATCGCGAGCACCGGCGGCTCGGACACCACCAGCGCGCGGCGGCCGTCGATCACCTCGGCCAGCCCGCTGACGACGCCAGGGCCGAATCTGATCCGCACCGGCAGTTGGGCGTGGAAGGGCTCGATCACCGCGCGAGCCTACCAACCGTGCCCGAGACAGCCCGTTCCTTGACATTGTTGTGAGTGACTGCTAACTTAGTTCGCATGGCCGCCACCACCACCCGCCAGACCGCAGAGCAGCGCCGCGACACCGTGCTCGACGCGGCCATGATCGAGTTTGGCCTGAAGGGCCTGCATGGGACCTCCACCGACGACATCGCCCGGCGCGCCGGCATCTCCCAGCCCTATCTGTTCCGGCTGTTCCGGAGCAAGCGCGAGCTGTTCCTGGCGTCGGTGGAACGGTGCTTCCGGCGAACCGAGCAGACGTTCCGCGACGCCGTCGACGGCGACACGCCGGAGCAGCGGCTGCAGACCATGGGCGTGGCCTACTGCGAACTGCTGGCCGACCGGCCCAAGCTGATGATGCAGATGCAGGCGTACGCGGCGTGCAACGACCCGGACGTGCGCGACACCGTGCGGCGCTGCTACGAGCACCTCCACCGCGAGGTCACGGACATGTCCAGCGCCGACGCGGAGCAGATCCGCACCTGGTTTTCGACCGGCATGTTCCTGAACGTGATGGCGGCGATGGACGCGCCGTCCGTGCAGGGCGCCTGGATACAGGAACTGATGGGCGACCTGATGCTGGAGAAGCTCAAGCACTAGAGGCACACAGCCCTTTTTATTTCGCATCGTTTGTGAGTGAGTAACCACTACATTAGAAGGAGGAACCGGAAATGACATCTCGTACCCGCACCCTCTGGACGTTCGCCATCACGTCGGCGGCGCTGTTCATGGTCGTGCTCGACAACCTGGTCGTGACCACGGCGCTGCCCACCATCCAGCGCAGCCTGGGCGCGACCCTCCAGGAGCTGGAGTGGACGGTCAACGCCTACACCCTCACCTTCGCGGTGCTGTTGCTGACCGGGGCGGCGCTGGGTGACCGGTTCGGTCGCCGGCGCATGTTCGTGGTCGGCCTGGCCGTGTTCACGGCATCCTCGGCCGCCGCGGCGCTGGCGCCGGACGTCAACTGGCTGATCGCGGCACGCGCCGCGCAGGGGTTCGGCGGCGCGATGGTGCTACCGCTGACCTTGACGCTCTTGTCGGACGCCGTCCCGGTCGAGCGCCGCGGCCTGGCGCTGGGGTTCTGGTCGGCGATCAGCGGGCTGGGCGTGGCCATCGGGCCGCTGGTCGGCGGCGCGGTGGTCGAGGGCATCTCGTGGCAGTGGATCTTCTGGCTGAACGTCCCCATCGGGCTGGCCGTGTTGCCGCTGGCGGCGACACGGCTGCGCGAGAGCCATGGCCCCGATCGCTCCCTGGACATTCCTGGGCTGGCGCTGGTCAGCAGCGGGCTGTTCGGGATCGTCTGGGGGCTGGTGCGCGGCAACACGCTGGGCTGGACCGATCCCCAGATCCTGGTCGCGCTGGGCGCCGGCGCCGTGCTGGTGGCGAGCTTCGTCGCCTGGGAGCTGCGCACGTCGGCCCCGATGCTGCCGATGCGCTTCTTCCGCAGCCGCGCCTTCGCGGCGTCGAACGCGGCATCGCTGCTGATGTACTTCGGCATGTTCGGCTCGATCTTCCTGCTGACCCAGTACCTGCAGCTGGTGCACGGGTACTCGCCGCTGCGGGCGGGCGTGGCCACGCTGCCGTGGACGGCGATGCCGATGCTGATCGCGCCGATCGCCGGTGCGTACGTCGACCGCATCGGCGGGCGGCCGCTGATGGCGACCGGCATGGCGCTGCAGGCGGGTGCACTGGCGTGGATGGCGGCGATCAGCAGCACCAGCACGCCGTACATCCAGATGGTGATCCCGTTCATGATGGCCGGCGTCGGGATGGCGCTCTACTTCGCGCCGTCGGCGCACGTGGTGCTGGGCTCGGTGGCCCGGCGCGACGAGGGCAAGGCCTCCGGCGCGGCGAACGCCATCCGCGAGCTGGGCGGGGTGTTCGGCGTGGCGGTGCTCGGCACGATCTTCTCGGATCGGGGCGGCTACGGCGCGCCACAGCACTTCGTCGACGGGCTGGTGCCCGCCGTGGCGGTGGGCGCCGTGGTGGTCGCCATCGGCGCAGGGATCGCACTGGCCATTCCGCGGCGGCGGCGAGCGGCCGAGCAGGCCGTCGAGCAGCCCGAGCTGCGCGCCGCAGCCTGAGCATCGAGCGGGGGCGTGGCTGCGGCCGCGCCCCCGCCGCTCAGTCTCGCAGCAACGCGCCCAGCGCGACGCCGAACACCACGTGGCCGGCGACCTCGTGCACCAGCACGCGCTGGTCGCCGAACAGCTCCGGCCAGCTGCCGTCGCGCACATCCGGGTGCAGGGCGTCGAACACCAGCAATGTCGGCCACAGGCAGGCGTTCTCGATCTGGGCGGCAGCCACCGCCTTGAGGATGCCGCGGCCGCCGAGCCGGTCGAAGACGATGCCGAACACGGCACCGTTCAGCACGTGCACGCTCAGCCCGACCGGGAAACAGTACCGCTCCGGCGCCAGCATCCGCCCCACCAGCCGCGGTTCGCTGTGGGGCGAGTGCGAGAACCGGCGCAGGCCCGGCTCCAGTGCAGCCCAGAAGCCGGCCGCGGCGGCACCCGCGGCTGCTGCTCGGAGCGTCCGTCCCATCCCGGCATGGTAGGGCTAGTGTGAGTGCGTGACGACGCTCATCTGGTTCCGGAGCGACCTGAGGCTGGCCGACAACCCGGCACTGGCCGCCGCCGCGTCGCGAGGCCCGGTGATCCCGGTCTACGTGTGGGCACCAGAGGAGGAGGACAGCTGGCCGCCGGGCGCCGCTTCGCGCTGGTGGCTGCATCACTCGCTGGTCGCACTGGAGCGAGCGCTGGAGCGGCAGGGCTCGCGGCTGGTGATCCGCCGCGGCCCAGCCGAGGACGCGCTTGCCGGGCTGATGGCCGAGACCGGCGCCGATGCCGTCTTCTGGAATCGCCGCTACGAGCCGGCCGCCGTCGCCCGCGAAGCTCACCTGAAGCGCTCGCTGACGGGTGCGCAGAGCTTCAACGGCGCACTGCTGCACGAGCCGTGGACGGTTGCAACTGGCTCTGGTAAGCCGTACCAGGTGTTCACACCGTTCTGGCGCAGGCTGCGAAGCATGGGCGCACCACACCCGCCGCTGCCGCCGCCCGGCCTGGCGCGTCCGCCGTGCAAGCCGCCATCGCTACGTCCACTCGACCTGGGCCTGCTGCCCGATGTCGCCTGGGACGGCGGCCTGGCGGCCTGCTGGAAGCCAGGCGAGGCGGGCGCGGCCCAGGCACTGGGGGCTTTTGCGGCGCGGTCCGCACGCTACGCCGACGACCGCGATCTACTTGCCCGCCCCAGCTCGCGGCTCTCGCCTCACCTGCATCACGGGGAGCTCTCGCCGCGCCAGGTGTGGCATGCGGTGACGCTGTCTGCCGGCGCGGCGGCGGAGCCGTACTTGCGGCAGCTGGCCTGGCGCGAATTCGCCCACCACCAGCTCTACCACCACCCGGCCAGCGCTGAGCAGCCGCTGCGCCCGGGATACGGCCGCATGCCCTGGCGCGACGATCCGACCGCCCTTGCGGCCTGGCGGCGGGGTCGCACCGGCTACGCGCTGGTGGACGCCGGCATGCGCCAGCTTTGGCAGACCGGCTGGATGCACAACCGGGCGCGGATGGTGGCCGCGTCGTTTCTGACCAAGCACCTGCTGATCGACTGGCGCGACGGCGCCCGCTGGTTCTGGGACACGCTGGTCGACGCCGATCTGGCGAACAACACGCTGGGCTGGCAGTGGGTGGCCGGCAGCGGTGCGGACGCCGCTCCCTACCACCGCATCTTCAACCCCGAGCGACAGGCGCAGCGCTACGACGCCGACGGCGGCTACCGCGATCGCTGGCTGGACGGCCACAGCCCGCCGCCGATCGTCGACCACGCGGCCGCCCGCGCGCGAGCCCTCGCTGCCTACGACTCCGTGCGGTTCGTCGGATCCGGCTAGCCTTCGGCCATGAGCGACGAGCTGATCACCGAGGGCGAAGGCACCGGTCCCCGCGACCCCGAGCAGCTGGAGGTTTTTTTATTCGTCTTCCTGCCGTACTACGTGCGGTCCGGCCTGTACACGATGCCCGAGTTCTTGGAGCGGCGCTATAACCCGACCTGCCGTTACCTGT
>DATIOK010000190.1:0-14671 GCA_035473255.1 Gaiellales bacterium
GCTGTTCTGTTCCGACCTGCTGATGGCCGGCGAGCATGGCGGGCTTGAGTTGGTACCGTCACGGTTCCACGACGACCCGGCCGAGACGCGGCGAAGCGTGGAACGCCTGCTGGACGTTCGGTTCGACGTGCTCTGCCTCGACCACGGCACTCCGGTCACTTCCGAGCCCAAGCGCGCCATGCGGGAGGCGCTGAGCGGATAGGCCGCCGGGCCCGGACCCCGAGGGGCAACTTGGGGCCCGAGCCCGACCGCAACTGGACCTACGAGCGCGCCGATCGCCCAGATTGGGAAGCCGTCACAGGGCCGGTGCAGCGCTGCCGGTCACGAGCGGCGCGTCCTCGTACGCGCTCTCGCCGTGCATGGCCTCGTCGAGCCCCTGCTCCGCCTCCTCGCCCACGCGCACCGGCGTGATGCGGTCGATCACCTTCAGCATCACGTACGTGAACGCGAACGCGTATGCCGAGCAGGCGAACGCGGCCACGACCTGCTTGAGGAAGAAGGACGCGCTGCCGTGGATCAGTCCGACCCCGCCGGCCGGATTTATGGCGGTGCTGGCGAACACGCCCAGCAGCACGATGCCGAGCATCCCGCCCACGCCGTGCACGCCCCACACGTCGAGCGCGTCGTCCCAGCGCAGCCGGTTCTTGAGCTGCACGGCGTAATAGCACACGAACCCCGACACGATGCCGATGATCACCGAGGCGTAGATCGGCACGAACCCAGCGGCAGGCGTGATCGTTGCCAATCCTGCAACCGCGCCGGTCAGCAGGCCGACGAAGTGCGGCTTGCGGGCATTTCTCCACTCGATGAACAGCCAGGTTGTGGCCGCAAACGAGGCCGCCAGGTCCGTGTTCAGGAACGCCGTGGCGGTGATGTCGTCGACCTTCAGCTCGCTGCCGGCGTTGAACCCGTACCACCCGAACCAGAGCAGGCCGGTGCCGAGCGCGATGAACGGGATGTTGTGCGGCGAGTCGACGAACTTGCGCTTGCCCACGTACAGCACCGATGCCAGCGCTGCCCAGCCGGCCGAGGCGTGCACCACGATGCCGCCGGCAAAGTCGCGGACGCCCCACTGCGCGAGCAGACCGTTGCCCCAGATCATGTGCACGAACGGGTAGTAGACGAACAGCTGCCACACGACCAGGAACACCAGGAACGCCTTGAACGTGACACGGTTCGTGAACGCGCCCGTGATCAACGCGGGCGTGATGATCGCGAACATCATCTGGTAGGCGATCAGCACCACCAGCGGGATGTGAGACGGCGTGTACATCGACGAGGGCGTGACGTTGCGCAGGAAGGCGACGTCGAAGTTGCCGTAGATGCCGTCCGCGCCGCCGCTGAAGCACAGCGAGTAGCCGACCAGCCACCACATGACGGTGGTGATGGCGAGCGAGGCAAAGCTCTGGATCATGATCGTGAGTGTGTTCGAACGCCCCACCAGCCCGCCGTAGAAGAACGCAAGGCCCGGTGTCATCAACATCACAAGGCTTGCGGCCAGCAACATGAAACCGGTGTTTGCCTCGTTGATCATGTTCGCGTCCTTTCGCGACCGGCGGGAATGACGGGTCGACGTTCGACGCCGGCTCCCGAGTGCCTGCACCCGCAGGGGCGCTGGCCGTAGACTTACCGCGTGGCTGACTGGGTGACGATCTCTGCCCTGGCGACCGCCGGCGGCACGCTGGTGCTGGCGGGCGCGACGTTTGCGTCAGTGCGCTCAGCCAACCGCTCGTCGCGTCTGGCCGAGCGATCGCTGCTGGCCACGCAGCGGCCGCTGCTGATGCCGTCGCGGCTGCAGGACGAGTCGCAGAAGGTCGGCTTCGTGGACGGCAAGTGGTTCATGGTGCCGGGCGGGGGTGGCGCCGTCGAGGCGTCTGATGAGGCCATCTACCTGGTGATATCGCTGCGGAACGTGGGCCCGGGCATGGCCGTGCTGCACGGCTGGCTGTTCCACCCGGAGATCGCGCTTGGCGACGAGCCCGCACCCTCACCGGACGGGTTCAACCGGCTGACACGCGATTTGTACATCCCCACATCCGATATCGGCTTCTGGCAGGGCGCGTTCCGGGATCCCACGTCACCCGAGTTCGCCGGCGCCCGCGCAGCGATCGACGCGCGGCAGCGAATGGCCGTCGATCTGCTCTACGGCGACCACGAGGGCGGCCAGCGAACCATCAGCCGGTTCGTCTTCAACTCCCGGGAGGACGGCCAGTGGATCGTGGTGGTGGCTCGGCACTGGAACCTCGACCGGCCGGATCCACGATAGATCGTCGAGTCAGGCGTTGCGCAGCCGTGACCGGCGCTTGACGCCGAATCGTGCAACGAACCTCGCGCTGCCGTGACGATCCCGGCACCACCCGCAACGATCCGCATCGCGGCGCCGGCACGAACATCACGACCGTCGATCGGCAACCGCACAACCACGCGGACGTGCCTCGCGGTCCGGTAACGACTCGTAACGACCCAGTGCCGGACTGCCCACGCCGCCCGATTGGGTGTTTGACTCCGTTAAGAGCGCGGCAGGCGTTGCAAAATCGGACGGCCGGCGTGACACGTGGCGTCGCAGCTTTGGCGTCGGGCCGGCTCACCGGCCTTCGCAGTCACGGGGTATCGTCGCTGGCATGACCAATGCAGCGCAGAAACCTCCGGGCCCCCACCGGGTGGTGGTCGTCGGCGGCGGCTTCGCCGGTCTGCGAGCCGTGCGCAGCCTGCGTGGGGCGCCGGTCGAGGTGACGCTGGTCGACCGGCAGAACTTCACGCTGTTCCAACCCCTCGTCTACCAGGTGGCGACGGGGGCGCTGTCGCCGGCAGAGATCGCGGCGCCGCTGCGCTCGATCCTGCGCAAGCAGCGAAACGCCCGAGTGGTGCTGGCCGAGGTGACCGGCTTCGACCTCGAGCACCGCGAGGTCGTGCTCGCGCACCTTCCCAACCAGGGCGGGTCCACCACCCTGGGATACGACACGCTGATCGTCGCGGGCGGCTCCCGGTACAACTACTTCGGCCACGACGAGTGGCGGGCCGACGCGCCGGAGCTGAAATCGCTCGCCGGCGCGCTCGACATCCGCAGCCGGATCCTGGCCGCCTTCGAGGCTGCCGAGCTCGAGCCCGACCCTCAGCTGCGGCAGGCGTGGCTGACCTTCGTGGTGGTCGGCGCCGGCCCCACCGGCGTGGAGATGGCCGGGCAGATCGCCGAGCTCGCACGGGACGTGGTGCGCGCCGACTTCCGGTCGGCCGACACCGGTGCCGCCCGCGTGCTGCTGGTCGAGGCCTCGGACAGAGTGCTGACGAACTTCCCGGCATCGTTGTCTCGAAAAGCAACGAGCGCGCTCGAGCGGTTGGGCGTGACGCCGCTCCTCAACCACACCGTGGTCGATGTCGCCGACGATTCGGTCGCCATCCGGGGACAGGACGGCGAGGTCGCGCACACGCCCGCGCGCACCGCGATTTGGGCCGCCGGCGTAACGGCATCGGAGCTGGCCGCGCGGCTCGCCGAGGCCGCGGGCGCGGAGGTCGACCGGTCGGGCCGCGTCATCGTCGAGTCCGACCTCTCGCTGCCCGGGCATCCTGAGGTGCTGGCGCTGGGCGACATGGTGCGGGTGCGCGCCGCAGACGGCAGCATCGTACCGTTGCCCGGACTGGCACCGGTCGCACTGCAGCAGGGCCGGTATGCCGCCAGGCTGGTCCGCGACCGCCTGCGCGACCAAGCAACCAAGCCGTTCCGCTACGTCGACAAGGGCGACCTGGCGACGATCGGCCGCTCGAAGGCGGTCGCCGATGTGAAGGGGCTACACCTGTCCGGGTTCACCGCCTGGGTGACCTGGCTGGTCGTGCACCTCTTCTACCTGATCGGCTTCCAGAACCGAGTGCTGGTGCTGATCCGCTGGACGGTCAGCTTCGCCACCCGCGGCCGCGGGGCGCGCCTGATCGTCCGGCCGCCGGAGCACCCCACCAGCCACGACAGTGCAGATCATCAGCCCGACGGGCTGAGCCGGCGGGTGTGATAACCGGTACACCCCGGCATGCGCGAGGTGCTAATGTCGCCGTTTGCGAGAACACCAATTCACGGGGGGCTCCATGACTGGTCGGGGAAAGCGCGTATCGCTCGGAGTGCTGCTTGCGGTCAACGCGGCGGTGTGGTCGCTGGTGATCGCCGGCGGCGCCTCGGCACAACGCACCGCCCCGCCTGATCGCGGCGCTCGTCCCACTCATCCGGTGCGGCGTGGCGCCGCCGTGCCGGACGTTGCCCCGGCAGCAACCACCTTCGGCGCCGCCTCGTCTGCCGGGCTCGTTCGCAACTTCAACGGCGTCAGCAGCCTGGACAGCGCCGTCACCAACTTCGGCGCCGAGTTCGAGCCACCCGACCAGGGGCTCTGCGTCGGCAACGGGTTCGTCCTGGAGCCGGTGAACTCCGCCTTCCGGGTGTACCGCGAGAACGGCCGCAGCCTCGCCGGGCCCACCAACGTCAACGCCCTCTTCGGCGACGGCTTCAAGCAGTTCACCAGCGATCCGCGCTGCCAGTACGACCCGGCCACGCACACCTGGTTCGCGAGCATCCTCTTCCTGAACGACACGTTCACGGCCAGCCGGCTCGAGATTGCGGTCAGGCATGCCGCTGACCCGCTCGGCACCTGGACCCATTTCAAGATCAACACCACCCATCCCGGCGGAAACGGCTGCCCCTGCTTCGGCGACCAACCGCTGCTCGGCATCGACGGCCAGAACATCTACATCTCGACCAACGAGTTTTCGATCAACGGCCCGCAGTCAAACGGCGCACAGCTGTACGTGATCGACAAGCGCCAGCTCGTGGACGGTGACGCGTCGCCCACGTTCGTCCACATCGGTCCGTTGCGGATCGGCCACCACAAGGCCGAGTCGGTGCAGCCGGCCATCACCGTCGGCCCCAGCAGGGCCGAGTACCTGATGAGCTCACTGGATCCGAGCGGAGCCGGCGACGACCGCATCGGCGTGTGGGCGGTCACAAACCGTGTGCTGGGGACGCACCCCGATCCCCACCTGCAGCGGATCATCATCGCGTCGCAGAGCTACTCGACGCCGCCTGCCACGCCGCAGATGGGGCCGCAGTCGCTGATCGACTCCGGCGATGACCGCATGCAGCAGGTGCAGGCGATCGGCGGGCGGCTGTGGGGCGAGCTGGGAACCGCGCTTCACGCCGGCGGGGGAACGCCGGTCGCAGCGGCGGCCTGGTTCGACGTCGCGCCGCGCCTGGATGGCGGCCACCTCAGCGCCACCATCAACCGGCAGGGCTATGTCTCCTCTCCGGGCAACGGCATCCTGTATCCGGCGATCGCCGGCGACCGGCGCGGAAACGCGGCGATGGGGTTCTCGATGTCCGGACCGGGCATGTTCCCCAGCGCCGGCTACGCGACGATCTCGTCAGGCCAGGCCAGCTTCGGGCCGCCGATCATCGCCAGCCGCGGCCGAGGGCCGTACTTCAGGAAGTCGACGCGGTGGGGCGACTACTCCTGGGCGGTGCTCGACCCGTCCGCACACCGTGTCTGGCTGGCCAACGAGTACATCCCGCCCAGGTCGAGCCAGACCGTCGACCGCAACCAGAACTGGGGGACGCGCGTCTACGCGGTGCGGCTGCCCAGCCCCTAGCCGGGGGATAGCTCAGCCCTCGAGCCGAGCAGCATGGTCGGGGACGAACGTCTGCGAGTCAACCGGAGGGCGGCGGTAGCCGCCCTCCGACTGCCTGCGCGGAAGCTTCGGCGGATGCTTGTCGGTGCGATCCTCGTAGGGGACGCGCGACAGCAGGTGCGCGATGCAGTTCAGCCGCGCACGGCGCTTGTCGTCCGCCTCGACGACGAACCAGGGCGACTCCGGCAGGTCGGTGAACACGAACATCTCGTCCTTGGCCCGCGAGTAGTCCACGTAGTGCGAGCGTGACTCGAGATCCATGGGCGAGAGCTTCCAGCGCTTGGTGGGATCGTCGATCCGCTCCTGGAAGCGCAGCCGCTGCTGCTCGTCGGAGACCGAGAACCAATACTTGGTGAGCAGGATCCCGTCGTCGATCAGCATCCGCTCGAATTCCGGGCACTGGCGCATGAACAGCCGGTACTGATCATCGGTGCAGAACCCGAGCACGTGCTCCACACCGGCCCGATTGTACCAGCTGCGGTCGAACAGGACGATCTCGCCCGCCGACGGCAGGTGCGCGACGTATCGCTGGAAGTACCACTCCGTGCTCTCGCGGTCTGTGGGAGCGGGCAGCGCGGCGATCTGGCAGAACCGCGGGTTGAGCGGCTCCGTGATGCGTTTGATGGTGCCGCCCTTGCCGGCCGCGTCGCGCCCTTCGAACAGCACCACCACCCGCGCACCCTCCGCACGCACCCACGTCTGCATGCGCGCGAGCTCGATCTGGAGCCGTGCCAGCTCACCCTCATACAGGTCGCGCGGCACGCGTCGGGTGCGCTTCTTGGACATCGGCGAGATGCTACCCGCCGCGGGGCTCAGTCCGGCCGCGGACCCAGCAGTCGCGCCAGCCCCACCCGCGCGCGCTCGAGCAGCGCAGGGTCGCCGTACATGGTGTAGGCGGCGTGCGCCATCAGCAGCAGAGCGTCGATCTCATAGATGAGCTGCTCCGGATCCGGGTCAGCCGGCAGCTCGCCCGCCTGCTGCGCCGCGGCGGCTGCGGCCATCAGCTCCCCCACCCACTCCTCGATGAACACACCGATCCGCTCCTTGACGCGCCCCGGGTGGGTGTCGAACTCCGCGCCCACGGCGGCGAAGAAGCAGCCGCCCGGGAATACCTCGCGCTCGAGGTGCGATAGGAATTCGTCGGACAGCGCCCACAGCCGGTGCAGCCCGTCCGCCTCAGCCCGGGCCGGGTTCAGCACCTCGGCCTCGAAGATTTCCTGGGCGCGCTCGATGGTGGCCAGCTGCAGCTCCTGTTTGGACGTGAAGTGGGCGTAGAGACCGCTCTTGCTCATGCCGGTGTGCTCGGCCAGCCGGCCAATCGACAGGCCCTCCAGCCCCTCGACGGTCGCCAGGCGCGCGGCGTTGTCGAGGATCGCGTCGCGACTGCGGCGGCCGTCGGCTCGCTGGCGGCGCTCGGGAGGTGCTTCGGTGGGGGTCGGCTGGTTCATACTTGACAAGATAGCACGACCGATCGTATAGTGCGCAGATTAGTCAGCACGATCGGTCGTGCTTCACACGATTCAAGGAGTTCGCATGAGCACCAGCAACATCATCGAGCCGGATCTGTCCGAACTGAGCGCCCGCCAGCGGCGGGCCTGGGCGGCCGGCGACTACTCGAAGGTCGCCTCCCGCACCAAAATGGCGGCAAGGCGACCGCACGACGACGCCGACCTCCGCGCCCGGTGGTACGGCCGGGCACGCGATTCACAGGGCAGCGCACGTTGCTAGCTTGCATCACGTGACCGAGCGTGGGCGTGACCCCGAGCCGGATCAGTCCGAGTACGACCGGCTCGGGGTCACGCCCACGCCCGACGACGGAATCCGCCTGTCGTCCACCCCGCCCTGGGACGAGACCGAGCGCCCGCACCGTGAGCGCTCCGGGCCTGACGTCGGCTACACCAGACGCGGGCGGCTGGTCGGCCAGCACCTGATCGACGTTCACGACATGCTGCGCACCGAGCTGGGCGAGCTGCGCTCGGTGCTGACCCAGGTGCGCGAGGGCGCGCTTGGTGCGGGCGACGCCAGGGCCGCCCTGAACGACATGGCGCTGCGGCAGAACGACTGGACGCTGGGCGCGTTCTGCGCCCGGTACTGCGGCGCCGTGACGCAGCACCACGGGCTCGAGGACGACGCGATCTTCCCCCACCTCGTGCGCAGCGAGCCGGCGCTGTCGCCCGTGATCGACCGCCTCGCCGACGAGCACCTGACCATCCACGATGCCGTCCACGCCGTCGACCGCGCCCTGGTCGACCACATCAACCAGCCCGACAGCTACGAGGGCATCCAGTCGGCGATCGACTTCCTCACCGACGCCCTGCTGTCGCACCTCTCCTACGAGGAGTACGAGATCGTGGAGCCGCTGTCCCGGCTGGGGTTCTACCCGGGGCAGGTGTAGCTCACGATCGGCGCGGGCCGCAGCCCCAGACGCCCCAGCCCCAGGAGCGCCAGATCAGCGGGCGGATCACGAAGAACACCACCAGCGGGATCAGGAACCAGAGGTGGTGGCCGGTGCCGATCACGATCGCTGCGATCAGCGCCAGCGGCAGCAGCGGGAACGGCCACGGCCGCGGGCGCCACGCGCGGCGACCCGTTGGCCGCGCTCCGGCCGGTTCGCCACCGGGCAGGTCGGTCACGAGCCGGTCGAGATCGGCGTACGTCTTGGCCGCCATGCAGGCGTCGAGGCGTTCCTGGAACTCGTCGCCGTCGAGCCGGCCCTCTAGATGTTGTTCGCGGAGGATGGCCGCGAAGGCCTCGCGGTCGCCGTCCCCGGCGCGGAGGCTGCGGTCGCGCGGTCCCCGGTTGCGGTCGTTGCTTCGGTCGTTGTCTGCCATGTCGGTCCTTTCGGTACGGGTGGCGGTGGTGTCGTGGGCTCACGGCCGTGTAGCGGCAGCTCTTGGAGCAGCAGTACGGCCGCGAGCGCCAGCGCTGCCAGCGGTGCGGCGGCGATGAAGACCGTCTGCACGCCGTCGATCACGTCGGCGCGCGTCACGGCGGGTGCCGTGGACCCCGCCACTCGGGACGCGAAGACGGCTCCCAGCAGCGCCGCGCCGACGGCACCGCCGAGGCCACGCGAGAAGCTGGTCGCGGCCATGGCGACGCCAAGGCGGCCGCGATCCACGGCATTCTGGACGGCGACGATGAGCACCTGGCCGACCATGCCGAAGCCGAGGCCGAAGGCGGCCAGGCCGATCCCGATCGTGGGCCGAGATGGGCTGCCGGCAACGGCGGCCAGCTCGATCAGCGCGACGGTCATCAGCGCCGCGCCGGCGACGGGGTACCGCTTGTAGCGGCCGGTGCGGGAGATGCCGCGTCCCGCCAGGTTGGTCGAGGCGGTGATGCCCAGCATCATCGGCACCAGCAGCAGCCCGGCCTGCGTCGGGGTCGCGCCGGTCGTGGTCTGCAGGTAGAGCGGCACGAACACGTTGACCGCAAACAGGGCGGCCGTGGTCAGGAACAGGGCCGAACAGGCGATCGCCATGGTGCGGGTGCGGAGCAGCTCGACGGGGACGATCGGATCGGCGGCGCGCCGCTCCCAGAGGACGAGCGCGAGCGCAAGGGCGCCGGTGAGTCCGCCCAGCGCCAGGATCTCGGGCGACCCCCAGGGATAATGGCGGCCGCCCCAGACACAGATCAGTATGAAGCCGGCCGTCGCGGCGGCGAGCAGGGCCGCGCCCAGGACGTCGAGCGCGTGGCGAGCAGCCTCGGCGCGCGGAGCCGGCAGACGCACGCGCAGCCCGGCCAGCGCCGCCAGGCCGATCGGGATGTTCACGCAGAACACCCAGCGCCAGCCGAGGTGCTGGACGATCACGCCCCCCACCAGTGGCCCGGCCACGGTGGCGGCCGCGAACGTGGCCGCGATGTACCCCTGGTACCGTGCCCGCTCGCGCGGCGACACCAGGTCGCCGACGGCGGCCATGGCGAGGGTCATGAGGCCGCCGGCGGCGACGCCCTGGGCGGCGCGGGCGACGATCAGCGCCGCAATGCCGGGCGCGGCGCCGCAGAGCGCGGAGGCCGCCAGAAACAGGCCCAGGGAAATCTCGAGCAGGCGCTTGCGCCCGTGCCGATCGCCCAGCTTGCCCCACAGCGGCGTGCTCGCGGCGGCGGCGACCACGTAGGCGGTGACCAGCCAGGCCACGTCGGTGACGCTACCGAGGTCAAGAGCGATGGTGGGCAGCGCGGTGGACAGGATCGTCTGATCGAGCACCGCCGGCAGCATCGCCAGCACGATCGCGGCGAATGGCACGGCCAGGGAGGGCACCGATCGGGTGGTCGGGTCGTTCGTCACAGAGGTAGATTAGATATCTAATCATTCGATGTCAAATCTAATCTGATATCATCGGCAGGTGAGCCGGCCTTCCCTCCTCCCGCCGATCGGATTGCGCCTGACCCGCACGTCCAGGGTCGTCTCAAACGCCTTCGAGCGGGCGATGGCCGAGGCCGGCGGCTCGGCCTCCGCGTGGCAGGTGCTGTTGCTGGTGCGCTCTCAGCAGTGGGGAACGCAGTCGCGGATGGCCGAGGCAATGGGCATCTCCGCGGCCACCCTCACCCATCACCTGAATGCGCTCGAGCAGCAGGGCCTCGTCCACCGCTGGCGCGACGCCGGAAACCGCCGGGGCCAGCAGGTGGCGCTGACCGAAGCCGGGGAGGAGCTGTTCGCGCGGCTGCGGCAGGTGGCGGCGGCTCACGACCGCCGGCTGCGCTCCCACCTCACCGACGAGGAGACGGCGCAGCTGGCGGAGCTGCTCGAGAAGCTCCGGGACGGAATCGAACCACCGGAAGCGGGGTGAGCATGACAGGGCTCTCGGAGAGGCGAATCCACGTCGTCGGCGCGGGGCCCGTGGGCCTGATGCTGACGGCACTGCTTCAGTCGATGGAGGGGGTTTCCGTCCATCTGTACGAGAAGCGGCGCGAGTACACCCGCACGCGCATGGTGCGGCTGGCGTCGTACCTCGTGGCGGATTCGGTCGAGAGCTACCGCGACGACCACATCGACGGAGAGACCGTCGAGGCCGTGTTCGATCCTCCGGAGCTCGACGAGAGCCTGGCCTTCAGGCGGTCGATTCCCCCGGACCTGATGATGTTGCTCCAGGAATGGTCACAGGGGTTCTGTCCGCTCAACTCGATCGAGCGCGCGATCAGCGATCTGATCGATGCCCGTGCGACGGGCAACGTCCAGCGCACCGCGGCGGTTGTCACATTCGACGACGCGGCTGCGATGCTCGAGCCTGGCGACGTGCTCATCGACTGCACGGGCTGCTCGTCGCTGCTGCGAAGCCACCTCGTGCCCGGCCCGGCCGGGGATGGCGATGCGAACACGCTCAACATCAGGCTCGAGTACGCGCTCGTCATCACGTTTCTCTACGGGCAGTCATATGAGTGCAACGAGTACTGCAAGTACTACAAGAACGTCGACAACACCCGCTACAAGTTCATTCCCGCGGTGCACCGCACCTACTACGACGGCAGCATCAGCCACGTAACCGGCATCGTCAACATCAGCGCCGAGGACTACGAGGCGATGCCGCCGCGATTCGACGGCGAGTGGCCGCGCGATCACTTCCCAGGGGTGGCCGAGTCGATGGATCGCTTCATCGACAAGGTCAAGCTGGAGACCAACGGCGAGCTGCTCGGCGACCTCGAGATCGTGCGGATACCCCTGAACCTGTACCGGGCCCGCAACGCGACCAGCCGGCGCTGGCTGACGTCCGGCCCCGGCGACCACCCGTTCTCGAGCTCGCCGGTGTTCCTGCTCGGCGACTCGGCGATCGGCTCACCGTACTTCCAGTCGATATCGCTGGGCTTCGAGTGTGCGATGTTTCTGGCCGGGCTGATCGCACAGCGTGACCTGCCACTGAGAGACATGTTCGATCGCTACGAGCTTCACATGTACAAGCAGTGGCTTCGCGTGTACATGCGCAGCAAGATGATCAAGCACAACAAGGATCTGTTCGAGACCGTCGACGACACGTTCGCAACGCTCGAAAAGCTCCACATCTACTAGCGGCCCACGACCCAAGGAGTGACATGACGGACTCGTCCAACCAGGGAATCAAGACTGTGCTGCATCCGGTGTCCGACCTGGAGAAGGCCAAGCCGGTCTACGCCGCGCTGCTCGGGATCCAGCCGCAGGCGGACGCGCCGTACTACGTCGGCTTCGACGCCGCCGGCCAGCAGATCGGGCTGGTGCCGGGCGGCGGGCAGGAGGGAATGACCTCACCGGTGGCCTACTGGCACGTCGCGGATATCGAGGCGAAGCTGGCCGAGGTGACCGCCGCGGGTGCCAGCGTGAAGGATCCGCCGCGCGACGTCGGTGGCGGCCGGCTGGTGGCCACGGTCACCGACCCCGACGGCAACGTGCTTGGGCTGCTCCAGGACCCGTGAGCACGCCTACGTCGCCGGCTGACCGGCGTTCTCGGCGGCACGCTGCGCCTCCACCGCACGGTGGATGTTGCCGTGCACGTGGTCGGCGCCGATCCGGTCGATCACACCGTCTCGCCGGAGCACGGCCAGCACCTGGGGCTTGACGCGCGCGAGTCGCAGCGTGACACCGCGAGTCTGCAGCAGCTGATGGATCTGGGTCAGCTGCTCGGAGCCCTGGGAGTCGATGAAGGGCACCGCCTCGAGGTCGAGCACCACCCCGGTCAGCCCGTCGGGCGCGGCCTCGATCAGGTCGCGGACGCGGTCATCGAGCGCCTGGGCGGTCGCGAAGAACACGCCGCTGTCCATTCGCAGCACGACGATGCCCGGGAACGTCTCGTCGCCGGGGTGCTCGTCGAGGTCACGGAACACCTGCGTACCGGCCTCGCGGCCGAGCAGCGGCATAGGCGGATTGGTGGCGACGTAGACGAGCCAGCCGAGTGACAGCACCACGCCGACCACGACGCCGGCCAGGACGCCCACCGACAGCACGCCGACGAAGGCGGCGATGGCGATCCAGAAGTCGAACGGGGTGACCCGGCGCAGCCGGCGGAACTCCGGCAGGTCGATCATCCCGAACACGACGGCGTCGATGATCACCGCACCCAGCACCGCCTTCGGCAGATCCGAGAACAGCGGTGCCAGCACGATCAGCGTGAGCACCACCAGCGCGCCGGTGACCAGCGAGGCGACTGGCGTGCGTGCTCCGGCCGACTCGTTCAGGGAGCTGGCGGAGAGGCTGGTCGAAACCGGCATGCCCTGGAGCACGCCCGAGCCGACGTTGGCCATGCCCTGTGCCACCGACTCCTGGTCGATATCGATCCGGTACCTGTGCCGGGTGGCGAAGGCGCGTGCGTCCCCGGCGGTCTGGGAGAAGCCGATCAGCAGCAGCGCCCCCGCGGCGACGCCGATGGTGGCGTACCGCTCGCGGAACAGGTCGGCGCTCGGGAGCTGTGGCGCCGGCAGCCCGCGCGGGACGTGCCCGACCAGATCGACCCCGTGCCCGCCGAGGTCGAACACGCGCGCGGCGATGATGCCGCCGGCCACCAGCACCAGGGCGCCCGGGACGGCGGGCGCGCGAAACCGCAGCGCCAGGATCACGCCCAGCGCTACGGCGCCGACTAGCAGGGTCGTCCCGTGGGTGTCGCCCAGCGAGCCGACCCACGAGGCCAGCTCCCGCCAGGCGTTTACCCCGTCGGCCGTCGTTCCCGTAAGCTTCGGCAGCTCGCCGATCACCACGTCCACGGCCGCCCCTGCCAGGAAGCCGGTGATCACCGGCTTGGACAGAAACCGCGCGATCCATCCCAGCCGAAAGACGGCCAGGAGCAGGAACAGCGCCCCTGTGACGAGCGTGATCGCGGCCACCAGCTCCGCCGCCTGCTGCCCGCCCAGCCCGGTCAGCAGCACCGCTCCGCCGGCAACCGCGGCAAGGGATGAACTCGGCCCGGTCGAGATCTGCTGGGAAGTGCCGAACAGGGCGTACAGGATCGCGCCCGCCGCCGCCGCGTACAGCCCGTTCTGCAGCGGCACGCCGGCGATGCCCGCATACCCCAGGTTCTTGGGGACGATCAGCGCGGTCACCGCGATCCCCGCAGCAACGTCGCCGCGCAGGAATGCGCGGTCGTAGCGGGGCAGCCAGGTGACGATGGGGAGCCAGCGGCTGATGCCGCGGCGCTGGGTCTCAGCGGTCGTCACTGCCGCATCCTCTCACGCGGTCCACTCGGCCCCCGATCGAACTCCCGCCTCCTGAAGGCAGGGCCCCCCGGACCTATGAGATGCGGCGTGCGAGCTGGGTGCGCGACTTCACATCGAGCTTCCGGAATGCCTCGCGCAGGTGGTACTCGACGGTGCTCTGGGTGATGAAAAGCCGAGCGGCGAAGGGACGACCACGCCGGAATCCATACCAATGTATTCAAGCATATGCTTGAAAAGTGTGCAACGACCTCAGGTCGAATGCAGGGTCGGGGTGGCGCGCATGACGATGGTGGAGGCGCCGGGATCAGATATGGACTGGCGGGTGATCCAGCATCGCTCCCACTTCGTGGTGGTCGGGGCGCTGATGTGGACTTCGGCGGTGCCGTTCGAGCCGGCGTTGAAGGCGACTCCCGGCACCTCGTGGCCACCGGTCTTGAACCAGATCTCGTAGTACTGGTCGCCAGGCGCCGGGTCGAGATGGCTGATGGACACGACGACCGGTTCTACGGCACCATCGGGGCGTCCGACGGCGACGTAGCCGGAGGCGTTGCCGGCGCCGGTCAGGGTCGCGATGCGCTGGAACCCGGAGTGGCCGCCGGACGGGGACGTGACGGTGATGGTCAGCGCGACCGCCGCGGCGGCGGCGATCGCGACGACGCCCGCGAGCGGCCAGCGGCGTGACCATCCGCGCGAGCGGCGTGGCACCCGCCGGGTCGAGGCCGGCGAGCCGGGATCCGCGACGCCGGCCTGGACGGATGGCGCAACCAGGCTCGCGGCCGATAAACAGATTCGCGCCATTCGACTATTCCAGGACCCGGCAGGCGCCACGCCGCTCGCGCGGATGGTCACGCCGCTGGCCGCTCGCGGGCGTCGTCGCGATCGCCGCCGCCGCGGCGGT